>CAZRHZ010000045.1:0-9774 GCA_964599995.1 uncultured Anaerolinea sp. | reverse complement strand
CCCCCACGGCTACCGAAACTACTCCCGTGCCGACCGAAGTGCTTCCCACTGAAACTGAAGCCACCCCCACGGCTACCGAAACTACTCCCGTGCCGACCGAAGTGCTTCCCACTGAAACCGAAACGACCCCCACGGCCACCGAAACCACTCCCGTGCCAACCGAGGCCCTTCCCACTGAAACTGAAGCGACCCCCGCGACCACTGAGACTACTCCCGTGCCCACAGGCTCTGCGCCTACCGCGACCGAGACAACCCCTGCTCCGACTGATGTAACACCCACAGACGCTGTTCCAACTGCCACACCGACCACTCCTGAGCCAGTGCAGCCCACTGTGGAACCTACTCAGATCAATCCTGTACCCTCCAAACCCCAACCCCAATTGGTCATCATCCCTGTCACTGGAAAGGCCAAACCTGTCAGTTTGACCATCCCTGTCACCGGTAATCGAATTATCGTCGCTGGTTTTGCACATACCTGCATGACCGTCGAGGACGGCAGGGTCGTGTGTTGGGGCTTGAATGCCTCGGGGCAGGTGGGGAATGATACCTACGTGGACCAATACCAACCTGTCTATGTAAAAAATCTGACTGGTGTGATCAACCTGACTGCTGGCAGCCTGCACACCTGTGCCCTGACCAGTGAAAACGAGATCTGGTGCTGGGGTGAGAATGGCTCTGGTCAACTGGGCAACGGTACCACGGTTGACAGTTCCATCCCCGTGAAAGTGGCTGATTTTCAGCAGACCGTGGTTGATTTTACAGCCGGCGAAGATTTCACCTGCGCCAAACTGATCAACAATGAGGTCTGGTGCTGGGGAGAGAACTCGAATGGCCAACTCAACGACGGTACCAACGTAGATCGCTCTAAAGCTGTGCAAGCACAAATTTCGGATGATCAGCTGCTCATCTCGGGCGGGCTAACCAGCTTGTTGGGGGGAACTTTCAGCCAGGTTAATCTTTGGAGCAATGCCTCGGTTTCGACTCTTGAAAATGTCTCCAATCCGCTGTCCATCTCTGCCAACCGCTGGATAAACTCAGGCTGCGCGGTCGAAATGGATGGTTCTGTGCGCTGCTGGCAGGCGGATGAGCTTCCTGAAATGATCGATCATACGCAGACTGCGTTCGAAGTCGGCACCGGTTTTGAGCATGCCTGCACGCTCAACGATGACCTGACTGTCTCCTGCTGGGGCACCAATGTCCAGGGACAGCTCGGTAACGGCACCAATCTGGATTCTTCCTCTGCCAACCTGGTTTCAAACCTGGCGAACGTCAGCGACCTGGCGGTTGGCGCCAACCACACTTGTGTTCTGCAGGGCTCAAACCAGGCTGCGCTGTGCTGGGGCGAGAACAATTATGGTCAGCTGGGTATCAATTCGACCATCGACAGCAACCTTCCGCTCTGGGTTTACCCGCCTGTTGCGGATTAGATATCACATAAGAAGAACCCCTCCCTTGTTTTTAAGCAGGGGAGGGGTTCTTTATTATTTGACTGGTTCGTAAATGTAGAATACCGAATCGGGAGCGAAGTTCTTAAACTCCTCGGTGTAAACTTCCATATCATAACCGCCGGTGGGTTTCATCCCAGAACGGGGGAACCATTCGTTGATGATCGAGTGGTAGGTCTTCCCCAGCAGTTCCATGGCGCCGCGGTGTTCAAAAACCGCATAACGATTCTCAGGCACATCCACCACCACCATGCCTTCGGGGGGAATGGCGTCAGCGGCCACTTTGAGCCCGGCTACATACTCGAACACACCCTGGGGGGCGTCGCTCACCATGGTGCATACACCGAACGCGCACTCGCCAATGTTCGGAATCAGATCAGCGCGCTTGTTGAATTCACCCCACATGGCGGCGATCTCTTGATTCTCGTTCTTACCTCGGTACTTCAAGCCCATCACCTTGAATGCGGGCAGCGTTTCAAATTTTACTGGTTCCATCTTAATCTCCTTGAGTTGGACTAAACTTTCTATATTTTCCGGCCCGCAACGTACCGGAGTCTGCAGCTCAATCACGCGTTTGTTCAGAGGGATCTCGGGGGTTTCACCCAGGTATACAAAGCGTGTTTCTCCGCATATGGAGTACCCGTTGGTTTCGATCCATTGGATCAATTCGGTTTGCGGTATCTGGTTGACTGTGCTTCCAAGCAGGCAGGCAGCCAGTGGGATCTCTTTGATGCGGCTTAATCGAATCGGACAGTTGCTGGATTTCTCCTTGATCTTTGAATCTTCCTCGACAAACACGCCCAAATGAAGTTCGATGTTTGTCTCGCTGAAGCTTCCACTTTCTTGCATGCTGAACCAGGGACCGTTGATGTGGACCTTGTTGGTTTCACACCACTGCAAGATCATTTCACGCAGCCCTTCACCGGCTGCATCGCTTTGGTCCAGGCTTGCCGCGCGGATGCGGGCGTGGGCAGCCATGCTGGCTGGGATCGATTTGACCAGCACATCGTGGCCGGTTGCCAACCCCTCGATTTCGATCTGCTCCAATCGCTTTTCCACCCGCATCAGTCTGCGCTGTTCTTCCTGCAGGTGCATCCTCAACTCGGTTTGTTTGAGTCTCAGCATGCCGCGCAGTTCACTCGCAGCCAGATCGTCAGCCAGCATTCCTTTGATCTGATCTAGCGAGAATCCCATATCTTTCAAGGCCAACACCCGGTTCAAGCGTGGAAGTTGATCCAGAGCGTAGTATCGATACCCTGAAAAACGGTCGATCCAGACAGGTTCCAGCAATCCCTCGTGAGCGTAATGTCGCAGGGTTTTGATCGAAACATGGGCGATGCGCGAGAAGTCTCCGATCTTTAGCAAACGTTCCTCCTGATGGCCATCAGTGTACATAGCATACAACCTCCCCCAAGGGGAGAGTCAAGAGTTAATTCTACACATTTTTCATTGGTTTTTTATTGGTCTGTCGGACGAATGATATATCATTGAGGTACTTGAGTTCCGGAGGGATTTATGTACGAAAGGCATTCTGAACCGCTGCTGCCACGCCCGAAGTTCTATCTGCGTTTGTTCGTTCACTCCCTCACGGGTTTTGGAGTGATCGCGATCTCGTTAGGGATCGGAATGTTGGGATATCACGGTTATGAAAATCTGGGCTGGCTGGACGCCTTGCTGAACGCCTCCATGATCCTGGGAGGAATGGGCCCCGTCAACCCTGTGGTGACCGAGAGCGGAAAGGTTTTTGCCTCGCTTTACGCTTTGTTTTCAGGGATCGTGTTTTTGGCGGTTTCAGGCATAATAATTGCACCGATATTTCATCGTATTCTGCATTACATGCACCTGGAGGATGAGGATCAGGTGCAGTGAGATCGCAGCATTAAATTGCGTATAGTCGATTTATAAACTTGTCTATCTGGATGAGTTTACTTCCCTATACAATCGGATAGGGTGATTCACTCGCTTGAGGAGGAAAAATGGGCAAACGTCTTTGGCTTGGGATTGTGATTTTAATGTTGATGCTGTCAACGGGCTGCCAATTGTTTTCTGGAACCGGTGGACAAGCTGTTGAACCGACCACTTTTAACCCGGAGTATGCCACACTCGCCGCACTGGCAACCCAGGTCTATCAAACCCAATCAGTCGTGATCCCTCCCACTGAAACTCCATCGCCTACCATCGATCCGCTGTTGTTGGCGTCTCCTACATTCACTCCGTTACCAGGCAACATTGTGATCACTGGCATCGTTGAAAAACCGGAATACTCCATCTTGGTCACCTGGGAGGTTACGGGTGAGTTCCCCTCCGGTTTTCGGGTGGTCTGGACGGACCAACAGGGTGTACCAACGTTTCCTGAGAGCAACTCGATCGTTGCCGGAAGTTCCACCTCCCGTTCGGCTTTGATTACCGTGGACCCCGGCACCATTTACTATCTGCGAGTCTGTCGTTTTCTGTATGATGCCTGTGATATTTACAGCGATTTGAAGATCTTTGCTGTCATGCCTTACACGCCCACTCCAGATATTAACTTGCAGCAAACGGCCACTTCCGCGGCGGCTACACTGACAAAAACCGCCGCTGCCGCTTCTAGTGGGACGGGCGGTAATAGCAATTCACCGAGTACTGATTCGATCCCATTCATCACCTGGATGGTGATCAACAAGGCCGGTAAAGCCTACATTGAATGGAAAGACACGGGGTCTGCCCCACTGGGTTACAAACTCCTCTATTCAAAGACTTCCACCAAACCCACTTTGGGTGAAAAGGGCGTCACCTATTATGTGATCCAAGACCCGAGCGCCCGCTCCGCTTACGTGGAGGGTGACGATGACACCCTGTATTATTACCGGATCTGCCGGGCAACTGCCACTGGCTGCGGTCCCTATTCTTTGACTTACACCTTCACTTTCCCCGAAGCCACTCCCAAACCGTAATCGACCATTTTTAGTAAGGGAATGAATGTAAAAAAAGAACCTGATCGAAAACTGATCAGGTTCTTTGCTTCATTACGTACCACCAAAAAGCGTATTGGCGAGTGGGATGATGTTGATCACCGGTTCTTCATAGGGATGCACCTTGCGCACCGCCCGGATGGCACTTTCCAGATGTTCTTCGAGGCAGTTCACTTCGATCTTGCATTCGCTGCCAGTGAACAAGTGTTCAACTTCACCCACGGCCGGATGGCTGCCAGCCAGCGGTCGGTAGGTTCCCCGCACTTCAACTATTGAAGCGCAGTGGTCGTATTGGCCGATCTCGCCGGCGTGCGCTGATGCCAGAACTTCGAGGATCTCGTTCAGGTTCTGTTCGGGACAGAAGATTTCCAATTTATAAGATTGCGAAAGTTTCATGTTTTTTCTTGATTAGCGAGCCAGGCCACCGATCGCGTAACCCAAAATGGCGAACATAAAGCCACCCACCATGCCCAGCAGCGGGCGAAAGCGGTGATACCATCTGACCACGGTGTTGCTCGAACCGCGCCTTCCGCCCAGCAGAGCCAGCAGGGTTCCCCCGAGCAAGCCGAGCAGGGGGTAGACCGGCCATTCAGGCAGCAGGGGTTGTGCAAAACGAGCCGCGATTAATCCTGCTATGGTGCCAATTGGGGCGGATAGAAAAGCACCCAGCGGACGCTTGACCACCAAACCAACCATCAAACCGATGAACATGCCGCCAAATAAACCCAGCAACAGACTGCGCGTGGCCGCCGCGTAAAAACCGATCAAAAACGCAGCGATCGAGATGGCACCTGCTTCAGCCGCTGTGCGGGCGATGAAAGTACCGATGCCGAGCGACCCGATGCTTGCGCCAGCGGTCTTGAGGCCTTCTTTCAACTGATCGCTCAAGGGGGTGCCATCAATGGCATCCCGGATCTGATCGGGAGTGGTGTCAGGTCGTGTCGCGGTTTGAACGGGCGTAATGGGTGGGGTGGGGGTATTGACGGTCGTTACGCGCACCGGAGGAGTGACCGGAATGTCGATCGGTGCACCGCATGAGACACAACGGTTTATCCCGGTTGGATTGGAGGCGCCGCAATAGATGCAGGTTAATGAACCACTCGCCATGATTTCTCTCTTTTCTACCCTCTACTGCTTCAGGGTACGTGAATTTATTGATAATTATATCAACTCCTACTCCTGGTGCAGCATGATGGATTTATAATTGGTAGGATTTATTGGCAGCCACAAGGAGAAATGAATGATCCAAACGCAAGACTTAACCAAAGTATTTACTGTCGGTAAAAAGAAGGAACCCATCACGGCTGTGGATCGCCTTTCACTGGACGTGAAGGAAGGCGAAGTGTTCGGCATTCTTGGGCCGAACGGTGCGGGCAAGACCACCACGGTGCGCATGTTGACCAGCCTGATCGGCATCACCTCTGGCACTGCGGTCGTCAACGGATTCCAGGTAGGCAGGCAGGATCAGGCCATCCGGCAGTCGGTGGGCATTCTCACCGAAACCCCGGGTCTGTACGAACGCCTGAGCGCCGAGATGAACCTGACCATATTTGCAAATCTTTATGGCGTGAAGGATGCCAAAGGCACGGTCGAACGCTACCTGCGCATGCTTGGTTTGTGGGACCGACGGCTGGACGAAGCGGGTGGTTTTTCAAAGGGTATGCGCCAAAAATTAGCCATCGCGCGTGCCCTGCTGCATGAACCCAAGTTGCTCTTTCTGGACGAACCCACCAGTGGGCTTGACCCTGAGGCTTCACGCCTGGTGCGGGATTTCATCGACGAGTTGAAAAAAGAGGGGCGCACCATTGTGCTCTGCACTCACAACCTGGATGAGGCAGACCGCCTTTGTGACCGGATCGCCATCTTCAAGACGCGCCTGATCGCGGTCGATACGCCTGAGAACCTGCGCAAGCGCCTTTATGGCCGCCGTATCGCCTTTCATCTGGTGCGGGCAGATCAGCAATTTGCGCAGCTCGTCTCGAAACTCCCCTTTGTTAAAGAGGTTCAGCAGGTCGAGAACAGCCTGCTGATTGGATTGGACCACCCCGAAGAGGAGAATCCTGTCATTCTACGCAAGCTGGTGGAAGCCGGCGCGGAAGTGCAGTTTGTGGGTGAATTGCGTCATTCCCTTGAGGACGTGTATTTGAGCATGATCAAGGTGCAGGAGTAAGCCATGTTTAACTATTTGCGAGTGAAAACCATTATCACCAAGGAATGGGCGGAAATCTTCAAGAATCGCGCCGTTCTGTTTACCATCATTCTGATGCCGTTGCTGTTCACGCTCCTGCCTCTGGGCATGCTTTTCTTTTTTGGCTCCAACCCGAACATGGCGGGGGGGGATTCAGCGGATATCCCGGCTCAATTTGCCACCGCCTGTGGCAATCTGCCTGGCATGGACTGCATGCAGATCTTTTTGATCAACGAATTCATGCTCATGTACATGATCATGCCCATCGCCATTCCCATCGCGATCGCAGCCTACAGCATCGTGGGCGAAAAGACCACCCATAGTCTCGAACCGTTACTGGCTACACCCACCACCACGGAAGAATTGTTGGCAGGCAAGGGGTTGTCTGCCGTCATTCCTGCTGTGGCGGCCACCTGGGGCTGTTTTCTGCTCTTTATTCTGGTCTCTCCATTGACTGGCATCAGTGAGGCTGTGCACGCTTACATTATGGGGCCCACCTGGATGGGTGCCATCTTCCTGCTTGGTCCCCTGATGGCGATCATGGCTGTGAATTTTGCCATATTCGTTTCGTCACGGGCAGCCGATCCGCGTGTGGCGGAGCAAATTTCCGCGGTCTTGATTTTGCCCGTGATGATGGTGCTCTTTGGCCAGATCGCCGGGTTGGTCGTTCTGGATATCAAGCTGGTCTTGATCTCTGCCGCAGTCTTGCTTCTGGCAGATGTGGGGTTGATCTGGTTGGCAGCGCGCCTTTTCAGGCGGGAATACATACTCACTGGTTGGAAATAAGGTGTTCAAATGAAAAACAAGAAATTGGTCGTCTTTGGATTGCTTCTGGTCAGTTTCGTTTTGGCCTTGATTATTAACCCGGTTCTGGCTCAAACTGAAGAAGAACCGACCTACCGCATGGGGATCAACCGCGATTTTGGCTACGGGGCAGGCGCGAGCATCAAGGGTCTCTTCTCGTTAACGGTGGTTGGTCCTGAAGGCATTGCTTCGGTGGTCTATTATCTCGATGATCAGGTCATGGCTACCGTGACCGAATCGCCATTCAAGTTCCAATTCAACACCACTCAGTATGCCTACGGATGGCATGACCTGACGGCTGTGGTGACCAACACGGCAGGTGAAGTGTTCACCACTCCCGCCCGGCACATGAATTTTGTTACCGCTGAGGAAGAAAGTGCAGGCATGCAGAAGGTGATCATTCCCATTTTGGGATTGACCGTGGGTGTCATGCTGCTGGTCAGCGGCATCCAATTTGCGGTCATGCGCAAGCGCAATCCCGGTGGTGTTGAGCCAGGCACCGAGCGTAGCTATGGTTTCGCGGGTGGATCGATCTGCCGCAAGTGCGGCAGGCCTACCCCGCGCCACATGTGGGGCATGAACCTTGGCATTGGCAAACTGGACCGTTGCGAGAACTGTGGAAAATGGTCCATCATGCAGGCAGCGCCTCTTGACATTCTGCGAGCCGCAGAAATCGCAGAGAAAGACGCGTTGAAGACTCATACTCCTGTCAAAGAAAAGACAGAAGAGGAAAAACTGCGTGACCTGATCGATAAGTCAAAATACGAGTAGACCAGTCGACCGTTTAAAAAGAAACTCGCCTTTCGTGGATATTGAGAGGCGAGTTTTTGTCTCTAATAACCGCCGTTCAACCACTCATTAGGGTCAACCTGCACGCCTCCCACAATAACCTCAAAATGCAGGTGCGCTCCGGTCACCCTGCCGGTGGCGCCGACATAGCCGATCTCCTGCCCAAATTCCACGCGGTCGCCGACTTTCACGTTGATCTGAGACTGGTGCCAGTAACCGGTATACACCCCCCGGCCATGAGAGATGATGGTTGCCCCGCCGCGCACATCCAGGTTGCCGGCAAAGACCACCGTGCCTGCCGCGGCTGCGTAGATCGGGGTGGTGGTGTTGCCTTGAAAATCCATTCCGCTGTGAAAATAAATGTAATCACTGCCGTTGTAGGACCTGACCCTGCCAAAAAGCGAGGTCCACCCTTCGGGGGTGGGGCTGGGAGAATGAAAGCTGTAGTTCCAGCCTTTTTCATCCGGCGCGTCCTGTACAATACTTTTGATCATTTCCCATTCGGGTATGGTTACTGCGGGATCAATATAACTGGCATCCACCGTGAGGGGCAGGTCTGGGCCATAATCCCATCTGTTTAACAGGATGTTTTGTTGGGAGGAAAAGGTTGAGCCATCTGCGTAGGTGGTGGTGATCACTAGGGAGGCAAAACCGGGCCGCGCGAAGCGATGGATGCCTTGTAAAGCAGTTTGGCTGCCGTCGCTTTCAGCGAAGAAATGCAGCGGAAAACTCGCCGCGGAGTAGTCGGTGGAAGTGCCAAGAGAATCGTTGACTTTCACATCCAGTCTGCCGCTCAACTGCGCACCTTCTGGGATGGAAGCAGCCTTGATCTTCAATGTTTTTCCCTGATAGGCTTGCAAAGAGGGGAGGGATATCACGGTGGTATCGCCGTTATGCATTCCCGTCTCATTTTCTGGATCAGGCAGGTAGAGCATGAAGTTGGGCAGCAGCGCCCAGGTTCCCCGCAAGTCGTTGAATTCTGCCGCGCTCCAGGGGCTGATATTTTGGGTGACTGCCAGTTCCAGGCTGGTCATGCCAGAGGTAACCGGAATGTTTTTCACCACCATTGGCACATCCGTGCGCATTTTGTAGAAATTGGCTCCACCGAAGGTCTGATCGTAACTGGTTAGAAAATTGATGCGTTTTATCACCTGGAAAGGTTGGTGAAAACTATCAATGAAGGTTGAAAGCGATTGGCCTTGCGGCACTTGCACTCTAATAACCTCGCCGACCAGTTCGTCAAATCCCGGGATGATCACTTTTCGCCCGGGGTACAGGTCGTTTGGATCTGCAAAGTAGTTGACTTGCAGCAACCGGCCGGTGGTGGTATGAAAGGTCTGGGCGATGGAGGCCAGGGTGTCGCCATCCTGTACCGTATAAAGGATCCCGTTGGAATCCGCTGTTACCGGCTGGATAGGGACGAAGGCCAACAAGAGCAGTAGTGACACCAAAAAACGGAAAATTCGAGGATACCCTGATCTCATAGCGTGTATTGTAATGGATAATCACCTTTTAAACAAAAAAGGGACTCCAATGATGAAGTCCCTTTTCGAATATTACATTGTCAATCACCAATTTGCAGGGATTGGATGAATTG
>CAZRHZ010000044.1:0-17569 GCA_964599995.1 uncultured Anaerolinea sp. | reverse complement strand
GAAACCGCCGAGGCAATTCGCGCGCTCAACCGCCAGGCATGGATCCTCGAGGCCGATCTGTCGAATCCAGATCAAGCCCAGGCGTTGATGCCTTCTGCGTTTGAACTGGCTCCCCTTTCCATCTTGATCAACAATGCGGCCGTATTTTCACCCCTCGCTCTGAGAGAAACAACTTTGGACGAATGGAACCGCCACATGCAGATCAACCTGACGGCGCCTTTTTTATTGAGTCAGTCCTTTGCCAACCATTTTAATTCTACTAAAACAGTCGGAAGAATACTCAACATACTGGATTGGCGCGCATTAAGGCCGGGAAAAGATCATTTCCCCTACACCATCAGCAAATCCGCGCTGGCTAGCATGACCCGTTCGCTGGCCTCATCCCTCGCACCCGGGATCGTGGTCAATGGTATCGCGTTGGGCGCCATCCTCCCCCCGGAGGGCGAAGATTTCTCGGATCAACTCATTAAAAATGTGCCCATGAAACGTTGGGCTGCCCTTCAAGAACTCGAAGAAATGATCGTTTTTTTGTTAACTGCACCAGCCTACCTGACAGGTGAGATCATTCACCTCGATGGCGGCAGACATCTTGTATAAATTTGGAGCATGAATGGATAAAATTTTCATAACCGACCTTCTCATCCGCGGCGTGATCGGAATTTCAGAACGCGAACGCGAATCCCCTCAAGACATTTTGGTCAATATCGTGATCTCTGCAGACACTTCGGTGGCTGCCCAATCCGACAACGTTGAGGATTCGGTCAACTACCGCACGGTGGCCAAGAAAGTTCTGGCTCACACCGAGAGCATCAAACGGTATACCGTTGAAGCACTAGCAGAAGATATCGCAAAATTATGCCTTGCAGAACCGAAAGCCAAGAGTGTGGTCGTGCGTGTTGAAAAACCCGGTGCGGTGCGATTCTCGCGTTCGGTTGGGGTCGAGATCGAACGCCATAACCCATAGATGGTGAACGAAGTTTATTTACTTCTCGGATCGAATATTAACCCGGAGGAGAACATCCTCCGGGCATTAAAATATCTGGATCGAAATTTTAACCTGCTGGAGGTGTCCAATACCTGGCAGACAAAACCGGTGGGAAGCGACGCCAGCGATTTCCTCAACACCGCGGTCAAGCTCGAAACCGGTCTGGATGCTTATGTCTTGAAAGAACACTGTCTCTGCCATATCGAGGAAAAACTTGGACGCGTCAGGCAGGTTGACAAGAACGCACCGCGCACCATCGATTTGGATATCATCCTTTTCAATGGAAAAATCCTCGATAACTCACTGTTCCGCTATGCGCACCTCATCATCCCCTTCGCGGAATTACTACCGGATTTGGTGGATCCGGTCAGCAAGAAGACGCTGGCGATTTTGGCTCAATCAGAAATCGTGAATTCCCAAGCCATAAAATTCAAATGCCTGTTGCCCCCTTTTCAAAAGTAAATCAGTTATTTGATCCGGCCAAATAGACTTTCAACCGTTAACTTTAGAGGTTCGCATCTCTTTTGATTCAGGTTCACTTTTTCAAAGATTAAAAATGCTTCGTCATACAGACGTACGAATTGAGTACGCGTCGCAGCTTGCATGCCTTCTTGCTCAAGCAGGGTGCGCAGTTTTTTCGCAGCATTCACATCAATAGAGGGCGTTGCTTTCCACGTGGCAGCAAACTGACCTCCTTTTTCAATTCCCAACAAGATCGGATAGGTTAATTTTCGAGTCATCAGGTCGCTGGAAGTCGATTTGCCCAGGATTTCGGCATCTCCCCAGATGCCAAGCCAATCATCCTGCACTTGAAAGGCCGTACCAATCTTTTTGCCGAACTCGTGCATCTGCAGGCAGGCTATTGGATCAGCTCCCCCAAACAGGGCTCCCAATTCAAGACAAGCCGCTAAAAGAGAACTCGTTTTGCCTTCGACCATTTTCCAATAAAGTTCCAAAGGGACCGACTCTTGTTTTTCAAAGGCAATATCCAGATGCTGCCCATGTGTGAGCTGTAAACAGGCCGTTTGAAGAACTTCAACCACACGATTTACTTTTGCCATTTCTTGTTTTCGCGCGGATCGCAACAAGGCAAGATGTGCCACGGTTAACATGGCATCTCCGGTGTTGATCGCCTGAGCTTCACCCCATTTCACCCAAACGGTAGGCCTGCCTCTGCGGGTCTCACTGCGATCCTGGATGTCGTCATGGATCAACGAAAAATTATGCACAAATTCCACAGAAGCAGCCGCTAGCAATGCGTCGCGCCAATCCCCGCCAAACGCATGACAGGCCAACAAGACCAGCATCGGCCTCAGACGTTTTCCTTGAGCCTCATTACCGGCTTTCTCACCCTCCCAACCCAGTTGATAAGAGAACATCCTGATCAGCTCAGCTGGATAACCCTCAAGCAAAGCAGCTACGCAATCACGCAGCTCTTTGTCAATGGCGGCTTTCATTTCAGCAATCATGTCAGCGTCGGTCATTTTTTAAGCAACTCTTTTATGGATGGGTGTTCTCTTCAAGCCTTGAATATCGCCAGCACCCGCAGCAAACATGGCGATCCGTAATTCCAAAACGACTTCATCGATGGCTTCGATCACTTGCTCGCTGGATTGAGCAGCGGCTTTGAGGAATGGACCCGCGATGCCCCCGATGGATGCGCCCAGCGCAAGACTCTTCGCCAGATCCAGACCTTTTCTCAACCCACCCGAAGCAATCATCGGAAAATGCGGCAGGGCGATCCCCATTTCGCATACGGCTTCCGCGGTCGGTAGTCCCCAATCTTGAAAATCCCCGCAGATCCTGATGCGGCTCGCGATTTCATTGCGGTACTTTTCAACCTGCGACCACGAAGTTCCACCCGCTCCTGCCACAT
This sequence comes from uncultured Anaerolinea sp., assembly GCA_964599995.1. Lineage (GTDB taxonomy): Bacteria > Chloroflexota > Anaerolineae > Anaerolineales > Anaerolineaceae > UBA6107. Next base: position 14,708 of record CAZRHZ010000044.1, on the reverse strand, counting down.
CGATGCACGACACACCCAGGTTGATCAATTTTCTGGCGTGTTTCGCTGAGATGCCCCAACCGACTTCCTTGGCGATGATTGGAACTTCAAGGTTTTTACAAATGTTCTCGATCTTTCCGGCAAGGCCAGCGAAATTGGTCTGCCCTTCTGGCTGCAAGGCCTCTTGCAGTGGGTTGAGATGCAAGATCAACGCGTTGGCTTCAGCCATTTCAACCACCCGCTTGCATTCATCCAACCCGCAGCCGTTGTTAAGTTGGATGGCACCCAAATTGGCATAAATGGGAATCGTCGGAGCCCATTTTCTCAGGTTATAGGTCTTGGCGGCTTCTTCAGAATCCAAACCAGCCCGACCAGATCCAAGTCCCAGCGCGATCCCGCGAGCTTGTGCGGCTGTGGCAAGGTTGATGTTGATCTGCATGCTTTCAGCAGTTCCCCCCGTCATGGAGGAGATCATCAAAGGTGCTTGTAGTTCTCCCCCCAGTATTTTGCACGCCGTTGAAATTTTATCCATGTCCAATTCGGGAAGCGGATCATGCTCAAAAAAATAGTAGTCAAATCCGCTGCTCAACGAAGAATGCACGTCTCGATTTAAATTAATATCGATGTGATCCTGCTTGCGGTTTTTCGTTTGGCGAATCGATTCATCCATGGGTCCCTCTACACATATCATGAGTATACCAAACTTGGCCTGCCTTCGTTTCAATGCACAATAATTCCACCTGGAAGGATCAAGAAAAGCATAACTATTTGTGATTTCCAGTGTTCCAAAGATAGAAATAATTTGTGCTTGCGACTATCCTTGACAGAATATTGAGGATTGTTACAATTTATCATATTCACGTTTATGAAAACTGCCAGGAGGCTTTTGATATGAGCGACACGCTGGACAAAGTAAGAGAAGTGATCATCGATGTTTTGAAAGTAGATGCAAAAGAAGTTAAGGAAGAGACACGCTTCGTTGAGGATCTAAAAGCAGATTCCATGGATCAATTCTTTCTGATCGATGGTTTTTGCGAGAAATTTGACATCAACATCAATGATGAAGATGCTCGCACGATTAAAACCGTGGCAGACGCGGTAAAGTACGTAGAAACCCATCGAAAGTAATAGATGCAACAGAGGTGGCTAATGCGCCACCTCTGTTATTTTTATTTCTATAGATTAATTAAGCCCGGTATTTCCTCAGGGAATCGGGCTATTTTTACGCCCGCGGTCTGAAGTGCGTTGATCTTGCTCTCTGCGGTTCCTGAGTTTCCTTCAATGATCGCACCTGCATGCCCCATGCGCTTTCCTGGCGGAGCGGTGAACCCGGCGATGAAAGCGACCACCGGCTTGGTCAGCCTGCGAGAGATAAATTCAGCAGCCAGCTCTTCGTCATTGCCGCCAATTTCACCGATCAGTACAATGGCGTCCGTTTTTGCGTCAGCTTCGAACAATTCCAACGTATCCACGAACCCCATCCCTTTGACCGGATCACCACCAATCCCGATGCAGGTCGAAATACCCATTTTGTGTTCGCGCAATGCGTAGAGGACTTCATAGGTCAGGGTGCCAGATCGTGAAACTACACCAATGTTACCCGGCATGGTGATACTGCCAGGGATGATGCCCACTTTGCACTCACCCGGCGTTAACAACCCGGGGCAGTTTGGGCCAATCAAGCGCGTCTTTCTGGCAGAGAGATACTGTTTCACCCTCATCATGTCTTGAACCGGAGTGCCTTCAGTGATACAAACCACAAGCGGAAGATCGGCGTCCACAGCCTCAAAAATGGCATCCGCGACAAATCGTGCTGGTACAAAAATGACCGATGCGTTGGCGCCAGTGGCCTCCACCGCAGTTTGGACAGAATCAAAAACAGGTATTTTTCCGTTGACCCAATCGCCGCCCTTGCCAGGGGTCACTCCAGCCACAACGTTGGTTTTATATAGCAACATTTGATCCGTGTGGAATAGACCTTCATTCCCAGTAATACCCTGTACCAGCAGGCGCGTGTCTTTGTTAATCAAAATGCTCATGCCCGCACCTCCTGTGCTTCTTTGACCGCAATTCGTGCCGCATCCATCAGGCTTTTCGCCGGGATGAGTTTCGATCCGCTCAGGATCTTCAATCCCTCTTCGTCATTGGTTCCCACCAACCGGACTACTATGGGCAGGTCAATTTGAATTTCTTTGCATGCCGATAGCACACCCTTGGCCACTTCATCACACCTTGTAATCCCACCAAACACATTGATCAAGATGGCTTTCACGTTCTTATCGCTTAAGATCAAGCGCAGTGAATCAGCCACTTTTTCTGCGGTCGCGCCGCCTCCAATATCCAGAAAGTTCGCAGGCTCACCCCCCATGTTCTTGATGATGTCCATGGTCGCCATTGCCAGGCCGGCGCCGTTGACCAGACAGCCGATATTGCCGTTCAAACGGATGAAAGAAACTTTTACTTCCCGTCCATCCAATTCCGCATTCGATTCGGTGTCTTTATCCCGCAGATCTGCCAGATTGGGATGTCTGAAGAGCGCATTATCGTCCAGGATGATCTTGGCGTCCAAAGCGAATAACTTGCCATCCGACGTGATGACTAAAGGATTGACCTCAACCAGGGTTGCGTCACATTCCACATACACCCGCCACAAATTACTGACGATCTCACTGAATTGTTTCCAGTAATATCGATCCAGGTCGATGCTGATGGCCAGATCGCGCAACTGGTAGTCTTTCAAACCCAGCAAAGGATCCACAATTCGCCGAATGATCTTCTCAGGAGTGGCTTTTGAGACCTCTTCAATCTCCATGCCGCCCGCACTTGAAGCGATCAGTACCGGCTTCTGCGAATTGCGATCGTTGGTGATGCTCAAGTAAATTTCTTTTTCGATCGATACTGCTTGTTCTACCAGCACTTTCCGTACTGGTAGATCTTTGATCTTCATGGCCAAAATTTGGGTGGCGAATTCTTCGGCCTCATCGATCGATTTAGCAATTCTTACTCCACCGGCTTTACCACGACCACCCACCAAAACCTGGGCTTTGATCACCACTTTCTCCCCAAGATCCTGGCTGACCTGTCTGACTTCTTTCGCAGAATTGACCACCCTGCCATTTGGGATTGGGATGTTGAACATTGTAAAAAGAACTTTGGATTGGTATTCCTGAAGCTTCATCAAATCACCTTTTGTTTCAATGATTTTTTGCCGAGTAAATTATACACTTTCCATAAAGAATAAAAACAGCCTGGAAGTCACATCCAGGCTGTAACGAAAGTACAGAAAATGGATTCTATTCTTTCAGGAAGTTCTCAAGGGCTTCCTTGCTGATGCGATAAGATTCGCCGATCTTCTTGGCTTTTAGGCTGCCAGAATTGATCGCGGCTAGAACATCAGCCTCTGCGACCTTCAATACATTCGCTGCTTCGGCTGTGGTCATCACTGAAGGAATGCCTGCCGCTGCTGCCCCACCTGCAGTTTGTGCAGCCTGGGTTTGGCCAATACCGGCCAGCGACTGAGAAAGGACGTTCCCGATCCCAAGTCCAGCTCCAATACCGGCGGTGAGCCCGGCACCACCGCTCTGGTTGTTGGCGGCGTCGCGCATGGCATCTGCAGCTTGCAGCTGTGCGTAAGTTGCCATATCGAGCATACCCATGGCACGCAGTTCTTCGGCTGACTTCTCGGAGGGTTTGAGGCTTCCGATGTAGAAGGATTTAAGCAGAATACCGATGGCAGCAAAATCATCTTGGGCTTTAGCCCGGATGCCAGCGCCAATCTCTTCGGTTAAGGCGAGCATTTCGAAGACATTCTTCTTGGCGCCTGTTTCCGAAAGAAGATCTTGAAGTTTGGAGAGGAGAATGGTGCGGAAGCGGCTCTCGATCTCGGAAAGTTGATATGAGCTTTTTGCACCCACGATCTGGGTAACGAATTGTTGTGGATCGGAGATCTGGAAGCTGTAGGTACCATACCCTTGGAGCAGCGCAACGCCCAAACCGACACCGCTGTTTTTCACCATGATGGGCTGTGCGGTTCCCCATTTTCGATCGGGAAATTCCTTGGTGGTAACGTAATACACCTCAGCCGTAAAAGGCGTGCGGTCATTAAAGGCCTTGCCGATGAAATCGGTCAATAAGGGAATGTTGGCGGTCACGATGGTGTGGCGTCCAGGTCCAAAGGAATCGAGCGCTTGGCCATCGCGCATGAATACCACGCGCTGCGATTCACGCACAATCACCTGTGAACCGATGCGAAGATCGCACACGCCAGTTTCAGGAAACCGGTGCACGAGTTCTTCATTCATCTCATTTGCATATTCAACTACATCAAAAATTCTTGCCATTGCAGCTCTCCCTGGTTAGTTTTTATCGATTATTGTCCAAATTTCATCAACTCGATGCGTTTCTCGAATGCTGTGACACTGTCTTGTGCTTTTTGATTCAGGTTACGGATCGCAGCTGGTAAGCCATCCGTACCGATCGAAGCTTCGAGATTATCCACAGCACTGGTCACTTCATCGCCTAAGGTTACCAGTGCCAAATCGTATTGGTAAACCTTTTCCAGTTCAGCCTCATTGATCTTGGTGGGCTCGAAGAAACTGGAATATCCATATTCAGCGGTCTTGATACGATCAATGAACTGGCGAAGTCGGGTGGATGCAATTTCAACTTCATCAAGAACATCGATTTGACCGGCATTGATCAAATCTCTTTGAATACTTGAAATGCGTTGCCATTGCGCCTGGAAATTGTTAGAAATTGTTTCACGCAGAAGCTTGTCTGCTGACCTGCGATCCACTCTTTCAATATACCCTTTGAAGCCGGGAATTTTTGCCAACAACTTTTTCAACGGATCCTGTTGAGACGTTACCCGATCAAACAAATCGCTCATTTATCTCCTCCAATTTGTACATGTCTATTACTTTCCTTAGATTATAGTATTTTTTTACTACGCTTACAATTTATTTACGATATCAAATCAAGATCGTGGCAAAATTTACATTAATTTTTTATTAGAAATATTAATCAAAAATTTACTGAAATCTTCGGACTGAAGCATATTATTGTTAAGTAATTGATAAGATTATATGCAGTTACGGTGGATATAATCTTGATTAAGTTAGTGTTCACAATCGAAGTGGGTATTTTTTTCAAGAAAGGAGAATAAACCATGTTATTTGCCCCAAAAGAAAAAGGCCAAGGATTAATTGAATACGCTTTAATTCTCGTTTTGATTGCTGTTGTCGTGATTGTTGTTCTGCGGTTGCTTGGCCCGCAGATTGGTGGAGTGTTCAGCAGGATCAACAATTCGCTGTCAGCAGCCCCTAATTAACACTGAGGTTGTTTAGATGCAATGGTTAACAGGAAGCTGAACTTAAAGACCTGTAAACCGGTCTCACAAAATAAATAATATTCGCTGATCATTTGAGAAAGGAAATAATATGTTATTCGCTCCGAAAGAAAAAGGTCAAGGTTTGATCGAGTACGCTTTGATTCTCGTCTTGATTGCGGTCGTCGTTATCGTTGTTCTACGGCTACTCGGCCCCCAAATCGGCGGCGTCTTCAGCAGGATCAACAGCTCCCTGTCTGGTGTCTAGTTTGCCAATCGATTCAGCCACGAGAGAGGCTCTGAGTTCAGAGCCTTTCTTTTTTGTAAGCAGTTAAAAGACAGAAAAAATGAGTAAAAAAAAAGTAAACGCGGTTATATATGCCGTATAATTAAATATACTATTCATCAGGGAAATTGGAATTGTAGGAGGTCATGATGGCGGCAGGAAAAAAGAAAAGCAGCAGGATTTTTATCATCATCATTCTGATTATTGCGGTACTTGCAGTATTGGCTTATTTGCTGCTCACGAGTAATACTGGATTATTCACGAACACTCCTACAACAAACCAAACTCCACCAACGGCAACCCCCTACATCGAAATGGTCGATATTGTGATCGCATCGCAATCCATTCCTCGTGGAGCCCTCATTACCAGTGATGTATTGACAACCATTAAATATCCGAGTTCCCAGATACCACAGGGGACCTTTTTCGCCAGCATCGAGGATGCGGTCGGCAATATGGCAAAATATGACATCGATCCTGCAGTTCCATTAACTACCAGCATGGTCGTTGCAGAAAACGAGGGTTCTCTAGCATCCTTTGATATTCCTACCGGTATGACAGCTTTCGCGATCCCGGTCACACCTGAGACCAACGTTGCCTTCGCACCTCAAAAAGGTGACCATGTCATGGTGGTCGGCTGCATGCTTCTGGCTGATATTGATACACAATTCCAAACCAACCTCCCTAATTACGTTGAAACTACCTATGCACCCGGAACGATTGTTGAAGGGAAAGGCACAATCAATTCGATCCTTATCGATCCCAGCGCTGAAGGACAACTTACCGTTCAAGGTAGATACGAACTTGATCCCGCCACGAATCAATATATATACCTTTCTGCTTCAGAAACGCAGCGTCCACGCCTGGTTTGCCAGACCATCATCCAAGATGCAGCGGTTCTGCAGGTTGGCATGTTTAAGGCCATCGAGGCTTCTTCTAGTATGAGCCCCACACCCACTCCTGTAGTCGAAAACACCGCTCCTACAACCACATCCGGAACCACTTATTCAGGCTCTGTGACCCTGATCGTTACTCCACAAGACACTTTAATCCTTAACTATTTACTGCTTTCCGGAACCAAACTTTCTCTGGCTCTGCGCAGTTCCGGAGATACCGGTGTCATCACTACTGATCCGGTTACGTTGCAGTATGTTATGGATCAGAAGAACATCCCATCTCCTGTGAAACTGCCTTATGCCATTCAGCCCAGAGTTGATTCGCTGAACTATCCCGGTTTTAATGACTATATATTAATTCAACCGTAATGGATTCATTTGAAATTTCTATGCCGGAGATGTAATGGTTGCGCAGGAAAAAATTAACGTAGTTGTTGTCGACGATGTTGATGAATCGCGAGAGATGATCCTGCGAATGCTTCAATTTGATACCACCATTGAGGTGGTCGGAACCGGCAGAACCGGAATCGAAGCCATCGAATCCGCACAAAAATTAAAACCAGATGTCATCGTAATGGACATTAATATGCCCGATATGGATGGCATCACAGCCACCGAGACAATCCGCAAAAAAGTCCCTTACATCCAGGTTGTGGTTCTATCGGTTCAAAACGACGCCAACTACATGCGTAAAGCCATGCTGGCCGGTGCGCGTGACTTTTTAACCAAACCTCCGATGATCGATGAATTGACCGCTGCGATCAGACGGGCTGGTGACCTGGCTCACGAAGAAAAAGCCAAAGCCGCCACGGTTGCCGCAGTCTATCAAGGTAGTGGCATGACCGGAGCGTTGTCTCCCCAGATGATGATGCGCATGCCGGTGATGAATCTCGGCAAGATCATCTGCGTGTACAGCCCCAAAGGCGGCACTGGTTGCACGACCATTGCCACAAATTTAAGTGTGGGTTTGAAAAACCAGGACAACAAAGTAGCCATTATCGACGCGAACCTCCTTTATGGCAACGTCGCAGTATTTCTTAACGAACATGGCAAAAACTCGATCCTTGATTTACTTAGCCGATCCAGTGACCTTGATCCGGAAGTCATCGATGATGTCATGGTTGAGAATAAATTAACCGGCCTGCACATGATGCCCTCCCCAAAGGATCCCGAGTTGAATGATGCCCATCAAGGTGAAGCAGTAGGCAGAGTCTTGAATTATCTAAAACAGATGTACAGTTTTATTGTCATCGATACTACTTCTTATTTGACTGAAGTAGTTCAATCCTGCCTAGACGTGGCTGATTACATTATTCTGGTGACAACACAAGATATCCCATCCATCAAAACGACCAATCAATTCCTGAATCTTGCAGATGCTTCCAGCATCGCCAGGGATAAAATCCTCTTCATCATGAACCGCTATGACAAAAGAATTGCCATTTCTCCTGAACGCGTGGGAGAAAGCCTCAAACAGCCGATTCTGGTGGCGATTCCTTTTGAAGAAAGAATTGTGACCAGTGCAATGAACCGGGGAATTCCTTTCATGGTAGATAATAAACTTGCACCAGCAGGGAAAGCCATTAACGCCATTGTCGATCTGATCCATACCCGAATCCAGAAAGACCAGGAAGGCAGCTTGCTTTAATAGGTGTGAGGAGTAGGTTTAATGTCCATCTTAAAACGCATACAATCCGGAGACAGCAATCTCTCTGGCAATCAAAATGGGAACACGAGCAATTCCTCTGCGCCACTGCAACAACGCAGACCTCTAACCGCTGCAGGGCAGCCCGCTCATGATACCTATCAAGACTTGAAAACACGCGTGCAGACCAAGCTGCTGGCTGAGCTTGATCCGAGTGTAGACGTAACTGAGTTCAACGAAGTCCGCAAAACCATCCAAAATCTTTTTGACCAGATTCTGGTTGAAGAAAACTTCGTCCTTTCGCGAACTGAAAAGACCAGGTTGTTTGACCAGATCGTGGCTGAGATTCTCGGCCTTGGACCGCTGCAGCCCCTACTTGAAGATGACACGATCACCGAGATCATGGTTAATGGTGCGAAGAACATCTATGTGGAAAGGCGCGGCAAGATCCAACGTGTTCCGCTGACCTTCGAAAGTGACGAACACGTCATGCGCATCATCGAAAGGATCGTGGCCCCACTCGGTCGCCGTGTGGATGAATCCAGCCCATACGTGGACGCCCGCTTAAATGATGGCTCGCGTGTGAATGCCATTATCCCACCCGTCTCGCTGGTGGGTCCCGTTCTGACAATCCGTAAATTCTCAAAAAATCCTTTCACGGTTGATCAGTTGATCCAGTTTGGCTCTCTGACACCTGAAGCCCTTCAATTGCTGGATGCAGCCGTTAAAGCCAGGATCAACGTCGTCATTTCGGGTGGTACCGGTTCAGGCAAAACCACCCTGCTGAACGTCTTGTCAGGTTTTATTCCTTCAGACGAACGCATTGTGACCATTGAGAACGCGGCTGAACTTCAGTTGCGACAAGATCACGTGATCACACTTGAATCCAGGCCGCCCAACATTGAAGGGAAAGGTGAGATCACCATCCGCGACCTGGTTGTAAATGCCTTGCGTATGCGCCCTGATCGCATCATTGTGGGAGAGATCCGCGACGAAGCTGCCCTGGACATGCTGCAGGCCATGAACACCGGCCATGATGGTTCCATGACCACGCTACACTCCAACAGCCCGCGCGACACGCTCTCACGTCTTGAGACCATGACCATGATGGCCGGCATGGACATTCCAATGCGCGCCATTCGTGAACAGGTCAGCTCAGCCATCGACCTGGTCGTCCACCAGGAAAGAATGCGAGATGGCACCAGAAAAGTAGTCAATATCACTGAAGTAACGGGAATGGAGGGTGACATCATCACCATGACCGATATTTTCATCTATGAACAATTGGGGTACGAGAACAACAAGGTAATCGGCCGCATGCGCCCAACCGGACTGCGCCCCAAGTTCATGGAGAAAATTGAAGCTGCCGGGATTCATCTGCCACCCAGTGTTTTTGGCATTGGTGTGCACAGGTAGGAAAATTTAACAACAGGGAATACTATGAATCCGTCAATCATTCTTTGGGTAGGTGGCATCCTCATCGTGGGCTTAACCATAGCCGGCATCGTCGTCTCAATTGGCAGCCGAAGATCCTCCGAAGAGGAAAGGCTTGGCGAATATGTTGAACCGGAACAAGTTGAAGTCACTACAAAAAGAGATACTTCGACACCTGTTACTGATTGGCTGACCAAGCGAGTCGAAAAATCCAGTTATGGCGACCGCCTGGGTAAAGAATTGGCCCAGGCTGATCTAAAGCTAAAACCTGGCGAGTTCGTAGCCTTGATGGTGATCTGCTCTTTTGCAGTCGCGGTTCTAGGCTGGTTTATTGGAAGCAGCAGCCTGTTGATCGCCGTGGTGGGTGCGGTGGTAGGTCTTTTTCTGCCCCGTTTTTATATCCAAAGTCAAAAAAAGAAAAGACTCATTAAGTTCAATGATCAGCTGGGAGATATGTTGAGTTTGATGGTCAATGGTCTGCGCGCAGGTTATTCCGTCATGCAGGCCATGGAGTCAGTCAGCAAAGAACTCCCTCCCCCCATCAGCGATGAATTTCGTAGAGTAGTACAAGAAATCCAGCTTGGTGTTGCCACAGAAAAAGCGCTTGAAAACCTGTTGCGGCGCATTCCCAGTGATGACCTGGATCTGGTGATCACGGCCATGAATGTGCAGCGCGAGGTCGGTGGTAACCTGGCGGATATTTTGGACACCATCTCTCATACGATCCGCGAACGTATCAAGCTTAAAGGTGAAATTCGGGTTCTGACCTCCCAAATGGACACCTCGGCGACCCTGTTGTCTGTGCTGCCTGTGGGCGTCATTTTCGTTCTATATTTGATCAATCGGGATTACATCATGCTTCTGGTTTCTCCTGAATCCAATTCAGGTCCCGTCCCATGCGGTTACCTGGCGCTTGGATTGGCTGGAATTCTGATCGTGACAGGCTACCTGGTGATCAAGAAATTGGGTAATATCGAAGTCTAACTCTGGAGAGTTTATGGTCGTACCGCTGCTCATTTTCGTTGGAATAATTCTTGCCATTGCTGTGGTGCTGGTGATCATCGGTTTGCGCAATCCGCAGACCGTCAATGACAAACTGCTTCAGGAACGCCTTGAAGAGTTCAGTCGCACCGGTGAACAAGTCGATCTTGAAAAACTCGAAATGTCACAACCATTCACTGAGCGTGTGATCTACCCCCTGGCGCGTAAATTGGGTGAGTTCACCATCAAATTCACCCCCCAGAATTGGCTCACCAACATTTCGCGCAAGCTGGAGCTATCCGGCGCTTCCGGCAAGATGGATCCTACCATTTTTCTGGCCAAACAATTCGTCTATGGTGTGCTTTTCGGTGGCGTAATGCTGGCTTTTTTAACCCTGGTGGCCAAATCGTTCCCTGCCGGCCAGACTTTTCTGCTGACTGTGGTTTTCACCCTAGTCGGTTTCTTTATGCCTCAGTATCAGCTTTCCACCAAGGTGACCAAACGTCAAAAGAACATTCGCAGAGCCATGCCAGATGCACTCGATCTTCTGACCATTTGTGTCGAAGCTGGTCTGGGCTTCGATTCAGCGCTCGCAAAAGTTGCAGAAAAGTGGGATACCCAACTTTCAAGAGCATTTCAACGCGTCATTCAGGAGATCCAATTAGGCAAGCTGCGGCGTGAAGCGCTGCGCGATATGGCAGAAGGAATTGGTATCACCGAGATGACCAGTTTCGTGGCTGCCGTCATCCAAAGCGAACAACTGGGCGTGAGTATGGCCAGAGTTCTGCGCATTCAGGCAGACCAAATGCGTATTAGAAGGCGACAATTGGCAGAAGAAGAAGCTCACAAGGCTCCAATTAAAATGCTCATTCCAATGGCCTTGTTGATCTTCCCATCTCTGTTGATCGTTTTGTTCGTTCCGGCAGTATTAACCGTAATGCAATCAGGTATTTTAGGCGGATTATAAACAACCAAAGGGAGGTCGTCATGTTAATGGCGGGGCTTTCCCAAAAATCAAAATACGCAACAAAAATTTTCAGTCTGTTCTGGACGGCCATGGATTGGCTTTATCCCCCGGTGTGTTGCAATTGCGAACAGCGGGGTTTTGTTTTCTGTCCGGAATGTTTCTCCAAGATTGAAACCTTATATGGTCATCTGTGCCACACATGCGGTTATCCGATCAAAGGAAAAAACAAGACCTGTCATCGCTGCAAGGAGAACCCTCCTGCCTACGATGAAGCGCGCTCCTGGGCAGTCTTTTCGGGGGTGGCGCGTAAGGCTTTGCTTTCGTTGAAATACAACCGCAACCTTGCGTTAGGTCATCTCCTCGCGCGTCCGCTCGTTGATATCATCCGCAATTCAAACTGGCAGATCGACCTGGTCGTGCCTGTACCGATCAGCTGGTCCCGTTTACGGCAGCGTGGATATAACCAGTCTGCCTGTATCTCGCGTGCAGTCGCGCGTGAATTGAATCTTCCGCACACAACCCGCGCCATTCAGCGAGTCAAACAAACAGAAACACAAATTGCGCTGGATGTTAATGAAAGATTTATGAATTTGATGGATGCTTTTAACGGAATAACTGCTAAACTAAATGAAAGGAGCGTGTTGATAATCGATGATGTGATCACAACCGGAGCAACAATGCAAAATTGTGCAGTCGCAGTGAAAAATGCAGGCGCAAAAAAAATATACTGTCTGTCGGTTGCAAGAACACTTTTACGTCATTCTGAAGAATTCTGAAATGGGTATCCAAATCCCAAAATCAATTCTTTTCGAGGAGGAAACGATGGAGCAAAAATTAGAAATAACAGTAAAGTACATGGAATTGACGGATCGGATCAAAGAATACATTGAGAAAAAGGTTCCTCGCCTTGAAAGGCTGCTTCCCAACATCGAATCAATCAAATATGATCTTTCATTCTCAAAATCAGCTCGCAATCGAGGCGATCGCGAGGTGGCTCAACTGACCCTGACTGGAAAGGGATTTGTACTTCGCACAGAAGAGCGCAACGCAGATATGCTGACCGCCATTGATAATACGACGGATAAAATGCAGAGACAGATTGAGCGCTTCAAAGGAAAACGTGCCCGCGGTCGCGGTGACGGCACCCCTGCCTCCGAAGTTCTAGCTGGCCAAACCGAAACAGAAAAGGACAATCAAACCCCCATCGTGCGGCGCAAATCCTTTACGCTCGTTCCAATGGATGAAAATGAGGCCATCGAGCAAATGGCTCTGGTCGCTCACGAAGATTTCTTTATCTTTTTCAATGTCAACACCAATTCGATCAACATCCTTTACAAACGCCGTGACGGCAACCTGGGTTTGATCGAACCAAAAATTGGATAAATAAATAGCATTGATTAACCTTCAAAAAGCTGGACTGAAATGTCCAGCTTTTTTGGTTAAATATATCTTTAGTATGACCAGGAATCTATCTTAAGGTACCTGTATATGAGATATAGGATGCATAAAATAAGTGCGTTGAAAACCGTCCTAAAAGGAGCAGACATGAACCTTGTTACTGGTGCAACCGGTCATATTGGAAATGTCCTGGTCAAGGAATTGATACAACGCGGAGAAAAGGTCCGTGTTTTGGTGTTACCCAATGAAGATCTAACCCCACTGGATGGTCTGGATCTGGAGATCGTCAATGGAAACGTTTTGGATAAAACCTCCCTTGAAACGGCTTTTATTGGCGTCGAATATGTTTTTCATCTGGCCGGCATTATTTCGATTATGCCCGGCAAAGATGATTTTGTGCACGACGTGAACGTGAACGGCACTTGCAACATGCTTGAGGCAGCCAAAAAAGCTGGCGTCAAGAAATTCATCCATACCAGTTCAATTCACGCGTTTAAACGTGTGCCACACGGCATCGTCATTGATGAAAACATCCCCATCGATCCTGAATGCGCGGTGGCGGCTTACGACCAATCCAAAGCGGAAGCCACTCTGGCAGTCATGCGGGCAGTTCAAGAAGGTCTGCCGGCAGTAGTGGTATGTCCCACCGGTGTGATCGGCCCTTATGATTTCAAAGGATCCGAGATTGGTGTCCTCATTCAAGATTGGATGAAATACAAGCTGAACTTCCTGATTGAGGGCAATTACGATTTTGTTGATGTACGGGATGTCGTTCAGGGCATGATCCAGGCCAGAGAAAAAGGCAAAGTCGGCCAGATCTACATCCTTTCAGGTGAATTGATCAAGGTGGCTGATTTGTGGCGCTTGGTCAAGGAATTGCTCGACGTTCGCTCGTACTTCATAAATATTCCGGTGAAGTTTGCTTCCTTCGTGGCAAAATTCACCCAGTCCTGGTACCGCATGACAAAGTCAAAACCGCGCTTCACCACCTACAGCATTGAAACGCTGCACACCAATGCGGTGATCAGCAACGCGAAAGCCCGCTCGACACTGGGTTACAAGACCAGATCATTGAGAGAATCCATCAAAGACACGGTCACCTGGTGGAGACAGCGCTTACCAATTGGTCACAAAAATAATAAATAAATGACAGCTTCTGATCAAGGGATCATTCTCATTACCGGCGCGTCCAGCGGCATCGGTGCGGTCAGTGCGGAATTTCTAGCCTCCAGGGGGTATCAGGTTCTTCTCGTGGCTCGCCGGCGCGATAAATTGCAGATTCTCTCAGATCGAATTGAACAAAATCATGGTCCAGCACGATTTTTTGAAGTGGACCTGTCTATCGATCAGGAACGGCAGTACCTTTATGCGACACTTAATCAAGAAGGTCTGCTGCCTGACGTATTGATCAATAACGCTGGCTTTGGCTGGTATGGCCATTATGAAAACATGAACTGGGAGACCGGCAAACAGTTACTAGCCACGAACATCGAAGCAGTGGCTCATCTGACCCACCTGTTCCTACCCTCCATGTTAGCAAAGGGAAAAGGCCACATCATTAACATCGGCTCGGTGGCAGGTAAACTACCTGAGCAAGGCATTGCGCTTTATTCAGCGTCCAAAGCCTTTTTGGACAATTTCACTTCCTCCATCTACCGCGAATTGCGCGGAAGCGGTGTAGTGGCTTCGGTCGTACGGTTGGGACCGATCAAGACAGAGTTCTTCGATGCTGCGCGCAAACATGAAAATGGGGGCAACGTGCCTGCTGAAAATATGGCCACCTCGGCAGAGGCGGT
>CAZRHZ010000043.1:0-18170 GCA_964599995.1 uncultured Anaerolinea sp. | reverse complement strand
TCCATGCCGCGATATAACAGACGCGAATCTGCAGAAATGATCTCTCCCTGCAAATATTCCGCCAGCCGGATGGACAACTCCGTTTTGCCGACCGCGGTGGGTCCAACGACGATCAACACATGTTTGTTCAAATTTTCAAGCGACATCTTCAAACCATTCGATCATTGGATTCTGGGAATTCAAACTTCCGGTAACCGCAATCACGCCAATTTGCCAATTGGTCCCGTAATCCGGGTGCGCCTGTAGATAATGTTCTGCCGAATTTTCCATGTGCTCCAGTTTTTCTTCGGTGATGGCTTCTTCCGGGAAACCGGATCGATTATTCCTACGAGTTTTCACCTCAACAAAAGTCAGTGTCTTGTTTTTGCAGACCACCAGGTCGATCTCCCCTTCAGGGGTTCGCACGTTTCGCTCAATGAGTTCATAGCCTTGTCCGGTCAAGAAAGCTGCAGCGCAATCTTCACCCCATTTTCCAACCATTTGATTTCGCTTTCGAAGGCCAGCCTTTTGAACCATACTTCTCCCAGACTCAACCATTGAAATTCTACCCCATCTTGCAGCTTTCTGTTTCATCCAGCCCATTTCCTGATAGAATTACTCATAACAAGGATGAAGAATGCCAATTGCAGAAATAATTGCCATCGGAACGGAATTATTACTGGGAGAGATCACTGACACGAACTCTCAATACCTGGCAAGACAACTGAGAGATTGTGGGATCGACCATTATCGAAACACCACGGTTGGAGACAACCTGCAGCGCATTGCGGCCTTGATGCGAGAAGCCCTTTCACGCTCGGATTTTGTCATCACCACGGGCGGGCTGGGGCCAACCGTTGACGATCCGACCCGTGAAGCCGCAGCCCTCGCCTTCGATACGCACAATGAATTCCATCCTGAACTTTGGGAACAGATCCAGCAGCGTTTCATGCGCCGGGCAATGAGCATTTCAGAAAACAACAAGAAACAAGCCATGATCCCTGCCGGTGCAGTGGTGATCGAGAATCCGGTGGGCACTGCTCCTTCATTCATCCTGACCAAAGATGAGAAAACACTGGTTTGTTTGCCAGGTGTTCCGCGCGAGATGGAATATCTCATGCAAAATGCAGTCATCCCCTGGATCAAGCAGCATTATCCCCTGGCCGGCCTCATCAAAGCCAGGGTCATTCATGTCGGCGCGGTTTCCGAATCCAGGGTGGATGAGCTGGTGGGCGACCTTGAAACCATGACCAATCCTTCGGTTGGACTGTTGGCGCATCCTGGGATTGTGGATATACGCATTACCGCCAAGGCGCAAACCGATGAGATCGCTGACCAGATGATCGCGGAGATCGAAACCACCGTCCGCCAGCGTCTGGGCAAGGATATTTTCGGTGTGGACGATGAGACCTACATCAGTGTCATTCACAAGGCCGCTGAGAGACTTTCTCATCCCATTCATTTGATCCACGAAGGTTTCGCAACGGATGCGTTCCACGCCCTGAGCAATTCCAATATAACAGTGAATTCACTTCCACTTGAATCCGCCAAAAAAATTTCACCATCTGAAAACACGCTGGTTTTCACCTGCCGTTATTCCTCCACTCCTGAAGCAGGCCACCTTGAATGCGATTATCAGCATCAAGGCGAACAGGCCACATTATCAAGAGATTATGCCGGGGCTACTGGTTTGCGTGAAGAATGGGCCAGGAATTATTGTTTGAACTTTATCCGTTTACAGCTGATCGAGAAGATTGATCACGAGGAGAATCATGAATAAAGTAGACCTCATCCTAAAGAACGCCATCATTTTAACCATGGATTCGGAGCTGCACCAATACGATCCAGGAGCCATTGCAGTCAAAGGTAATTCGATTGCAGCAGTAGGTCCCGAGAAACAGATCCTGGCAGACTATTCTGCGGAATCCATTATCGATTGCGCTGGCAAGGTGTTAATGCCCGGACTGGTGAACGTGCATACTCACGTTCCCATGAACCTGTTGCGCGGCCTGGCCGACGACCTCCGCCTGGATGTGTGGCTGATGGGTTACATGATGCCCGTGGAACGTGAATTTGTCACGCCTGAATTCGTACGGCTTGGCACACAGTTGGCTTGCGCTGAAATGATCAAGTCAGGTGTGACCACGTTTGCAGATATGTACTATTTTGAAGAAGAGATCGCCAAAACCACCGCTGAAATTGGCATGCGTGCCCTGTGCGCCCAATCCGTGATGAAATTCCCCACCCCTGACGCGCAGTTCTTCGAACAAGGCCTGGAAATGTCGCGCGATTTTATCCGTCGCTGGAAAGGTCATGAGTTGATCATCCCCTCAGTGGCTCCTCACGCTCCATATACCTGCCCGCCTGAGATCATTAAAGCCGCCACAGCGCTGGCGCGTGAATTTGATGTTCCGCTGCATACCCATATCTCTGAAACTGCCACTGAGGTAGAAAACATGCGCAAGGAACAGGGTATGCCGGTGGTGCCTTACGTGAAGAAGCTTAATCTCTTTGACGCCAAGGTCCTGGCTGCCCATTGCGTACACGTGGATGACGGCGAGATCCGCACCATGCAGCATTTGGGCGTCGGCGTTGCGCATAATCCCTCCTCCAACCTCAAACTGGCATCAGGGGTCGCACCAGTCAAACGTATGCTTGAACTGGGGTTGAACGTGGGCATCGGCACGGATGGTGCCGCCTCGAACAACGATCTGGATATGTTTGAAGAGATCCGGCTGGCTTCCTTCTTGCAAAAAGGCACCAGCGGAGATCCCACCACCCTGCCCGCCTGGCAGGCCTTACTGATGGGAACTCGCCTGGGTGCCCAGGCCATGCATATCAGCCACCTGACCGGCTCTCTTGAAATTGGAAAACGTGCCGACCTGATCCTGGTCGACCTTTCGACCCTGCACAATTCACCCCAATTCAAGCACAACCCACAGGGCATCTACGCGCAGATCGTCTACGCGGCCAAGGCCTCCGACGTGACCGACGTGATGGTGAATGGCAAATGGTTGATGAATAATCATAAATTGCTGAACATTAACGAGAAAGAAATCCGCAAACAAAGCCAGGAGTATGCTAGGAAGATCGATGCCTTCCTGATCGAACGCGAATCCTCGGTCTTGTCAAAACTGGTGGCCATTGGAGGCGCAGCAGAAGAGGAAAGCTTCGAAATTCAGATTAAAGTGCGTGTCAAAGATACCGCCCCGATCTATGCGGCCCTCAACAGCCCGAAGATCGAGATCCTTCGCAAGCGTCATTACCGTGAGTTTGACCTCTACTTCTTCTTCAAAGACGTGGATCAAGGTATCCTGCGTTATCGTGAAGATGAATTCCTTGGAGCGCAAAATAACATTGAACAGGTACGCTCCAGATTGACTCTGATCGGACAAACCATCGAAGACCGTTTCCCGCAGGAAGTGCTGCTGTCACGCAGCCGCTACATGGCTTCGGCCACTCAGAGCCCGCGTTTCTACCGCGAGTACTTCAAACCTCATCTTGAGAAGGAAATCGAAAAAGACCGCGTCCGTTTCCTGGTGAAATACGAAGGGTTTGAATTCTTCATCAACATCGATGAGATCACCAAACCTCAGATCGGGTACTTCCTTGAGGTGAAAAGCAGAACCTGGAGTAGACAGGACGCTGAATTGAAATCCACCCTGGTGACGCAATTGATCGAATTCCTCGGCGGCGATCTGACTGAGACAACTTCGGACGATTACATCGAAATGGTGAAATGACTTTTATGATTCGTAGAGTTGTTTGATTGCGAATAACTTGAACGAAAGGGTGTCCTTATGACTTTTCAACGAAGTTCCGGCATCGTCCTGCACCCCACCAGCCTGCCCGGCCCGGATGGGATTGGCGATCTTGGTCCTGAGGCCTTCCACTGGATCGACTTCCTCAGTCAAAGCGGATGCAAACTATGGCAGATCCTACCCTTGGGTCCGACTGGGTATGGTGATTCACCCTACCAATGCTTTTCTGCCTTTGCAGGAAATCCCTACTTGGTCAGCCCATTGATCCTGTTGGATCAACACTTGCTGACCACCACCGATCTGGCAGACCGGCCGGAGTTTTCTCCGCACGCGGTCGATTTTGGCCCGGTTATCAACTGGAAGGTCACCCTGCTGGATCGTGCTTTCAAGCATTTTTCGGTTGACAAACTTCCTGCACTGAAAAAGGAATATGAGACCTTTTGCCAGGCAGAAGCCTCCTGGCTGGACGATTTCGCGCTTTTCATGGCCATCAAGGAAAGCCTGGGTGGGGTTTCATGGGATCACTGGCCCGAACCCCTGCGTAAAAGGATTCCATCCGCTTTGGCTGAGTTTTCAGCCAAACACAAACAAGCCGTTGACAAACAAAAATTCCGACAATTCCTGTTCTTCCAGCAGTGGGGGCGCGTGAAAGAATATGCCCATCAAAAAGGCATCCAGATCATCGGGGATATACCCATTTTTGTGGCTTACGACAGTGCCGATGCCTGGTCACACCCCGAACTTTTTTATTTGGACAAAGATGGCCTGCCCACCGTTGTCGCAGGGGTGCCCCCCGATTATTTTTCTCCCACCGGCCAGTTATGGGGTAACCCCTTGTACCGTTGGGACGTGCATAAATCGCAAAACTACGCCTGGTGGCTGGCCCGCATCCGTGCGGTCCTGAAATCCGTGGACATCATTCGCCTGGACCACTTCAGGGGTTTCGCCGGATATTGGGAAATCCCGTTTGGCTCTCCCACAGCTGAAAATGGAA
This sequence comes from uncultured Anaerolinea sp., assembly GCA_964599995.1. Classification (GTDB taxonomy): domain Bacteria; phylum Chloroflexota; class Anaerolineae; order Anaerolineales; family Anaerolineaceae; genus UBA6107. Next base: position 13,436 of record CAZRHZ010000043.1, on the reverse strand, counting down.
CTTGGAAAAAGGGACCAGGAAAATCGATCTTCAAAGCTATTGAAGCGGAGTTCCATACCCTGCCCATTCTCGCCGAGGATTTGGGTGAGATCACCCCGGACGTAGTGGAACTGCGTGATTCACTGAATTTGCCGGGGATGAAGGTGCTCCAGTTCGCCTTTGCCAGCGATTCGGACGATCCCTTCCTGCCCCACAATTTTATTCACAACTGTGTGGTCTATACCGGTACACACGATAACGACACCACCCTGGGCTGGTACCGCAGCGCCCCGGAAGTGGAACGCGATTTCTGCCGCCGATATTTTGCCCGTTCCGGTGACGACATCTCTTGGGATTTCATCCGTTCGGCGTGGTCTTCCACTGCAATGTTCGCCATCGCACCTCTCCAGGATTTTCTCAACCTCGGCACCGAGTGCCGCATGAACTATCCCGGCAGAGCTTCAGGCAATTGGGGCTGGCGCTTTCTCTCCAGCAATCTGGCGGACTACCTCGCCCAGCGCATCAAAGAAACAAACCAGCTTTACAGCAGATGATTTTCTTTTCAAACCACAAGAAACCCCGCGTCAGTCAGACGCGGGGTTTTGATTTCCATTATGGTTGGCGCGTGTGGCGATGAAGATGCCGGTCAAGATCAAGACGCCCCCTCCAATCTCAAGTAACGAGGGTGATTCGTGTAGAAATATAAAAGTGAGTATGACCGTGCCAACGGGTTCACCCAGCAGCGCGATGGAAACAAAGGCGGCCGACAGATACTTGAGAAAATAATTGAACGTGGAATGCCCGATCAACTGCGGGACAATCGCGAGTAGCGCGATCCATGCCCAGGATTCTATCGAAATCCCCCGGAGGGGTGCGCGTGTGATGACGACCGTGATCAATAATACCAGGGCAGCCACACTGTATACCAGGTAACTATAGGTCGGCAGAGAAAAATGGCTTCTCACCCGCCGCCCGACCATCAGGTACCCGCCTGACAGGAACGCGCCCAGCAAGGCCAGTACATTCCCCCAAAAAGCGCGTCCATAACAGAAAGACGTTATGGAAACGCAGGAAAATTGTCCATTCTGAAGAGTGCACAAGCCGTTGATGCCAACGATCACGCTCCCGGCCAGCGAAACGATCAATCCCAGGATCACCCAGAACGAGAGTTTTTCTTTCAGAAATATGGGTGACAATAAAGCGACCCACAGGGGTGCGGTGGTCACCAGCACCACGGAGCTTGCCACGCTGGTGTATTCCAGCGAGGTGATCCACGTGGCAAAGTGCAAACCCAGGAACAAACCCGCTAGGATCAAAAAACCGATCAGTTTACGATCGATCCCCTTGATATCGTGTACCACGCGCTTGATCACAAATGGGAATAAGAGCAGCGAAGCGATGGTTAACCTGCCGGCAGCGATCACCAGTGAGGATGCGTCGCGCTGGGCAAAACGGATGAAAAGTGAGGCGGTGGATACCGCCAATATCCCCAGAAAAAGGCCTAATGTGGGTGGAATTTTCACTGCGGGTTTCATGATCGACGGATTCAGCCTTGTAAATACGGGATTATTTATCGGGTTTCTCTACTTCACTTGACAAAGCTTTTTGGCTTGGCTAGAATCATATTGTACTTGAGTTTCTCGAGTCTCCAGAAAATAAAAAGGAGGAAATATGGCTTTTGAAATACCCCCGCTTCGGTATTCAATGGATGCGCTGGAACCATTAATTGACGCTCAAACCGTTGAAATCCATTACACCAAACACCATGCAACCTATTTAAAGAACCTCAATGCTGCGATCGAGAAGCATCCCGAATTCTTCGAATGGAATTTGAAAACGATCCTGAGCGATCTAAGTAAAATCCCTGAAGACATCCGTCAAACGGTGCGCAACATGGGTGGTGGCGTCTACAACCACAACGTGTATTGGACCTGCATGGCCCCGGGACAAAACGGAACGCCTGTCGGAAAATTGGCTCAAGCCATCGAGAAAACTTTTGGCAATTTTGATACTTTTAAAAGTGAATTTGAAAAAGCAGCCTTGGGAAGGTTTGGCAGCGGGTACTGTTGGTTGAGTAAGAATCAAAAGGGAGAATTGGTGATCCACTCGACCGCCAACCAGGATGCCCCCATGCAGGAAGGGCTGGATCCACTGATCGTGATCGATGTTTGGGAACATGCGTATTATTTGAAGTACCAGAACCGCCGTGCTGAGTATATATCGAATTGGTGGTCTTTGGTTAACTGGCAGGAAGCTGACAATCAATTTTCAAAGTAAAACTAATTTTACGGAGGATAGAATGCCAAGAGTCATTACCAATTTATGCTTGCGTGAAGGTGCCTGTGCAGTGGTTTGCCCCGTGGAGTGCATCGTCCCGGGAAAACCCGTGGACAAGTACCCTGGATACTACATCGACGCTGAATCCTGCATCGACTGCGGGGCATGTGAAACGGAGTGCCCGGTAAACGCCATCTTCCCGGATGATCAAGTGCCAGCTGACTTTACTGCCAAAGGTGGAGAGCGGCTTTCCATGCCCAAGGGCACACCCGGGTTCACTGAAGTCTATGATGGCAAGAACCATGATGGCGAAGACGTTCACCTGGAAGCCACCAAAGCCCTTGCGGCTGGTGAAGTCGTTGATCTCACTCCAGCCATTAAAAACAATGAAGATTTCTTCAAAAACGGTCCTGGCTACGGCGCAAAATAACCCTATTCATTACTGACAGAAACAAGGTGGTTCTCAAACCACCTTGTTTTTAATTGCACTTTTGGGACAGGTTATTTAATTACAAGCTTTAGATAGATGCTCTTCAAAAGTTTGTGAAAAATCGTGGGATCCCGAATTGTCACACTTAGCCCTAAAGTAGTAGTAGGTACTGGTTTCCGGCTGCGCGACAGCCAGAATGGACGACAGATCCGGATTGGATATGGGGCTTCCAGGTAAAGCGGGAATGAGATAGGTATTGAAAGGGGATTGCACTTCCAGGTCGCTCAAAGCCAGTGGGGTTTTCCACCACCCTCCCCAGGATTCGCTGTACCCGAGCGCGTACTGCACAGTGGGATCGGTTTCCAGTTTCATGCCTGCGGCCAGCCGGTTGTAAAAAACGGATGCGATCATCGCCCGCTCGCTGTCATCGAAGGTTTCGCGCTGGATGATGGAGGCCAGGATGATGCCCTGATAGAAAGTGAGTCCGTTTTCTTGCAGTTGTGACTGGATCGTGGACGTCACGTTCTCGTTGAAGCGCTGCACAAAGGTCAAAACCAGTTCCTGCGCGCTAACTTCCCGGTTGATCTCGTAAGTTCCAGGGTACAAGAATCCCTCAAGTGAGGGCAATCCCTGCATATTCTCCGGCAAAGGCAGTGACGCGGGTGTGAGCACAAGCGTCAGGAATTCTTCGGGGGTGACTTCGATCCCCGATGAAGGCAACGCAGCGGCGATCTCTTCAGCCCGCCAGCCCGGATAGATGTAAAAAGGCACGACTTCTGAATATGTAGACTGGATGGCCTGTGCAATCTCAATGGAACTCATCGAGGGGGATAGGGAGAAATCTCCGGCGATGATGTGCGTATCCAGTCCTTTGTAGATGACGTAATACCTAAACGCCTGCCAATCCTGGATGATGCCTTGCTGCTGCAGGTCCAGCGCGATCGAGGTCACACTGGCACCCGAGGGAATATTGAAATTTTGCTCGGTATTGATCGAAGAAACCGGGGTGATCAGTTCGTGTTCACTTTTTAGAACTTGAAAGCTGTAGGTCCACTTTTGGAAAGGTGTTAAAGCGACTGTAGGGCTGCCAAACCTGTTTTCAGCCATCGTGGGAATCCCAATCCATAGAATAATGGCACCCACGACCAACATCAGAATCACCAGCAGCACAGACACAATCCAATCGATTCTAGTTCGATGCATGTTATTTTTCCTTTTGGTTGGCATCCAGCCAGGATTGTAGAATCACCGCGGCTGCGACTTCATCCAGGTGCCCCCCGCGTTTTGATCGGTTTTCGCCCGCCGCCAGTCGGATCGCCCGGGCTTCTTGCGTGCTGCCTGTTTCGTCCCACAGCACCACAGGCAGGCTGCTGAAAGCCTCTAGAGTCTCCGCAATTCTTTTGGCATGCCGGTTTTGAGGTCTCTCTTCACCGGGATCCCCCACCGGGTTTCCAATCACGATCTTTGAGACTTCCTGATCCTGTGCCAGGCGCAGGATTTCCAGGCAGTCGCTCTTCAACGCGACATGCCGGATAACGGTCAGCCCTCTGGCAAGCGTACCCGTTTCATCGCTGATGGCGATTCCGATCCGTTTTTCGCCTGGATCGACCGCCAGGATCCTGCCCTTCATGAGGAGGCTCCGTTTATGAAATGGATCTGTGTTCCCAGAAATGGCATCCAGGGCCAACCCTTGAAGAACAGCTTGATCACGGCTGGAACGGTCTGCGGGAACAACCCTGAAAAGAATTGCTCAGCTTCATCCACTTTCATACCCGAAAGCTCCTGCGCGGCCGCAATTTCATCCCATGCAGGAACAAGGTTGCGTGAGACGCTCACCTGCCAGGTGGCTTCTCCTGTGTTGTTGAACTCCACTTGACCGATCGGTTGGAGGGTGATCGCCTCATCAAGAAGTTGGTGGCCGGCAAGTTGATTGCCGTTCAGAATCAATGCCGCGATGGCGAGAATGTCGTCCTCCCGATAGATCAATCCCTTTAACCGAACAGTCATACGGATCAACGCTTCGTCTGCAGGTTCCCCAATGGGGTTCACCTGTTCCTCTGCCATCACCTCGTCCAAAATCAGGCTTTCTTCGATCAGGACTCGTCCGTCGGAAAGTTCCTGATCCATTTTGGTCAGCCCTTGTTCCAGTAGCACCTCGATAAGTTGCGTTCTTGCCGATTCATAATCACTTTCGCTCGGCGAGGAGGCCTCAAGACTGCTCCCTCCGCTAAAGTCAACGTCATTGGTCACGTCAAGCTGCGCCTCGAGCTCTCCCGCGAGGGTCAGCGCGGATTGCGCTTGAAGGTTATATTCCTCCCCGCCCTGCACAGCTTCCACGTTTCCGCTCGCAATCTCTCCGATACCACCAGGCACTTCCACTTTCTCAAGCAGGAGAAACGCAACTCCTTCCTCTATAGCCGTCAGGATCAGCGTCCCATGCGGGAGGGTAATCGGAGATTCGGTCAGATTGGTGAAAGTGACCTGGCCGGTGGCTTTGCTGGTGGGGAGATTGGTTTTTCCGCTGCTCGCGAGAGCTAGCTCTCCGCTCAATTCGGTGAAAACCGTTTCAGCCGGGATGCCGCCGGATAGATTCACGCCCGACAGTTCTTCAGAAGCAAGGATGGTGATCTCAGAGGCTTGCGTAGTAATCTCTGGGTAGTATGTGATTTGAGCCGTTGGAATGAGGAAAAATAGCAGCGCCCCAGCCGAAATCAGGCTGAGTAATATCGCGACTCTTCTTTGATTTTTGGTGGAGGTCTTCGGCCCAAGATGTTCTGTCAACCTCTCCTTTTCCAATTGGAGAGCCTTGATTCCCTTTGACTTTTTCTCGACCGGCTTTTTGATAATTGGTTTAATCCCCTGGCTTTCTTTTGCAGCGGTGATGGAGGCAAAAACGGGCACGTCCGCAGCTTCTGCCCATTCACGGATAGCAGGATGATGGGTTACCAAGCCCAGTGCGCAACTCGCGCTCTGCGCTGCCCTTTGGATCAAGGTCAGCTCCGTTTCATTGGCAAGGAGTCTGCCTCGTTTTGGCCACACCAAGATGATGCGTTCGCGCGGATGAAAAGAGAGCGTGTCTCGAATGGAGTCCACGTCATCGTAAGTTTCAAGCTGTATCACGGTTGGTTTCATGATCATTCTAGATTATACATGAAGCGGTTTTTCTGCGTGAAATTACACATTTTTATATCGTAAATTGGGAATGAATTGCCCGGATGGGAGTGATGAGGCTATAATTATTCAAAGAAAAGTGAGGAGAAATGAGAAAAATTGCCTTTGTTGTCTTAATTCTGGTTTTCTTCCTGTCTGCATGCAACCTGCCAACCGGTCAGGCCACACCTGATCCAAACGATATTGCCACGCGTGTTGCGGCCACGATGGGTGTCACGCAGCAAACCGACAACACTACGCTTCCGACCACGCAAGAAGCGCCACAGTCTGCAACAACCACCTTCACCCCTGAACTACCAACCGCCACTTCCACCGCCACAGAAACCATCACTCCCACTGCCACCGTGCAGCCGGACGATCCCAAAACAACCTTGGGGAATCCCGACTTCCAATTCAGTCCCGCCAGCAGCGGAAATCCCTTCGGCGTGGCCGGTAATCCCTACGAGGATAATTCTATCGTGATCTCCAACGCAGTTGGTGGCCTTCAATTTGCCAGCAAGACCATCAACGGAGGCAAACGATGGCGGTTGACCTCTCCCATGCCAGTCGATTTCTACCTGGAAGGGACCTTTGCCGTCAACGTTTGCTCCGGCAAGGATAACTACGGTCTGGCCATGCGCATGCCCGCCTATGACTCGACGCTGGGTTATTTTGTGGGCTTGAGTTGTGATGGCAATTACATCGTGGACCGTATCGACGCGTCAGGCAACGGCGAGAACCTGCTTAGCTGGACGGCCAATCCCAACATCAAGACCGGCAGCGGTCAGGTGAACCGCCTGGGTGTCATGCTGGTCGGCAGCACTTTCACCATCTACATCAACGGTGTAAAAGCCGGTACCCTTGAAGACACGACCATCGCCACCGGCGGTCATTTTGGCGCTTACGTTTCTGCGCGCGGTGATCCGAACTTCACCGTGGTCATGCAGGAATTGCTGGAATGGGATAAGTAACAGGGCTTCGTCATGATGAATGGAGATAACTCAGTCAGAGACGCTGCCATCCAACTGGCTTCGCGGATCATTGCCGCGCAGCCGGTCTATCTGGACACGGAAACCACCGGCCTCGAAAAGACGGATGAGATCGTCGAGATATCGATCATCGATCACGAAGGTAAGCTGCTGTATTCGTCGCTGGTCAAACCTTCGCGCGCGATTCCAGTAGAAGCGCAAAGGATCCACGGCATCACCAATGAAATGGTGGCATCTTCTCCCGGTTGGCCGATCGTCTGGAACAGCGCGCGCAGCCATCTCTTTGGCCGCACGCTCGCAGCTTACAATGCGCCGTTCGATCTGCGCATGATGCAGCAATCTCACGCATGTTACCGTCTGCCCTGGAGAGAGAATTTCAACTGGGTTGACGTGCTTCAGATCTTCTCCAATTTTCGCGGGGTCTGGAACCCCGTAAAGGGTTCCTTCAAATACTTCCGTCTTGAAGAAGCCGGCCGATTCTTTAATATTGCCATCCCGAACGCCCACCGCTCCACCGCCGACGCCTTGTTGACCCGCGCGGTGCTGCATTGCATTGCGGGACAACCCTATTAGATGCCTCGATTAAAAGCTTTAACCGTAACGTCTCAACAGCAGCAGATCGTAGACTTCCCACGCCAGGGCAGCCTCTATCTCTGCGGGCAGGCTGGCTCGGGTAAAACCACGGCCGCCGTTCACCGATTGCAGTCGCTCATTGAAGAAGGCACACCCGCTGAATCGATCCTGATCCTGGTTCCGCAGCGCAGTCTCGCCCAGCCTTACAAAGAAGTGTTCAGCCGTGTGGATTTTAAAGCCGGAGGAGAACCATCCGTGCTAACCCTGGGCGGCCTGGCGCAAAGGATGGTGGCTCTTTTTTGGCCGTTGGTTTCACAAAACGCCGGCTTTTCCGCACCGGATCGCCCTCCCCGTTTTCTGACGCTTGAAACCGCTCAATATTACCTGGGCAATTTGATGGAACCACTCCTTCAAAAAGGGTACTTCGAGAGCGTCACGGTGGACCCCAACCGCCTTTTCAGCCAGATATTGGATAACTTGAACAAATCAGCGGTGGTGGGTTTTCCACCCGAAGAGATCGCCTCACGCCTGACGCAAGCCTGGGCAGGTAAGCCCTCGCAGGTCATCATCTACGAGCAGGCCCAGGAATGCGCGCTTCTGTTTCGAAAATTTTGTCTGCAGCACAATCTGCTTGATTTTTCGCTTCAACTCTCCCTGTTCACCGATCATTTATGGCCTTCACTGTTGTGCAAGCAGTACCTGAGATCAAATTACAGGCACCTGTTCTATGACAACGCCGAAGAGGATTACAGCGTGGCGCACGATATCGTTGAATCCTGGCTGCCGGAATTTGAAACAGCGCTGATCCTCAACGATTCGAATGGCGGTTTCCGTTCCTTCATGGGCGCAGACCCGGTCTCGGCTTCGCGTTTTGCCAATGGTTGCACACAAGTGGTGGAATTCTCAGACTCCTTCGTGAAATCCCCTGAAATGGATCAACTCGAAGGGGTGCTTTCCACTAGTTTGCTCGATCACCGCCTGGATGGCAAGGTTGCACCTGCCGTTCAACAGGCGTTCTCGATCCACTCGTTCCGTTTCTATCCCCAGGTGATGGATTGGATCGCCAGTCAAACCGTCGACCTGATCAAAAACCAGGGTGTGCCACCCGAAGAGATCGTCATTCTCACCCCATTCCTCAGCGATTCGCTGCGTTTTTCCATCCAGACCCGTTTCAGCGAGTTGGGAGTGGATCTGCACACCTTTCGTCCCTCACGCGGTTTACGGGATGAACCGGCAGTCAAAGCCGTACTGGCGCTGACAAAACTGGCCTTTCCTTCTCTGGGGTTGAAACCTTCCAGGGATGAGGTGCGCAATTGCATGTCGCTGATCCTGGAGGACTGCGATTACATCCGTGCCGATCTGATGGCCCAGATCCTATTTTCTCCTGCTTCCGGTTCGCTGCGTTCCTTCGACCCCATCAAAAAGGAGATGCAGCAGCGCCTGACCTTTTCACTCGGAGAACGTTTTGAAAAACTTCGCCTTTGGCTTGAAAAGGAAAGCCAAAACGAATCCCCCGAGCTGGATATATTCATCAGCCGCCTGTTTGGCGAAATCCTCTCCCAACCGGGCTACAAATTCCATCAGGATTTTGACGCCGCAGCCGCGATTAATCGCCTGGTCGAATCCGCCCGCAAATTCAGACAGGTCATGAGCGAAGAGCCTCTTGAAAAAGAGATGTCGATCACGCTCGAATATATCCGCCAGGTGGAAAATGGGGTTCTATCCGCGCAATATATGACCGATTGGGCAGCTCAACGATCCTCCGGGTCGGTGCTGATCTCACCAGCCTTTTCCTACCTGATGAGCAACCGCCCGGCGCGCATCCAGTTCTGGCTGGACATCGGCTCTCAAGGTTGGTGGACGCGGTTGGATCAACCCCTTACCCATCCCTACGTGTTGAGCCGCAACTGGCAGCCCGGTCAGGTGTGGACGGACATGCACGAACACAACATCAATCAGCAGGCTCTGGCGAGAGTCGCCAGCGGATTGCTGAAACGCTGTCGGGAACACGTCTATATGTGTACGCTCGGCATTAACGAACAGGGTGAAGAAGAACGCGGCGCGTTGGTCATGGCTGTGCAAACCATCCTGAGAAAACTGCGCTCACAGACGGACGGTCAACATGTTTAAACCGCGCCCCATGCAAGCCGAAATTCTGAAATATGAACGTGGGATGATGGGCGTGGCTGCCGTTCCTGGCAGTGGAAAGACCGCCACCCTCTCCGCCCTGGCCGCGCAGTTGATCACCCGAGGTCTCATCAATGACGATCAAGAGATCCTGATCGTGACCCTGGTCAACTCCGCGGTGGACAATTTCTCCACCCGCATCGCGGGTTTCATGCGCGAAAGCGGCCTGCTGGAGAACATGGGTTATCGCGTGCGCACCTTGCACGGGTTGGCACACGACATCGTGCGCGAACGGCCCGATCTGGCCGGACTCTCGGAGCAATTTTCCATTCTTGATGAGAATGAGACCTCTCAAATGATCGAAGTGGCCTCTGCGGCTTACCTGCGGGAGCACCCTGAACTGGCGGCCAAATTCATTGATCCATCCATTGACTTTCGTTCGGATTCCAAGATCCAGAAAGACTGGAACGGGGTCATCACTTCTCTCAATGGGAATTTCATCAGCCAGGCCAAGGATTTGCAGATCGAACCGGCGGAGATAAACGAAAAGATCCAAAAATATCATCTCTCCGATCCATTATTAGAGATGGCGGTGGAGGTCTACACCGAGTATCAGCGCGGTTTACGTTCGCGCGGTTCAGTCGATTTCTCAGACCTGGTGAGACTGGCCCACCGCGTGCTCACTTCGGATCGGGAATTCCTCGAACGACTGCGCTATCGCTGGCCGTACGTGCTGGAAGATGAAGCGCAGGATTCGTCCCAGGTTCAAGAACTGATTTTGCGCCAGTTGGTTGGTCCAGACGGCAACTGGGTGCGCGTGGGCGATACCAACCAGGCCATCTACGAAACCTTTACCACGGCCAGCCCAAAATTCTTGCAGGATTTCCTGAAAGAGAAAAAAGTGGTTGCCAGAGACCTGGCAAATTCAGGCCGTTCGAACAAGAGCATCATCCGCCTGGCCAATGCGCTCAACAATTGGACACGCGACTCTCACCCCGTGGAAGAACTGCGCGCATCGCTCTCTCTGCCCTTGATCGTGCCTGCCCCGCCCGGCGATCCGCAGCCCAACCCACCCGATGGTCCAAATTCGATCTTCATCATGAAATCAGCCGTGGACTCCGAAACGGAGATCAGAAAAGTGGTGGAATCCATCAAGGGCTGGCTGCCAGCCCATCCTGACAAGACCCTCGCCGTCCTTTGCCCGATTTGGTTCCATGGAGAAAAGGTGGTCGAAGCCCTGCAGGATACAGAGATCGAGGTCGTCGAAATGTTGAAGAGCACGCAATCCACCCGCAAGGTGACCCGCCTGCTGGAAAAAGTGCTGCTTTCTCTCGCTGATCCTTCCGCGGTGAACAAATTTACTGCAATTTTTCAGCTGATCACCCAGGACGATCTCGAACTGGAACCATATGCTGAGCAAATTGCTGCGCTATTGAGTCAGTTAAAAAAGATACGCCAGTTGGAAGACCTCTTGTATGGCGGTGGTCGTTCCGATTGGAAGAAGACCCTGGAGATGTCCCAGATCCCCAAGCTACTTGAGCAGCGCTTTGAAAAATTCCTGCTCGACATGACCCGCTGGCAGAACGCCGCGGCTCTCCCCATCGACCAACTGCTGCTCACCGTTGGCCGCGACCTGTTCACAGCTCCGCACGATCTTGCCCTCACGCATAAACTCGCGCTCTTGCTCGAATTCAGCGCGCGCAATCACCCTGAATATCAACTGCCTCAATTTGCCGAAGAACTGGCGGAGATCGCCAGGAACGAAAGGAAGTTCGCCGGCTTCAGCGAGGACGACACCGGTTTCAACCCTGAAAAACACAAGGGCAAGGTGCTGGTAACCACCTTTCACAAAGCCAAAGGGCTGGAATGGGATCGGGTCTACCTGCTTTCGGTGAACAACTACGATTTTCCCTCCGCGCAGGAATTCGATGCCTACAAGGGTGAGAAATGGTTCATCGCCCAACGCCTTAACCTTGAAGCGGAAGTGCTTTCGAAGCTGAAAGCCCTCGTCAAGGATGACATTCCTGGTATGTTCATGGAAGCAGGTTTCGCCACTCGCCAGGCGCGCATGGAATACTCGGCGGAGAGGTTGCGCCTGTTGTACGTGGGGATCACACGCGCTAAAGAATCTCTGATCATTACCTGGAATACCGGCAAACGCAAAGAAGCCCGCATGGCGCTGCCCCTTGAAGCGTTGCAAGCCATTTTGGAGGAACAGCATGCTTCTGCCTGAGGACTTTGTCTTTACCCAACAAAACCTGCAGGACTACGTGGATTGCGAATATCGTTTCTACCTTCGCCATATCCAGAAGTTGGAATGGCCGGCTATCGAGAGTGAACCGGTTCGCGCCCAGGAAGAATTGATGCTGCTTGGCACCCGTTTTCACCTGCTCTGCCAGCAGTATTTCTCGGGCATCCCGGCAGACGTGTTGAGCAAGCAGATCAGCAATCCCGATCTGGCAGAGTGGTGGCGCAATTTTCTAACGCTCGGCCTTGATCCGCAATCCGGCTTCCAGAACGTGGAAAAACTGGTTTCGATGCCCTTTGCAGGATATCGCCTGGCCGCCAAGATCGACCTTCTGGTACGCGATGCCTCACAAAACATGACGATCTATGATTGGAAAACCTCCCGGCACCAACCCAAAAGGCAAACCCTGTTGGAGCGTATGCAGAGCAAGGTCTACCCCTTGGTAATTTCGCAGGCAGAAAACGCCAGGTCTCTCCCTTTAGTATCGCTGGAGATGATCTACTGGTACCCGGCTTTCCCGACGTCACCTATCCGTTTCACCTCTACACCTCAACAGCGCGATCAGGATCAAGCCCAAATTGAGTCTTTGGTGGCCGAGATCACCTCCAGGCCTGATAAGGATTTCCACAAAACCGATCACGAAAAAGCCTGTGCGTTCTGCCGTTATAGATCCCTGTGCAACCGCGGCCTGGTAGCCGGGATGGAGGCTGAAAAAGAGGACCTCCCCGACCCTGACACGGCCTTTGACCTCGATTTTGACGCGATCTGATCCATGAAATCGTCCCTGCCGACCGCTGTCCAAATTTGGAAGGAGCCGATCCGGGTGGAACTGCCGCCGGGTCTTCTTGACCTGGGGCTTCCCGAACTGGTTCTGCGCCTGCTTTACCGCCAGGGGGTTCAAACCTCCAGACAGGCACGTGCCTTCATGGATTATCGCGCCTACTCCCCTGCCTCGCCATACGACCTGCCTGGCATGCAAGAAGGGGTCGAGCGGGTATATAAAGCCATTAATAACGGTGAAAAAATCGGTGTGTGGGGAGATTTCGACGTGGATGGGCAAACATCCACTACTGTCTTGATGGCCGCGTTGCGCAGTTTGAACGCCGACTGCACCTACCACATCCCATTGCGCGATCCAGAAGGCCACGGCATCAAACTGGAAGCCCTCAAGAAGTTCACGCAGCAGGGGCTTTCACTTCTTCTCACCTGCGATACAGGGATATCAGAAGTCGCATCGATCGCCTGGGCACAGGAAAACGGACTGGACGTGGTGGTCACCGACCATCACACTCTACCGGATGTTTTACCGAAGGCTTATGCCATCATTAATCCCCATCTAGTGGAGGAATCGCATCCCCTGCGTCCCCTGCCGGGCGTGGGTGTGGCCTGTAAATTCGCCGAAGCCTTGCTTGAGCGTTTCGGACGATCCGAGTTTGCCAACACTCTGCACGATCTGGCGGCACTTGGAATCATCGCGGACGTGGCCGAGTTGCGGGCTGACGCGCGCTTCCTGGCCCAATCCGGCATTGAATGCATCAGAAAAGGCACGCGGCCAGCCATCCAGGCCATGCTTGAGGCCGCTGAAATGGATGCGAGCCAGTTCAACGAGGAAGGCATCGGTTTTTCATTGGCCCCACGCATGAACGCCATCGGCCGCCTGGAT
>CAZRHZ010000042.1:11591-18267 GCA_964599995.1 uncultured Anaerolinea sp. | reverse complement strand
TCTTTTTTTTCTATTCTTTCAGCTTTTGGCTACTTTTTAGGCAGCCTCTTTTGCGTTAACTCCATCCATATTTTCATGCGCTTTGTCATGCTTTGCATCAGTTTGTGTGAGTCAAAAACCGGCCTGTGTTATAATCCATCTGGTTTTTAGCAGTCAGAAACGGGATAATGAGATGTTTGAACTGGAACAATCCATCATTGAAAAAGAGATCCAGGCGATCCTTAAGGCCAACAATCTTCCTGATATGGAAGTACGCTGGTCTTTTATTCCGTTTAATGGGCAGTGGGGCATTGCCACCTCGTTTTTCCAACTGGCTTCGAAATCCTTTGGCAGCGAGAAAGGCAACGTGGCGCAGCGCGCCAAAGAGATCGCTGAGAAAGTCGCCACTTCTCTGCATGTGCCTGCGGGAATCGCCAAAGTCGAAGCCGTCAACGGCTATCTGAATCTCTTTTTTTCCGCTTCGACCTATTCGCAGCGTGTGGTGGATGAAGTACTTGCCAAAGGTGACAGTTATGGTAAAGGGAAGTCGAACGGCAAACAGATCATGTTCGAGTTCTCACAACCCAACACGCACAAGGCTTTCCACGTCGGACACCTGCGTAGTGCCTTTTTAGGCGATGTGCTGGCTCGTATCACAGAAGCCGCAGGCTACGAAGTGGTGAGAGCCAATTACCCCGGCGACATTGGCTTGCACGTGATCAAATGGTTGTGGAATTACATGAAATATCACCAGGGCGAACACCCTGAAAAAGACATCACCCGCTGGATGGGCTCGCTCTATGCCGAAGCCTGCAAGCGGCTTGAAGAGAATCCCGAACTCGACGCAGAAATGCGCGCTGTTTATTCGCGCTGGGATCAGAAAGATCCCGAAGTTGTGGCCTGCTGGAAGGAAACCCGCGAGTGGTCGCTGCAGGGGTTCCGCGACATGTACGAGAAGATGGACATCAAGTTCGACCGGTATTATTTCAACTCGATGTTCGAGGAACCAGGCAAGGAAATGGTTAAGGATTTGATCGAACGCGGCATCGCCAATGATGAGAGACCCAACGGCGGCGCTGTGATCGTCAAATTGGATGAAAAACTCGGGCTCAAAGACGAAAAATACCGTGTGTTTGTGGTGCAGCGCTCAGACAGCACTGCACTATATGCCACCGAAGACCTGGCACTTGCCAGACAAAAATTCATTGATTATCCCAACCTGGAAAAAGCCTATTACGTGGTGGATGTGCGCCAGTCACTGCACTTTTTACAGGTATTTAAAACGCTGGAATTGGCTGGTTACGAATGGGCAACGCGCTGCCAGCATGTTTCATACGAACTCGTCAACCTGCCGGGTAACGTGGTGATGGCCTCGCGCGAAGGCACGGTCGTCTTGTTGGAAGACCTGCTGCGTGAAGCCACCGCACGCGCGCTCGAAGTGGTGCGCGAGAAGAACCCCGATCTGAGCGAAGGGAACAAGCTGAAGGTTGCTGAGGCTGTCGGTCTGGGTGCCATTAAATTCCCGATGCTATCACGCGAGAGCGGCAAGATCGTCACCTTTGATTGGGAATCTGCGCTGGATTTCAACGGACAGGCTTCGCCATATATCCAATATGCATACGTGCGCGCCAACAGCATTTTACGCAAGTACAACGCTCCGCTGCCTGAATCCACCAACCCCGGCGAGGGGTTGACCCCCAGCGAGATTGCGATGATCGATCTGATCAGCCGCATGCCGGGCGAGATCCAAAAAGCGGCCAAGGATTTGAAACCACTGACCATCAGCAACCTGGCCTATGAACTGGCCAGAGCTTTCAACGAATTTTATACACAGTGTCCTGTACTCATTGCAGAAGAACCGCTGAAAAGCGCGCGCATCCGATTGGTCGCTGCCGCCAGGCAGGCGATCGCCAATAGTTTGGCGTTACTGGGCATCACAGCCCCACAAGCGATGTGAAAAAAGGCTCGTAAACCAAATTATTTTAAGGAGATGATCTAAATGTCTAGAATTCGAACGTTGATCATGGGAGCAGCCGGCCGCGATTTTCACAATTTCAATGTGTTTTATCGCGACAACAAGGATTATGAGATTGTGGCTTTCACCGCGACTCAGATCCCGAACATCGAAGGCAGAAAATATCCTGCCGCTCTGGCTGGTTCACTGTACCCGGAGGGAATTCCCATTTACCCGGAATCTGACCTCGTAAAGCTGATCAAGGACCTGAAAGTAGCGCAGGTTGTGTTCGCTTACAGTGACGTGCCCCACGAATATGTGATGCACAAGGCATCCATTGTCCAAGCCGCCGGTGCCGATTTCGTCATGATGGGTCTTAACGCAACCCAGGTGAAATCCACCAAACCGGTCGTATCCATTTGCGCAGTTCGCACGGGTTCAGGCAAGAGCCAGACCACCCGCCGTGTTTCGCAGATCCTGCGCGGCATGGGATTCAAAGTCGCCGCCATTCGCCACCCGATGCCCTATGGCGATCTGGTCAAACAAAAAGTGCAGCGCTTCGCCACCTACGCTGACCTCGACAAACACGAATGCACCATCGAGGAGCGCGAGGAATACGAGCCTCATCTCGATAACGGCGTGATCGTTTACGCCGGTGTTGATTACGAGGCCATCCTGCGTCAAGCCGAACAGGAAGTCGACATTGTCCTGTGGGACGGCGGAAATAACGATTTCCCGTTCTACAAATCCGATCTGAACATCGTAGTCGCCGACCCGCACCGCGCTGGTCATGAACAATCCTACCATCCCGGCGAGGTCAACTGCCGCATGGCCGACGTGTTTGTGATCAACAAGGTCGATACCGCTGATCCTGAGAAGGTCATTGCCGTGCGCGACAGCCTGCACGAGATGAACCCCAACGCCATCGTGATCGAAGGCGCTTCACCGCTCTTCGTGAAAGATCCAGATGCCATTCGCGGCAAACGCGTATTGGTGATCGAAGACGGCCCGACCCTGACCCACGGTGGAATGAAATACGGCGCTGGATTCATCGCCGCCCGCCGCTTTGGTGCAGCTGAGATCGTCGATCCGCGCCCCTTCGCTGTCGGTTCCATCCACGACACCTATGTCAAGTATCCTGATACCGGCACCATCCTGCCCGCCATGGGCTACGGCGATAACATGGTCAAAGATCTCGAAAAGACCATCAACAAAGCCGATGTGGACCTGGTGATCTCGGGCACCCCGATCGACCTGAACCGCATCATCAAGGTCAACAAACCCATGCAGCGCGTGGGTTATGAACTGCAAGAAATCGGTCAGCCAACCCTCGAAGATATCTTGAAAGCCAAGTTCGGCAAGTAAAAATCAGCCTTGAATAATCAGGAATCGGGTGTACACTGGACGCAAGGACAGCGAACCCTGATTCCTGATCTTTTTTAGAAAGTAGTCTTATGTTCATCGATGAAGCCAAAATATACGTGAGATCCGGCCGCGGCGGCGCGGGGATGATGCATTTCCACCGTGAGAAATACGTTCCGCGCGGCGGACCTGATGGTGGGGACGGCGGCAGGGGAGGGGACGTGATTTTCAAGGTCCAGCCCACGCTGAACACCCTGCAGAGTTTTCGCTATAAACGCAAATTTGTGGCGGCAGACGGTGAAAACGGCGGCCCAAGCAATATGACCGGCAGGAGCGCTAAAAACCTGATCATACCAGTGCCGCCTGGCACGATCGTCTACGATGACACCACCGGTGAGCTCCTGGGTGATCTGGTGGCTGCGGATGATGAATTGAAAGTCTGCAAGGGTGGGCGCGGCGGGCTGGGCAACCAGCATTTCGCCACCTCGCGCAACCAGGCCCCGCGCACGGCTGAAAAGGGCGAACCACCCGAGGAACACAACCTGAGGCTTGAATTGAAATTGCTGGCCGACGTGGGGATTGTGGGCGTGCCAAACGCGGGCAAATCCAGCTTTTTGGCGGCGGTCACCAACGCCAATCCGAAGATCGCCGATTATCCCTTCACAACCATCGAACCCAACCTGGGCGTCGCCAACCTGGATGAAGAAACTTCGCTCATCCTGGCGGACATCCCCGGCCTGATCGAAGGCGCGCACGAGGGCGTCGGGCTGGGCTACGCTTTCCTGAAACATATCCAACGTACCCGTGTGTTGATCCACATCCTGGATGGCATGGCAGAAGACCCAATTGCGGATTTCACTCAAACCAACGCCGAACTGGCGCTCTACGACCCAGCCCTGGGCAGCAAGCCCCAGGTGGTGGCGGTGAACAAGAACGACCTGCCCGACGTGCAGGAACGCTGGCCTTCACTGAAAAAAGCATTAACGAAAAAAGGATATGCTCCCATCGCTATCTCTGCCGCCACACACCTGAACCTGACCGAGGTGCTGTGGAAGGCGCACGAACTGCTTCAAACTGCACCCGAAGTGGAAGTGGTGCAGGCCATCCCGCTTTACAAACCGCAGGAAGACCCGCGAGACTTCAGCATCACGCGCGAAGAAGAAGGCTGGCGCGTGAGCGGCAAATCCATCGAGCGCGCCGCGGAGATGACCTATTGGGAGCATGACGGCTCCGTGCGACGTTTCCATCACCTGATGGTCTCGCTGGGTGTGGATGAAGCCCTGCGCAAGGAAGGCATCGAAGAAGGCGACACCGTTTATATCGGTGAATACGAACTGGAATGGCAGGATTAAGCATGCGCATCGGCATCTTCGGCGGCACGTTTGACCCCCCGCACGTCGGCCATCTGATCCTGGCCGAGGAGTGCCGCACCCAGTTGTCACTCGATCTGCTGTTATGGGTGGTCACCGACAACCCGCCGCACAAACAGAGTGTGACCATCAGCCCTATCGAGCAGCGCGTGGAAATGGTGATGAAAGCCATCGACGGCAATCCCGCTTTTCAGCTTTCGCGCATCGACATCGACCGCCCGGGGCCGCATTTTGCCATCGACACCGTGAAATTGTTGAAAAACGAATACCCGAACGCTGAGATGTTCTACCTGATGGGGGGCGACAGTCTGCACGACTTGCCCACCTGGAACCGCCCGCAGGATTTCATCCGCGTTTGCGACGGCATCGGCGTGATGCGCCGCCACGAAGACAAGGTCGATCTCGAATCGCTCGAGAAGGTGCTGCCGGGCATTTCGCGCAAGGTGAGCATCGTGGAAGCTCCCATCCTCGAAATTTCATCCAAGCAGATCAGGCAGCGCATCACCGAGAAGATGGGCTATCGCTACTATCTGCGAGACACGGTTTATAAGGCCATTCAGGAATTGGGATTGTACGAATAGTAATTGTTCAACAGGGGTTGATGCTTCTCAAATTTCCGCATCAAATGTCTCATAACGGTTCACGCACGGATTCCCCCACGCCACTTCCATCTTGCAGGCACTCAAATCCATCACCATGCTCACGATCGTTTTTTCGCGGCGCAGGATATCTGCATCATCAACGGCATGATTACAAATTGAGTTGGGAAAATTGATGTGATCCTTCAAGATGGAGGTCAGGGTTTTGGCGGTGTGTTTCTTCGATTCACGCAGCAAGTGCAGTGCTCTGAAGTAACGTACGCGTGTGTTGATCAATTCATCCGGGTCTTCTTCGATGGCTTCCATTTTGAGTGACAGGTAATTGTTGGTGTGAACCAGATAGCCGTCCAGGGCATAGAGGATGTCGAAACTTCGCGCGGATACTTCGACGTTGTACATCTCGCCGCTTTCGTGTGCGATCAGGTGGTTGTAGCCGGCAGCGCGCAGGGGCACTAACGTACGCCGGATGGCCTCACCGATGGTTTTGGCTCCCAGTACCGCGCGTGAGACGATGACGCGCGGGATTCCAATACGCGTGTCATTCGGGTAAACTGTGTCGCAGCATTGGGCGACACCTGATTCATTGAAACCGATATTGGGGAGCAACCCGCCGTAAGTCATAGCCAGGAAGGCGGGTTCGTCCTCTGGTTTGGCGCTGACCAGATACACGTCAGGTTCGTCATCAGGCAGCCAATCTTCGTTGTGTGCCACCAGCACGTGCTGGTTGGCTGTGTTCTGTTCACTGACTGCCAGGCTGGTGCACTTGGTCAGGTGTAGCGCGTCAGTAGTCACACCTTCTAGAAAATTGACCACGCTTAGCTCGGTCAGGTTGACGTTGGCACCCAGCGCCAGTCCTTCCAGTTCATCAACATAATGCGGGTAGCGTTCCTGCGCGAAAGGCATATATTTTCGGGCCTGATTCTTGGCACCCTCCCACGACAGGTGCAGGTCGTCGTGGGTTGCACTGATCACTTTCTTCGCGTTTTCGATGCTGTGTTGAACCAGCGGTCGCATGGCTTCGCCGATCTGCTGACCAAGGGATAAATGTGATCCCTTTACTTCGATCAAGGGGACTGGATTTGGATGGATAATATTAGTTTGTTCTTCCATGGGTTAACTATATTCCATGAATGATTATACGGCAAGTGTATTGAGAGTAGGCTTGATTAATGCCACACGAAGACCGATATCCATAAGGTGCTGATCGCCAGCGTCACCAGGGTGATCAAAATGCCGGCTTTGGTATATTCCCAAAAGCCGAGCTCCACCTTGTGCTTCTTGGCGGATTCCGCCACGATCAGGTTGGCCACCGAACCCAGCAGGGTGAAGTTGCCCGCCAGGGTGGAAGATGCCGCCAGGGTCAGCCAGCCGGCGGTCGGCGCGCTCATCGCGGTGATGAGGGGCTTCAAGAG
>CAZRHZ010000042.1:0-11491 GCA_964599995.1 uncultured Anaerolinea sp. | reverse complement strand
CCGCTGGCAGAACCGATGATCATGTTCTGCGGGTTGCCGGTCAGCGTGGCGACCGACCCCACGTTGGAGGCCGTGGCCAGCGCAATCAGATAGGGGATGGGGTTGCGATCCATGGCCAGCAGTAGCTCGAGCAGAAAGGGTGTCAACATCAGGCAGATGGTATCGTTCAGGAACAGCGCGCTTAAGACCCCCACCAGCAGGATCTCGATGATCAAAAATACGCGTGGTTTGCGCGTGAGATGCAGTAAAAATGCGCCGGTCAGTTTGAAAAATCCGCACAGGCGCAGGTTGGCGTTGACCACCATCATGCTGAAGAGCAGGATCAGGGTGTCAAAATCCAGAAAGCCTGGCAATTGAAGCAGATTGACCTGGTTCAAGACCAGCAGCAGTCCTACCCCCACCACCGCGATGGTGGTGCGGTTCAACCTGAAGCGTGGGATGAACCCGATGGCGATGCCGATGTAGGTGAGAAGAACGATGCCCAGTGTCAGCCAGGAGTTGGGTGAGACCATGCGCGCCTTTGATTATAAAAGTCAGGATGAAAGGTGAAACCCAATAACGAAGAAGGATTATACCTTTTCTTGACGCTCACGAGGTAAAGAAAAGCCCCTCATTTTATTGAGGGGCTTGGATCGAATCAAGCGGGTTATTCCTGACGCAGGTTCAGATCGCCGACGGCCATTTCCAGGTCGATGGTGATGAGTGGACCGGAATCGCCGCACACGTAGGTGTTTCCGTTGATCGACCAGGTGCCATTCGCATCCACGTCGTTGAGCTCGCCGTCGATGGTGATGCGTGCCTGCGCATTGTCGGGGATCACGATGGTGAATTCGCTCATGCCCGAATTGATGCGCACGTCGATGTCGTCCTGCAGATCACCGCTAAAATCGAGGGTGTAAGAGCCCACACCGCTGTCGAAGTTGATCTCTTTAACGTTGGCGTTACCCAGACCGATCAAGTCCACACTGGAAGCGCCTGTCTCGTAGGAGAGCTCTTCCATTTCGACCGGGTTGAGCGAGTCGAATCGGATGGTAGACTTGCTCGCGCCGTCAGAAACGGAGAGGTTGGTGATGGCCAGGCCGCTGAGGTTCAGATCTCCTTCGTAAGCGCCAGTGGCAAGGTGCAGGTTGATGGGGAAGGAGCCGAATTGCAGATTCCATTCATTCTTGATGTCACCATCGGGAATACCGACGTTTCCGGAGGTTTCCTGGTATAGAGTGATCACTTCAGCTTCATGTCGTACCATGGGTTCCCAGGTGGAAACATTGTAGGTGATCGTTCCTTCGACCAGTTGGGTGGCTCCGCCGGTGATGTTCAGTGTACCGGCACCCATTTCGATGGAAATGCGGTTAACATCTACACCTTCCAGCACGGGTTCGCTGATTTCGTAGGTTTGGGTCACGCCTGTGTTTGTGGTGGGCACATTGACCGAGACCGAGCAGGCTAGGGTGGTCAGCACCAAAACCAGAATGGGGATGATTTTTAAAAATTTCATTAGTTTCTCCAATATTTCTAAGATTAAGCGACCGGTTTGGGCGGTTCAGGTGGGGTCATATCCGTGGGCACGGAGGGAATGACGGCCTGTACCACCTTGGCGGCGTATTTGGCGGAACCGAAGCGTGAGATTACCACCGCGCCCAGACCCACCACGGTCACAAGGAATCCCAACACCCATCCCACGCAGGGGATCAGATTTGCAAATCCGGTGACCAATCCCAGCAGCAGCATGCCGATGCCTGCAGCAATGGAAGGATGCCAGACGGCCTTGAAGAGCGCAGCCAGGCGTTGTCCGATCTCGTAGCCAACCGCAATGGAGCCAAAGAGCACGGCCACCACCAGCACCAGCACACTCAACACCGTCACCGGAATGAGGATGATCGTGATGGTGAAGAGCACCAGCACAATGGAGGCGATCACGACGGTCAGCAGGCCGACGCCACCAGTCACCAGCGGTTCAGACGTGAAGGTGTGGGCGATTCGCTTGGTCTGTTCAGGGAAGAGCAGCCCTATTATTACCGCCAGTGCAGCCATGGCCAGGGCTTGCAGCGAGGCCTGCAGCATCTTGGTCAGCATGGATTGTTCTTTCATGAAGGGCAGGTTGATCCCTTCGGGGTTATCCAGACTGAAATCCAGGAATTCAGGCGATTGTTCGGTGATCTCGCCGTTGATCTCGGCCAGCGGGGAATTCTTAAGCGTCGCGCCGATCAACGAGATGTTGCCATTGATGGTGGCGGTGTCATCGATGTTCACGGCGCCGCCGATGGCGATGAAATCACCTGTGACGGTGCCGCTCACGGTGATCGTGCCGCCCACCAGAATAACGTCACCCGTCATGCTCGAACCTTCGTCCAGTGTGGCGGTACCGCCGATCACGGCCAGGTTGCCCTTTAGTTCGTCGCCGCTTTCCAGCCGGTAGGTGTTGGCGATAACGATCTTGTCACCTTGATAGGTTGTGCCCGCGGCTGGGGTGGGATCTTGAGCCAGCACAGCCACCGGTGTGACCAGCAGCAAGATTAGGGTGGCAATGGCCACAATCACAGAAATTTTCTTATTCATTTGTTTTTACCCTCCTGGAGTTAATGCGCCAGATTGAAATACCCCATGCAAAGGCCGCCAGACTGATCCATCCAGCCAGTAGAAGGCCGCTGATGACCAGAGTGATGGTAGGAGCTGAATTGAAGATGCTGCGGAGGACAGTAAAGAGGCTTTCGATGTTGCTGAAAAGTTTCACCAGGGTGGTGAGTAAACCTACCGTTAAGGAAATGATCGAGAAATCGGGCAGCATGATCACAGCCAGCGCAATGGTAACCGCGCCCGCGCCACTTGCCAGGCTGATCAACAGGGTTCTGGCTTGCTTGCGCTCCTGCTCCTTTTGCCGGAGGGTGAACTGGCTCCTCCATCTGGGCATGAAACCCACGGGAGTGCTCTTGACCGGCGCGGATTTGATCTGCGTCTGTACCACATTCCAGGAACGCTGCAACTCAAAACACTCTGGACATTCCTTCAGGTGTGCTTTGAGTGAGGCCTGATCCTGGGGGGCCAATCGCTCTTCATCGAGAATCCAATTCTCATAAGGCTGGTGATTCATTTTGCCTCCTTTTGTTCACATTGGCGGTCTGACCAGTCATGATCATTTCTGCCAACTGACGCCTGGATCGATGTAATCTGCTTTTTACTGCGCTTACCGATAAACCTAACATTT
This sequence comes from uncultured Anaerolinea sp., assembly GCA_964599995.1. GTDB lineage: Bacteria > Chloroflexota > Anaerolineae > Anaerolineales > Anaerolineaceae > UBA6107. The sequence continues at coordinate 8,289 of CAZRHZ010000042.1, read as the reverse complement.
GACTAATTTCTTCCTCTGAACAATCATTCCAATACCTCAAGATCACGGCTGCACGATCCTGGGCGTTCAGTTGATTGATCAGGACGTGCAGGGCGGCATCTTCTTCACTTAAGGCAACGACCTTTTCGGGTGTGGGTTCCTGCGCGTCGCTGATGTCGAAATCAGGAAACTCGTCCATCTCGAAAAGGGAGATGCGCCGTTTGCGTTGCTGATCGATACAAAAATGGGCGGCGATCGAGAGGAGCCAGGTGATGAAGGAGCGCTGCGGGTCGTAACGTTTCAGGTTCTGCCAGGCTCGCCAGAAGGTCTCTTGCGCGGCATCCTCGGCGGCACCACCCTCGCCAAGCATGCGATAACACAAATTGTACACCGGCGTCTGGTAGGTTTCTACCAATTGGGTGAATGCGTCTTCGTCTCCTTGGCGGGCTTTTTCAAGCCATTCCTGTTCCAGTGTGATCACGAGAGCCCCGTAATATTTTTGTATCTAAGCAAATATACGCAGGTTAGCATAAAAAGTTGCACGATCTACTTGATATTTTTGTAAAGTGACATCAAACAGCATCCTCGTGGCTTAGAAGATCATTTCCTCTTTGCCCGACAGTTTTTCCTGGATCTTGTCTACCACTGTGTCGAGGTGCTTGGTGCGGTGCACAAAATCGAGGTCGTCGGTTTTAAGGGTCAACACCGGGCAGAGGTCAAACGTGTCGATCCAGTCCGTGTAAAACGAATCCAGCAGGCTGAGGTAATCGCGGCTGATGGTGGACTCGATATCGCGGCCGCGCTTGTGGATACGGCTCATCAAGACGTCCACGGGAGCCTTCAAATAAACCAACAGCGAAGGGACGGGTAGGGTTTTGGTGACCAGATCGAACACCTTGCGATAGGTCAGATAATCACGTTCGTTAATGTTGCCCATGGAGTGCAGCGCTCTGGCGAAGATGGCCGCGTCTTCATAAATGGAACGGTCAATGATGGCTGAACGCGGATCGTTGAACATATCGAGATGCTGCTGGGCGCGGTGGCCGAGGAAGAACACTTGCAGGTGAAAGGACCATTCCTTCATATTCGCGTAGAAATCCGGCAGGTAGGGATTGTCTGAGACCGATTCGTAAGCCGTTCTCCATCCAAGGCGCTCGCCGAGGCGTTCGGTGAGTGAAGTTTTTCCTGAACCGATGTTACCAGCAACAAGGATCAAGCGTTTGGGCATGGTCATCTCCTGTGAGTGGGTTTTGCAACCCCTATTATACGGTATCCTGTGATTTGAACCCTTTAATAAAAATAATATTGAGTATTCTGGGAATTTTTTTCCGCTGCGAATTCTTTATCACCCTCACCCTGAACAACAGTAAAACAATTTGTTGGTTCTCCCTCACCCTTAACCCTCTCCCACGCCACAGGATGTGTCTGCGAATGGTATCTTTTGGCGTGGGAGAGGGCAATTAAACCGCTATCCAAGCATCAAACCTGTTCGGGTGAGGGCAGAAAAAGAATTTTTCCCATTAATTCGTTGGAAATAACAAGGGACTCCAATTAAGACTAATTAATTTCTACTTTTCAATTACTGATGTGATTATCTTGATAACTACCAGATTACCCTGAATTCAGACCAAAAGGGTGATATAATCAAACCCGCGGAAGAGATTCCCGCAGGTTTATGATCGTGCTTGGTTGAATACCCTGCCGGTTCCGGAAGGGTATTTTTTTGTGTGTTAATAGGAGTTTTAATGGTTTCACCTTTTGAGTCGTTGGGCTTGCAGCCCGAATTTGTTCAAGCCGTGGAGAAGATGGGGTTCTCAGAACCCACACCCATCCAGAGCGCGGCCATCCCCCTGCTGCTGGAGGGCCGTGATGTGATCGGCCAGGCTCAGACCGGCACGGGCAAGACCGCAGCCTTCATGCTGCCCCTCTTGCAGCGTCTGGAACCCTCGAATGGGCATCCGCAGGCGCTGGTGCTGGCGCCCACCCGTGAACTGGCCAAACAGGTGGCTGAAGCCACCGAGCAGCTCGCGCAGAAAACGCGCGTCAAGGTACTGGCGGTTTACGGTGGGCAATCCTACGAGATCCAGATCCGCGCGTTGAAACGCGGCGTGGACGTGGTGGTTGGCACTCCCGGTCGCCTGCTGGATCTGATCGAAAAAAACGTGCTCTCGCTGGGTGAGGTGAGAACGCTCATCCTCGACGAAGCCGATGAGATGCTGGCCATGGGCTTCATCGAAGACGTGGAACTGATCCTCAAGGAATTGGCTGAAGAGCGGCAGATCGCCCTGTTCAGCGCCACGCTGCCCCCGGCCATCCAGAAACTGGCTAATCGCTACTTAAAGGAACCCGCCAGGGTTGCAGTGAGCCCTGAGCAGGTTACCGTGTCTGAGACCGAACAGCGTTTCTGCCGTGTGAATGAAGAGAATAAGATCTACGCGCTCGCCAGGCTGCTTGAGACCGAAGAGGTCGCCAGCGCCTTGATCTTTGCGCGCACCAAAGCCCGCGCACAGGAACTCTCCGACGAGCTCATTCGCCTGGGTTTCGCCACCGACTCGCTGCACGGCGACCTTAATCAGGAACGCCGCGAACAGGTGCTCAACAAATTCCGCCAGGGACACGTCACCCTGCTGGTCGCCACAGATGTGGCCGCCCGCGGACTCGACATCGCCGGCGTTTCGCATGTGTTCAACTACGACATCCCGGCAGACGCCGAGGATTATGTGCACCGCATCGGCCGCACCGGCCGCGCGGGCAAAAAGGGTGTTGCCATCACCCTGCTGACCCCCAAAGAACGCGGGCGCCAGAAGCAGATCCAGGCTTACACCCGCCAGCCCATGGCGGAGTTCTCGCTCCCCTCGGTGGACGTGGTTAAGGCCAGGCGCGATGAACGTTTGATCGCCCGTGTTTCAGCCCAGCTGCTGGCCGGCATCACCCCCGCCGAACGCGAGATGGTGAAACGCATGGGCGAGTTGGGCCTGTCGCCGGTTGAGATCGCGGTGGCTTCCATTCGCATCCTGCGCGCCAGCGAGGGCTCAATTGCTCTTAAGGAGATTCAGGAACCCGTCAAAGACAAGTGGGCTGAACCTCGCAAAGGCAGCGAAAGAACGCGCGACAACTGGAACTCCGGCCCCTCGCGCGGTTCGAAAAAGGCCTCAAAAGGCCAAAAGGAACCCGGCATGGTGCGCCTGTGGATGAACCTGGGTAACGCCAACGGCATCCGCCCCGGCGATATCGTCGGTGCTATCGCTGGTGAATCCGGCATCCCCGGCCGCGCCATTGGCGAGATCGACATCCGCAGCGACCACACCTTCGTGGATGTGATGGAACAGCACGTCAAGGTGGTGCTTAAAGCAGGCGAGGGCAAATATCGCCTGCGTGGCAAGCCCGTGCTGCTGCGCATCGCGGATTAATCGGCGGCACACATGACCTCAGACATTCCTCCCCGCAGCCAGATCAAGATCGGATCGCGCGTGCAGATCGTCGAAAAGCAGAACCAGCCCACTGGTCAGCTTACCGAGGGGGTGGTGGTCAGACTGCTCACCAAGAGCCCGACCCATCCGCACGGCATCAAGGTGGTGCTGGCAGGCGGCAAGATCGGGCGCGTTCAATCCGTTTTGCCTTGATCAATTTCAACGATTTGAGAAATATTAAATAAAAAGAGGGAGACCGTGCGGTCTCCCTCTAGCTTATTTTGAGTTGGTTATTCCTTCAGCAGGATCACCACGCCGATCATACCAGCGCCCGTGTGCACCGAAAGACCGGGACCAAAACTATAGAGCGGCATGTCTTTGGGCAGCTCGATCTTCTTGCGCATTTCAGCTTCCCAATAAGCGGCGTCCTCAGGGTTGCGCACATGCAGCATGCAGGCGCGTTCAACGGTTTTTCCCTTCGTGATTTCCATCGCCAATTCCACCAGGCGGTCGATGGCGGCCTTGCGCGTGCGTACCTTCTCAAGCAAACCGAGTTTGCCGTCAACCATGGATAATATGGGCCGGATGTTGAGCATGTTGGCCATGCTGGCCGCCAGGTTGCTCATGCGTCCTCCCAGGGCCAGGTATTTGAGCGTGGAAAGGGATCCGAACACGTGTACGCGGCCGGCCACGCTGTTGGCTTTGGCCACCGCTTCTTCGTGCGTCGCTCCAGCGGCGATCGCTTCAGCCGCGCTGAGGGCCATGTAGCCTTCAGCCAGCGTCAGGTAACCCGAATCGATCACTGTGATCTTCTTGCCCGGAAAATCCTCCAAGGCCACCAGCGCGGATTCATACGTGCGGCTGATCTTGCTGCCCACGCAGACGCAGATGATCGATTCTGCGCCTTCACCAAAAGCGGTCTTGAAGGCCTTGGCGAAAGCCGTAGGCGAGGGCGCAGCCGTGGTCGGCAGTTTGTTCGCGCGGTCGATGCGCTCAAACAGTTCATCGTTCATGATCTCGAAGTAATCTTCAAAAGATTCTTCGCCGAACTGGATGGTGATGGGAACCAGGTGGATGCCCAGTTCTTTTGCCAGATCAATGGGAAGGTTTGAATCGGTATCGGTAACTACATGGATTTTTGCCATAAATAAGTCCTCAAGAAAAAGATTAAGCGAAGATTACCGTATTATACACAAAGCTATTTTTAATCAATGTGGCTTGAGACCTATTTTGTCTCACAAATATTAACCCCAAATCGCGGCGAACGCTTCGCAGCGGTTAACCTTGAACGCTTTTGAGTTGCGAAATTAATGTGCTGCGAAAAGCGCCGCCCAGGTGAGGGGGCCAACGATGCCGTCCGCTTCCAGCCCGGTTTCCTGCTGGTAGCGCATCACGGCTTGCTCGGTGAGCTGGCCGAAGATACCGTCTGCGCTGCCCACCTCGTTGTAGCCCAGCGCAAGCAGTTGTTCTTGCAGCATGCGCACATCGTCACCTTCCATGCGCGGAGTGTTGAGCTTAAGTGTGCGCGATAACACCGGCGGGGTCGCAGTTGGGGTGGCAGTGAAGGCCGGGGTGGCGGTATGGTTCGATGGACGCGTGGTGTAACCAGACACATCCAGCCTTTGCACTGAACGGCTGTCTGCGTAATAGATCCAAAGGTGTCCGTTTTCGACCAGCATGAAAGCGGGATTGATCCCGTCAAGTGGGATTGGGTCGCCCCAGCCGCCATCCAGGGTGGACATACCGATGACCCGATTCGCGCCGGCATCCGTCACCCACAGGATCTCATCCGCGTAGGTGATGATTCCGGGCGACGAAACCGGTGGTTCAAGATCAATGCCGACGCCTGTGTCCAGGTTCAATTGAGACAAATATCCATAACCCGCCGTCCATATCAATTTGCCATCGCTCTCAGGTTGGCCGACTGGTAATATGGATACTCCCTCTATTCCACGGCAGCGCCCCCCGTTGGTGTTAAAAGCCTGCATGCCCGATTCACCGATATACCACATACATTGGCCATCAAAGGCCATCTCACCGGAGGGCACGTAGCCCACCGGCCACGAGACCTTCACGCTGCCATTGCTTAAATCCAACCCGTAGGCGCGGTCGTTGCCGGTGACCCACACCGCGCTGCGGGTCGCGCCCATGGCATAAGCTGAGACGCAAAATCCATCCGGACAGGTGGCGAATTTAAAGGGTGCGCTGTATGTTCCGTTGACCGGATCCACCATTTGCACCATTGGCTCGGGGTTGCCCTGCAGGTCGCTGTTGTAGAGCAGCCACAGCTTGCCGCCCGCGTAGACCATGTTGTAGATCGTGGCGTCCAGTGTGTCGCAGGCGCGCACGCGGATGACCTGCACGGCTTCTGCAGGGTGGGCGGACGGGGCGATGCGCAGCAGATAATTATCATAGACGGTCATGCCTTTGCTGACAGCCAGCCAGAGGTTTGAGCCGTCCCAGGCCATGGCCACCACACCGGAGTCGGCGGGGTAAAGGGTGGTCTGCCAGGCTTCCACTTCTCCACGCGGTTCATTCACGCGCAAACTTGTGAGCGGGCTGAAGAGCGCCTGCCAGGTGACCAGATCGGGTTTTCCGCTCTGCGTGGTCATGAACTGCTTTTGGAACTCTTTCAAGGCTTTTTGGGTTTCGCTGCCAAAAGCGCCTATCGTCCATTCATCTATGCCGGGTTCAAGCAAGCCGAACGTGGCCAGGCGTTCTTGCAGCATGTGATCGTCGCACATCATGGTCGCTAGATCCACGCCATAGACTTTGCCCGCAAAGGCAGGCGGCGGGTAATAGGGGATGGCGTTGGTTTCAAGGATCTCCCAAATGGTTTCGTCCTCCAAGCCATCCACAGGCAGGTGATTGAGCAGTTCAAAATGCTTCAACCCGGCCGTGAATTGTTCATCCGCCTGGCCGTCTGGCAGGCCTACATCTGTGTAGCCCAGGTCGTAAAGTTGTTGTTGCAGAAGGAGGGTGTCGTGGGGGGCAACCGTCGCCGCGCTGGTGCCTGTCGGAGAGTCAGGCGTCGCAGTGGGTGGTTTGGGTGTGCTCGAAGCCGCGGCCGCGGCAGACAGGTCGGAGGAAGGTTGAGAATTCGTTTCAGCGGTCTGGGTCGGTTGACTGTCGCATGAGGCCAGCAGGCATACGGCAAACAGCAGGATGACGCATAGAATTCTTGTCTTCATTTTCCCTCGTTGATGCTGAACAAGAACACAATCTGGGTGCTCGTTTGGGTTGTTATTTCTTTTATTATGGCATCAGGGAATGGAAAAAACAAGGCGAAAACAGTTGGTTAAAAAACACAAAAGACCTTGCTCAGGTCTTTTATGTGTCTCGAAACCATACCACTAAATCTACCAATAAAAGTCGCTGCCTGTGATGTGATCTTCTCTGCTACTGCTAACAGCCCAAACCACTAAAAAGGAGGAGAAGTGATTCTAGTTTACCTGAGGCGGCCTTTAAATACATCGCCATAAAGTTACTTTGTCCAGAACAAGAATGGGGCTCTTTTTCACTACTTAATAGTGACAGAGACGATTGCCTCTTTCAGCACCCGCGCCAATCCGTTACAATGGAGGATGACCATTCTGCGGGGTTTGTTATTGCGGATGGTGTTGTGGAGGAGAAACCCATGAAAAAAGCACTGATCATTCTTGCGCTCATGAGCCTGCTAAGCGGTGCCATGAGTTCCGCGTCATCCCTTCGGCAGCAAAGTGTTGACACAACACCTCCCGCTGATCCGGTGCGGCTGGTCTTCATCCACCATTCCACCGGTGGCAACTGGCTGGCGGACCCCGCCGGCAACGAACTGGGCGGCGACCTGGGCCGCGCCCTGATGGAGAATAACTACTACGTCAGCGCCACCAACTACGGCTGGGGACCCGATTCCATCGGCGACGCCACCGACATCCCCAACTGGCTGGATTGGTTCAGCGGTGAACGCAGCGATGTCTACCTTGATGCGCTCTACAACGAAGACGGCCAGAACTTCGGTGATTTTGGCTCCTGGCCGCGGCTGGAGGATGCTCCCACGGGCGAGAACGTCATCATCTTATTCAAATCCTGCTTCCCCAATTCGGACCTGGAAGGCAGCCCAAATGACGCCCCCGACCCCGAGGGCTGGCTCTCGGTGGGTCACGCCAAGTACGTCTACAACGAGATCCTCAAGTATTTCGGGGCACATCCCGACAAGCTCTTCGTGGTCATCACCGCGCCGCCGCTCTCGCAGACTTCCAACGCCAAGAACGCGCGCGCCTTCAATAACTGGCTGGTCAACGACTGGCTGGTAGAGAACAACTACACCCTGCATAACGTGGCGGTCTTTGACTTCTACAACGTGCTGACCGGCGCAGACAACCACCACCGCGTGGTGGACGGGCAGATCGAGCATACCTACGTGGATGGGCAGAACCGCCTGGCCTATCCCTCCGGTGACGATCACCCCTCGCGCGAGGGCAACACCAAGGCCACCGCTGAGTTCGTGCCCATGCTGAATGCCTTTTACCACGACTGGCTGGCTCATACTCCCGCGCAAGCTGAAATCGCGGCGCAGACCGAAGAACCCGCCCAAGCGGAAACCCTGTCTGCGACAGGGCAGGCAGAAGCCGGCCAGCAAACCGCAGCACCCGCCGAGCAGGCCGCGCCTTTGACCGCTGGGGAGGGCTTCAGCGACGGTTTTGAGAACGGTTCCGCAGATTGGGAGGCCTTTTACGACGTGATGACCAATTCAACCCTGGAGTGCGCCGCCTCTAGCGGGAACGCGGCCTCGGGCTCCAACGCGCTGCGTATCGACTTTGATATCGCCTCGCAAGGTTGGGGCACCTGCGGGATGATCTTCCCGACCGTACAGGATTGGAGCGCCTACGAGGGCGTGACCTTTATGGCCTGGGTCGAA
>CAZRHZ010000041.1:0-18294 GCA_964599995.1 uncultured Anaerolinea sp. | reverse complement strand
TCCACATCCAGCAGTTTGCCGGCTTCGATGGCCGCGCGCGTCAACGTGACGTCTTCCGGGCTGGGCTGCGCGTCGCCGCTGGGATGATTGTGCACCAGAATGATCCCCGCCGCACTGCGCACCAGCGCTTTCTGGAACAACTCTCCCACCCTGACCATCGAGGTGTTCAACGATCCCTTGTACTTCTTGTCGATATCGATCATGCGGTTGCGCGTATCGAGTAAGATCACCCACAGATGTTCCTGCACCTGCCCTTGCAGTTCATAGCGCACCAATTCCGCGGCGTCTTCGGGTGAATTGACCGCCTTGCTGAGATCGGGGTTCTCCTTCTTCAACCGGATGCCGAGTTCAATGGCCGCCTTGATCTGCGCGGCCTTGGCAGGCCCCACTCCCTTCACATTGCACACCTGTCTGAAGCTGGCCTTTTGAATGCCGGTTAACCCACCCAGTTCATCCAAAACCTCCTGAGCCAGTTCAACCGAATTCTTGCCCGTCACGCCCACGCGCAGCAAGATCGCCAGAAGTTCCGCCTTGCTCAAGGCCTCAGGACCGCTCTTTTCAAGCCGTTCCCGCGGACGTTCTTCAGCGCTCAGGTCGGTGATCCGATAGGCTGCCGGTGATTCTCTAACCATATTTCCCTCCTTGGTTAAATCACCTCCATTATATAAGAATCCCTGCGTTTTTAAGCAGGCAGACTTAAGCTTTTTATCATCTTCAGGCAACCATGCTATAATTTCACCATTGGAGTACCTTTTATGAACCTGGATCCGGCCGTCCTAAAACAAATCTCGCTCTTTGCCACCAGTTTCGCGATCGCCTTTCTGGTTGCCTTGTGGTTGAGCCTGGTCTTCTGGGTCTTTCGTGACATCCGCACCCGCACGCGCGATCCCTTCTTGCGCGTCTTGGCCATCGTGATCACGGCTGTGCTCTTTCTGCCAGGCATCTTGATCTACCTCATCATCCGCCCCTCCAAATCTCTCGAAGAAGATTACCAGCACGCGCTTGAAGAAGAAGCCCTGCTGCAAACCATCGAAGACACGGCCAACTGCCCGGGCTGCGGCAGGCGTGTTCTGGCTGATTGGCTGGTATGTCCAACCTGTCACACTCGTTTAAAAAAGAAATGCGAACACTGCAGTAAAGTGATCGATCTGCCCTGGAACCTGTGCCCCTATTGTGAAACACCGGTCTCAGGCATGCGCGTTGAGCCTGCTGTGGTGATGAACAAACTTGAAGACCATGAAACCTCCAACCAGGAAGCCGTTCAAGATTCCTTCCTTGAAGACGACGAATTCACATCTCACCCATAAGCCGGGATCAACTGTTAATGACTGGATCAAATCACTTCAAACACATCGATTATCTGATTATTGGACACATCACCCAGGACCTTACCCCACAGGGGCCCGCCTTGGGTGGTACGGCCTCTTACGCTGCCTTGACCGCCAGGGCGCATGGTCTGCGCGTGGGCATCGTCACCTCGTGCCGCACAGATCTTGACCTCAGCCTTTTCGACGGCATCGATATCGTCCGCAAGAACGCGGAACTGAACTCGACCTTCATCAACACCTACACACCCACTGGACGCATCCAGCACACGTTGGGAATTGCTGAAATCCTCACTCTTGCAGACATTCCAGACGCCTGGCGCAGCGCACCCATTGTGCACCTCGGCCCGATCGCGCGTGAGATCTCCCCTGAGATCGCGAGCGCTTTTCCTGATTCGATCGTGGGGGTCACCCCCCAGGGTTTTATGCGCACCTGGGATGAGGATGGGCTGATCTCTTACCGCTCCTGGACTGAAGCGAGCGAGGTTCTCAGCCATGCCAATATTGCCATCATGAGCATCGAAGACGTGCGCGGCGACGAAGACGTGGTGACCGAGTTTGCCAGTCTGCTGCCGGTGCTGGTGGTAACCGAAGGCGCTGCAGGTGCCCGTGTCTATTGGAACGGTGACATCCGCGCCATTCGCCCACCTCAAACGACTGAAATCGACCCTGTGGGCGCCGGTGATATTTTCGCCACCACATTCTTTATCCGCTATCAGGCCACCCGTGATCCATGGGAGTCTGCGCGGTTTGCGACCCTGGTGGCGGCCAACTCAGTGACCCGCAAGACGCTGGCTGGCGTGCCGTCCACGAATGAGGTCAGACAGTATATGGCTGAAGTGATCGAGTGTAAAACTTTATGACAAAAATATACACCCTCGTGAATCAAAAAGGTGGGGTTGGCAAGACCACCACAGCCATCAACCTGGGCGCCTACCTGGGTCAGTTTGGCCAGCGGGTGTTGTTGATCGACCTGGATCCCCAGGCCAATGCCACCTCTTCATTAGGCATCGACAAATACACAGTCAAAAAAGGCACTTATGAGATCCTGATCGGCACGGAGCCCATTCTGCGCAATGTGCTGCTCAATCCAAAACTTAAAATATCCCTCCTTCCCTCTTCGCCAGCCCTGGCAGGCGCGGAGGTGGAGTTGATCGATCTTCCGAAGCGCGAATTTAAACTGCGCGAGGCCATCAAGCCGGCCATCGACCGCTACGATTACATCCTCATCGACTGCCCGCCGTCTCTAAGCATTCTCACCGTCAATGGGCTGATGGCTGCCCGCGATGGCGTCATCATCCCGGTCCAATGTGAATACCTGGCGCTTGAAGGCATCGGTCAGCTCACCCAAACCCTCAACCGCATCCGCACTTCGATGTATCCTGAAATGAAGATCAGGGGAGTCATCCTGACCATGTTCGACAGCCGCACCAATCTCTCAACGGATGTGGTCAAAGAAGTGAAAAAGTTCTTTCCCAACCAGGTCATGAACTCCATCATTCCACGATCCATTCGCCTGGCAGAAGCTCCTTCGTACGGACTGCCCATCGCCAATTATGCTCCCGAAGCGGGATCAGCCAAAGCTTATGCCGCGCTCGCGCGTGAATTATTATTCCAGGATGGGGTTAAGGTCCTACCGGACCAAGAATAGAGGCAACCATGGCTCGAAAAGGTGGATTAGGAAAAGGATTAGACGCGCTCATCCCGGGAGATTTCTCAACGCCTCCCGTCTCCGCGGATTCATTCGCGCCGATAGCAAGCATCGTCCCCAACCCGCGCCAGCCGCGTGAAATCATGAACGAAGACGACCTGCAGGATCTGGCTAACTCGATCCGCGAACACGGCATCTTGCAGCCATTGATCGTCACCCTCGAACCATTGTCTGGCACTTATACGCTGATCGCCGGTGAACGCCGCCTGCGGGCTGCCAAGATCGTCGGTCTCGATAAGGTTCCGGTCATTGTGCGCACTGCCACCGAACAGGAACGGCTTGAGCTGGCTCTGATCGAGAACGTGCAGCGCGCGGACCTTTCTCCGCTCGAAACCGCTGAAGCCTACCAAAAACTGGCCAATGAATTCAATCTTTCGCACGAAGAGATCGCGGCCAGGGTCGGCAAAGGACGCGTGGCGGTCACCAATACCATGCGGCTGCTCAAACTGCCCGCGCAAGCCAAGAAAGCCCTCGCTCAGGGTCAGATCAGCGAAGGGCATGGACGCGCCATTTTAGGCCTGCCCACCGAACAGGCTCAACTGTCTGCCCTGCATACCATCATCTCTCTTGAATTGAACGTGCGCCAGACGGAAGAATTGATCCGCAAATTGAGCGGCCAAAAACCCCCTGTTCTACCGATCAAACCTGTCGACCCAAGTGTGAAAGAGATCGAAGAACGGCTGTGCGAAAAACTGGGCACCAAAGTCACCTTGAAGCACGGACAAAAAGGTGGAACCGTGACTATTCATTATTACTCCGAAGAAGAACTGAGCGGACTGCTTTCGCGCATCCTTCCGGATTAATAATGCGAAATTCTCGATAGATTTATAGGTTTTTTATACCACTGGCATTACAATCAAATTGACGTTGTTGTCGACACCATCCTTGTGCAGGATGGTCGTTGAAATGTGGGTTAATCCGGGAACAACTCGGCAGGATCGAGGCACATCATTTCACTTACACCTGAAATTCTGGTTCCACGTTTAGGAGATGCTCTCGTTGAGGAAGGTTTGCTCACCGAAGAGAAACTGGCGCTTGCCCTTGAAGCCCAGCAAAAAGCCCGCCAGGATGGACAGGCACCCCTGGTGGGTCAGCTTCTCCTTGAAATGGGATACATTGATCGCGAAACCCTTGATCGCGCGGTGACCAGCCAGATTCTCAAACTGCACACTGCTTTGCAGCAGTCCAATCAAAACCTGGAAAGGCGGGTTCAAGAACGAACCGCTGAGCTGCAAAAAGCCTATCAGAAACTCGCACAGTTGGACAAGTTAAAAAACAATTTCGTTTCCAACATCTCCCACGAACTGCGCACCCCCATGACTCACGTGAAGGGGTATGTGCAGCTTCTGCTGGACAACGATTTTGGTCCCCTCAACCCGGATCAATTGGAAGCCATCCAGGTATTAAAACGCGCTTCTGAACGGTTGGGCCGTTTGATCGACGATCTCATCCTCTTCTCCACCGCTGAGACCAGCACCATTCAGATCGAAAAATCGATCGTCGAGCTTAACGACATCGTCCGCGAGATCATCGAGCACAACACCGCCAGCGCCAGCCAGAAGAATATCCGCCTGTGGTTGGATTGCGAACACGAACATGTTGCCGTCTTTGCAGACGCAGATCGAATTCACTGGGTGATCAATCAACTGGTGGATAACGCCATCAAATTCACTTCTCCAGAAGGTGAAGTGTTTCTGCGAGTCGTTCAGGGCAAGGATGGCGTGATGGTATCGGTGATCGATACCGGCATCGGGATTGACCCCTCACAGTTAGATGAGATCTTCGAACCCTTCCACCAACTGGACGGATCTTCCACCCGCAAACAGGGCGGCACCGGTTTGGGGCTCACGCTGGCGAAGAAGATCATGGAGGCACATGGCTCCAAGATCAAAGTGACCTCCATCCCGGGTAAAGGAAGCAAATTCGACATTTTTCTGCAAAACAATCGCAGTCAGGGATAACAGAATCGACTTTATGGATACAAAATCTGGTTCCGCTAAATTCGAAACAAAGGGCATGGACAAATTTCTCAGCCTGCTGTCTGGCAATCTTGCATGGCGCGACACTCTTGATCAAATGCTCGTTTTGATTCGCGAAGAATTGATCTTTGACAACCTGGTTATTTATCAGTCGGATGGCGGCTCTCATTCGCTGGATGTGCTCTACGCCAAATCCACCGGGCGCGGAAAATCAGCCGAAGCTGACGCCTCATGGGGTGAATCCATCGCCAATCGGGTTATTCATGAACAAACCGTTATTTGTGAAGAACCACAGCCAAACACCAATAGCAACCGTTTGGATTCGCCCTACCTGCTGGGCATTCCCATGAATCCAGTGGTCGAAGTACCGGCTGTGCTCATCTTCATCCGTTTTGGCGGCCCCTCCTTCACCGGCCAAGACCAATATTTCGCCAAATGGATTTCTAGCATGCTCAACTGCGTGATCCGCCGGAAAATGCTGGAAGAATTCATGGCGAAGGTGGAAGAGGTTCAATCGATCTCGAAACTTCAATCTGACTTCATTCATTCCATTTCTCACGAATTACGCAGCCCGCTTGGTTTTATCAAGGGCTACGCCACCACCCTCCTGCGCACAGACACAAACTGGGATCGGGAAACGCAAAAAGATTTCCTTGAGATCATCGAGCGAGAAACGAACAATCTGACCGACCTGATCGATGATCTGCTCGATTCTTCGCGGCTGCAAAGTGGCCAGATGAAATTCGATTATCAATTGGTCAGGATCGATTCGCTCATCCGGGATGAGGTCAATCGGGTTCATCTAACCCACCCCGAATTGAAGATCGACCTCGATTTCGAACCGGATATCCCCACCATCGAAGGGGATTCGCACAAATTGGCCCAGGTGATTGATAATCTGCTCTCCAATGAGATCAAATACGCTCCAGACGCTACCATAAAGATCCAGGTGAGAAAGAATCAAAAAAACCTGGAGTTGAAATTCATCGATGACGGACCTGGGATTCCCGATAAGTATCTGCCGCGTATGTTCACCCGTTTCTTCAGAGTGCCTGAGACTTCCATGAAAGCGCATGGCTCGGGTTTGGGATTATTCATCTGCAGACAGATCGTCGAGAGCCACGAGGGTGCCATCCTAGTGGCTTCTTCAGACAAGGGAACCATTTTTACGATCCAATTGCCATTCAAATTAACCAAAAAACGGATCGGAGCGGAGGGAAGAACATGACTATAAAAATATTGGTTGTGGATGATGAACCCTTATATCTGCGATTATTGAAAGTGAATCTGGAATCAGAAGGCTACGAAATCGTGACTGCCGTGAACGGCGAAGAAGCCCTCGAACAAATCTCACAGTCCATGCCCAACCTGATCATCATGGACGTGATGATGCCCAAAATGGACGGCATCGCCGCCTGCACCCGCATTCGACAATTTTCGAACGTTCCCATTATTCTGCTGACTGCCCTGAACGAAGAACAAGACAGGGTAAATGGTTTGAACATCGGCGCGGACGATTACGTTTCGAAGCCGTTTTCTGCGACAGAATTGGTGGCGCGCGTGCGTGCTGTCTTGCGCCGCTCGCAGGATCGGCCAGAAACCAAGGAATCCAAAATTTTCATGCACGGCAACCTGCGCATCGATATCGCCAAAGCAGAGGTCTGGAAAGGCGATCACCAGGTTTATCTCTCGGCCACCGAGTACAAGCTGCTGCTGCACTTTGCGCATGAATATGGCAAGGTGCTGACTGCAGAAGAATTATTAATGGCCACCTGGGGGTCGTCGTATAAGGAAGAAAAAGAGATCTTGTGGGTGAGTATCGCCCGGTTGCGTCAGAAATTGGAAGATGATCCGCATAATCCGGTTCATATTGTCACCCGTACCGGTCTGGGATATCAAATGCCTTTATTGGAAGAATAAGCGGAAAGGAAAACCATGGTCACTCAATTTGATGAAAAAGGGAAAATCTTTACGACGATCGTGTCAAAATCGCCGGTTAAGGTTGTGATCCAACTTCCCACCAATCAGGTGAAAGGAGAGGTTCACGTTAAGCGCGATGGTCGCCTTAAAGACGAGTTGGACAGCTCCGCAAAGTACATCGCGGTGACCAACGCCAGCATCTATTCATTGGACGGTTCCAAGTTGCTCAAGCAGTGTAAATTCCTGTCGGTAAACAACAGCCAGATCATTTGGATCATCCCTGAAACTGAGATCATTGCAGAAGAGTGAACACCATGACAGAGAATCCGATTCTGCAAGAGAAAGACCTCTTAAAACTGAAATCTTACTTGATCAGTTTGATTTTATCTGACCTGGAGAACATGCCGGTCTCTTCTGAGAACAGACGCCAGACGGTGATCGACTGCATGCTTCAAAAATACCAATCCGTAAATGTAAAACTTCCCCAACCAGTCAGAGATCAATTGTTCAAAACCATTCTGGATGACATTCTGGGGTATGGCCCGCTTCAACAGTTGCTAGACGACCCCAATATTTCAGAGATCATGGTGAACGGCAAGGACAATGTGTTCATCGAACAAAAAGGCATGTTGACAAAATCAGATGTCACCTTTGAGAGCGATGAACAGATCCTGCGCATCATCGACCGCATCATTCTGCCGTTGGGTAGAAGAGCTGATGCTGACAGCCCCACCGTGGATGCCCGCCTTCCGGATGGCTCGCGTGTGAATGCGGTCGTTCCGCCTGTGGCGTTGGACGGCCCTTCGATCACGATCCGAAAATTTGGCAAGAACCGCCTTGAAATGAAGCAGTTGATTGAAATTGGATCGTTAACCGAAAATATGGCCACGTTTGTCGAAGCCTGCGTGGTTTCAAAGCTCAATATCATTGTTTCAGGTGGGACCGGATCGGGTAAAACCACCCTCCTGAACGCCATCTCAAAATACATCCCTGACGGGAACCGCATTGTGACCATCGAAGATTCTGCAGAGTTAAAACTGCAGCAACCGCACGTGGTGCGCATGGAAACAAAGCCTGCCAACGTGGAGGGAAAACACGCGGTCACGATCCGCGACCTGGTTCGCAATGCGCTGCGCATGCGTCCCGACCGCATCGTGGTTGGTGAAGTGCGCGGTGGAGAATGCCTCGACATGCTGCAGGCCATGAACACCGGTCATGACGGCTCGTTAACGACCTTGCACGCTAATACGCCGCGCGACGCGGTCTCCAGAATGGAAACCATGACGCTGATGGCCGGCATGGACCTGCCCCTGAGAGTGGTCAGAGAACAGATCGCCTCAGCCATTGACGTGATCATCCAGCTATCCAGGTTGAAAGACGGCAGTCGGCGCATCACCTATATTACCGAGGTTTCTGGCATGGAAGGCGAGACCGTGGTGATGACAGATATATTCAAGTTCGAACAAACCGGCATTTCTCCTGAGGGAAAGATCATCGGCGAACTCAAACCCACTGGAATTCGTCCGCTCTTCACGCCGCGCCTTGAGGCGAACGGTTTCAGGCTTGGGCCTGAAGTGTTCGGTGTCAATTATGCCAACATGATCCGTGAACAGCAGCATCTCAAGAAATGATCGGACGAAACACAATAGATGCTATAATCTTCTCAAGATTGCCTTATTTTCTTTACCAGGAAAAATGCGATGAATACTGATTTATTGTCGATCAAGGCCAGAAAATTCGGGGTTCGGCTGGCTGGTTTCAGACAGAAGAAAGAAATCTCCCTCGAATTACTCAGCCGCTGGACCGGAATCCCACGACAGGAAATTGAAGATGTCGAACGCGGCATTTCTACTTTTTCGCTGCCTCAGATCGAACTGGTCGCCTTGAAAATGGGATACTCCCCAGACACCTTGCTGACAGGCGAACTTGGGTCCACAGATACTCCTTCAAAGGAACCTTTTGCCCAACACTACATCGCCTTGCGTGACCGCATGATCGGGCTTACGCTGCGCAAGGTACGCCTGGAGCAGGAAAAGACTTTGGATTCAGTGGCGGAAGGCTGCGGGATCAGCGCGGATCAACTCGATCAGTATGAATCGGGTGGCACCTCCATCCCCTGGCCGATTCTTGAATGTCTCTGCGACGATTTCCAACTACAAGTGAATTCCCTCTATCCAAAAAAATCGTCCGCGGAGGATTCTCAGGCAGCCACAAATGAAGCAGCCCCAGAAGGGTCACCATTGCCGGATGCCATGCAGGCGTTCGTGGAAAACCCCACCAACCTGCCCTACCTGGAACTGGCCAAGAAACTCAGCGAATTGGATGCCGCAAAACTGCGCGGGATCGCTGAAGGTTTGCTGGAGATCACCTACTAATTCCATGGACGAGACTATTATCAACCTCAAGGATCGAGCGTTTGAATCCTATAAAAAAAAGGATTTTCAATCAGCGAGCGAATTGTTCGAACAGTGTGTTCGTCTCCTGGATGAAAAGAAAGACCTTCTCGCCGCTGCGGAAATGCGCAACAACTTAAGCGTCGTGTTGCTTGAGCTGAAACAACCTCAAAAGGCACTGGATGCCTTGCAGGGAACCGCGCCGGCCTTTGCAGAAGCGAACGATAAGAAACGGCAGGCAATGTCTCTTGGTAACATCGCCACCGCCCTGCAAGCCCTCGGGAAGCTCGATGAAGCCCTGACCACTTTTGAACAGTCCGCAGAATTATTCAAGGAAATCAACGAAAAAGAAATGCGGGCCATCACCTTGAAAAAGATATCAGATCTCCAATTGAAAACTGGCAGGCAGTTTCAGGCCTTGGCTTCACTGGATGCCGCCTATGACCAAAAGGAAAAAAGAAACCTCAAGGAACGCATCTTGAAGGGGTTCCTTGGCGACGTGATCAAAAAAATCACCCACAAGACCTGATCGTTTTTCACACATGAACTCCACCGAGACCATCCAACAAGCCAGACTTACCGACACAAGTGAGATCGCTGAATTCCTCTCACGCGCACCCTTTGTTCACCGTCACCTTGATTGGCAGGGTGTTTTGGATTGGATCCCCTTCACGCCTTTCTTGCTTCTGAAAAACGAAGAACGCATCACCGGATTGCTGGCCTGTCCACCGAATCTTGAAAAGATCGTGTGGATCAGGTGCTTTTCTTGCAGCAGTCAGATCGGGCTGGCACGCATTTGGGGAAATTTATTTCATGCAGCCTGTCAGGTTCCGGATTTGGCCAGTACCACGATCTACTCGGTGGGTTTGAACGACTGGTTCGCCGACCTGTTACAGCAATCAGGATTTGAAAATTTTCAGGACATCGTGGTTTTATACTGGAACCACAAATTGCCTGAGATCGTCTTTAAGGATCAAGCCTGGATGATCAGGCCGATGGAACCCACCGACCTGCCCCAGGTCGCAAACCTGGATCGGATTTCCTTTGAATCCATGTGGGTGAACCCTGAAGACAAGATCAACCTGGCCTACAATCAATCTGAGCACGCCTCGGTGGTTGAGTTGGATGGCCAGATCATTGGCTACGAGCTCTCTACCGCGAACCATTTTTCCGCTCACCTGGCCAGGATCGCGATCCACCCGCAATACCAGCATAGACACATCGCATCCGGGCTGGTCGTTGAAATGTTCAAGTATTTTATGCGCAAAGGCATTGATCAGATCTCGGTGAACACCCAGAGCAACAACACCAACTCTCTGGCGCTTTATAAAAGCATGGGATTTGAACGATCAGGTGAGGTCTTTCCAGTTTTTCGTTTCAACGTGTAGTTTTTGAAACGCGCGCTTGCTGAAACGCGTGCTTACTGGACAATCTTGTTTCTTTATGAGACAATTCTTGAAATATTATGGAGGATTAAATGGCAAAAAGAGATGAAGTAAAACGTAGGAAGAAGAAATACCAGAAGAAAAAAGACTTCACTCCATTCATTATCATCGGAGTCTTGGCAGTCATCGTTTTAACCGTGATCATTTTATCCAGCATTAAACCTCCGCTGGAAGTCGTGGACCCCGTTTTCCACAAAGCCTCCATCACTGATGGCTTGACCATGGGTGATCCAAACGCGCCTGTTAAAGTGATCGAGTTCGCTGATTTCCAATGCCCGTACTGCGGTGTGTATTGGTCCAGCATCGAGCCCGATATTATTGCGAACTACGTTGAAACCGGTAAAGTTTTTTATACCTTTTCACCGTTCTCATTTGTTGGCAGTTATGTTCAAGACAATCCATGGGACGAATCGATTAAGAGCGCTGAAGCCGCTTATTGCGCCAACGACCAGGGCAAGTTTTGGGAATACCGTGATTATATTTTTGGCAATCAATCCGGTGAAAATGATGGCCATTTCTCACGCGAAATGCTGATTGAATTTGCCAAGAGGTTAGATCTTGACATGAACGTATTTGAAGAGTGTCTCGATACTGATGCCCATTATCAAACCGTTATGGACGCCAATTCGTTTGCATCTGAAATGGGTGTCAATTCCACCCCATCCGTGCTGGTAGACGGTGTGCCGGTTAATATTTCTGAACTAACCACAAAGATCGAAGAAGCCCTGCAGCCCTAACAGGAACCGAATTAAGAATAAGAGTCTGGTTGCAAAACCGGACTCTTTCTATTTAAGTAACGAGATAATTAAAACGAGAATTGGTGCGATCAACAGCGCGGGTAAAAAGCTGGCTGTGCGTATCTTCTTGATCTCGAGCAAACTGCTTATGGCGATGGCCAGAAGAAGTATTCCACCAGTTGCAGTGAGCTCATTGATCATTGCCTCAGTCACGAAATTTTGGATCTGAGAAGCAAGAAGGGTGATTGAACCTTGATAGATCAGAACCGGAAGTGAAGAAAAGAGCACCCCTAATCCAAGACTGGAAGCAAAAGCCATCGCCGCAAAACCATCCAAAATGGATTTCACGACCAGCGTGTTGATGCTGCCTGACAGGCCATCCTCGATCGAACCTAGAATTGCCATGGGTCCGATACAAAAAAGCAGGGTGGTGGTTAAGAATCCCTTGATGAATCGTTCTTTTGACCCTGATTGACTGTTACGGTTGAATTTCTTCTCCAATATTACTGCCAGTTTTGCAACACCTTCCTCGATGTGCCACCATTCACCGAGAAAAATGCCGATCAGGATGCTGCCAAGCACGATCAGAGCATTCGAGGTCTTGATGAATAGCGAAATGCCATATACTAGGGTGAATAGCCCTAAACCGTTGATCACGGTGTTCTTTACCCGCTCGGAGATGCGAGAACCCAGGGTGAGCCCAAGGGTTCCGCCAATCAGGATTGCGACGGTGTTGATCAGGGTTCCAATCATGCGCTTATTGACAATCTTCAGCCACGAGAAGAGCTGGCCTGATTTTGAAGGGTATAGATCTCAAGCAGATACAGAAATGAAGACAGGCGATTCAGATATTTTAACGCTGAACCCTTTGTGTCCGATTTTTTCCGGCTGAACTCGACCAATCTGCGTTCCGCGCGCCTGGCGGTCGTCCTTGCCACTGATAAAGCCGCGCTTTCAGGGTTGTCCCCCGGTAGGATGAACTGCCTGGGCATTTTAACTGAAGCTGAATACTCTTCGATCAAACCCTCGATTAAGGCGCGAGCCTCTTCAGCGTTAAAGGCAAAACGCTGCTCCTGATCACCACCGCTAGAAGCCACGTCCGCCATTAATGCGCTGATGTGGGCTTGGATCTTTTTCAAATCCTCATTGATCTTCAGATTGCACAGGCTGCGAGCCAACCCGATCATCGCGGAAAGTTCATCCAGCGAACCCAACACTTCGATCTGCAGGTCGCATTTATCTACCCGTTTGTCATTGAGCAGGCCAGTCGTGCCGTCATCACCACTGCTCGAATAGAATTTGCTCATATCGTATTCCCTGTTAGTAGATACAAGAACCAGTATTTTTCGCGCGGGAAAACCTCAACCACCGAAGTGTCCCATAAGAATGGCCCAGCCTTGCTGATCAGATTGACCTCATGGTCGATTTTTTCAAGTCGGGTCCTTGCCCTTGGATCGACCATCCTGCACTCGTCGAACAGGATCTCAAGAATCACTCGATTTCTGACCTGCGTTTTGATCGAAGCATCGAACAAGCCCTCTTCGGCATACTCTTCGACCAGGTTCTCCCATAAGCGCAGCCGGTACGGGATCTCCTCCTGCATTTTTCTTTCCCAGATCGCTATGCGTTTTGAAATAGTACTCGCGATGACCCCAATCGCTTTTTGGAGATCCGCAGTCATTTGAGTTGTTTCCTTGCGCATCATGGCCAAACGCAGGCTGCCGGGGGTTAACATCCCGGCTGATTTCGACAGGGGCCACAAAAGCACAGACGAATCCAGATAATCATTCAATTCCGCTGCCGCGATGATGACCAGCCGTCTGTCCTCTTCTTCCCATGTCATGCTGGATCCTCTTATGGGCTAGTGGGTGTTTCGGTCTCTTGTGTTCGTCTGGCGACCATGAACCACTCATTGACGGTCGCGAACCGGTCACTGGTGTCCATCAACGGGCCAAGTGAGATTCCCTGGATGATCGAATCGACGCCGTAATTGTAGACCGGGTAATAGAGCGGCAGTGAAGGCAGCTCGTTGGCAAAAATATTCTGAAAATTGTGATACAGGCGCGTCCGGATGGCATAATCCGTGGTTACCCTGGCTTCTTCGATCGAGTCGCTTGCCAGTCGATTGTTCCACTGTGAATAGTTTTGCCCTATCGTGGCCAGTCCTGAATCCCAGAACGGGTAGGGATCAGGATCGGGAGTGCCGCTCAAATTGAGGTCCACCAGTGCGGCTTGATAAGCCCGCGGTTCAAGCCGGGTGCTCAGGAAAATATCGGGTGGGACGGCTTCGAGTATCACCTCAACCGATAACTTCTTCCAATCCGCCTGGATCGACTCCGCCACGGCCTTGTGCAGATCATCATCAGGATAAGACAAAACGATCTTAAGCGCTGTTCCGTCCTTCATGCGCACCGGATTTGCATCGCCGGTGACCACATATCCTGCTTCTTTTAGCAGCAATGAAGCCTGTTCTAGATCGTACTCAATGGTAGGCAGTGAACTTAAATATGCCCAGTTGTCAGGGAAGATGACGCCGTTGGCCACGATGGCCTGGCCGTTAAAGATCTGGTTGACGATCTTTTGCCGATTGAGACCCAGGAACAAGGCTTTGCGAATGTCCGCTTCCTGCAGGAATGGCACGGTTGGGTCATTCAGGTTTAACATCACCATGCTGATCTGCGGGAGTCGGCTGGTATACACCGAAAGGTCTTCATTAATCAACGCGGTCGGCAGAATGGACTGCGGGATCTCGCTGATGCCCTGCACGTACTGGTCAACGTAAGCCTGATAGGCTGAGGCCGCGTCAGGATAATATCTGAAATGGATTTCCTCGAGGTAGGGTCCGTCTCCGGAGTAATTCTCAAAAGCTTTCAGTGTAATACCCGTTATGGTGGTGCCTTCAACCGTCAGGTCAGAGAACATATAAGGTCCGCTGCCCACAGGCTGCAGGTTAAAAGCAGATTCTGCCACTTGCTGAAGGGTCAATCCGGTAAGCAGATGTTGGGGCAGCACTCCAAAAGTCAGGTAATCCTGAAATGGGGCAAAAGCCTCCGGTAAAACAAACTGCATGTTCAGGTCGTCAAGCACGACCACCGTGATTTCCTTCCAAAAGGCCACCAGGTCAGAAGCCACATACCCCTCGCCTGCCTTCATCAGTTCGACGGTGAATTGAACATCAGAAGTGGTCAGAGGTTGGCCATCATGCCAGGTAAGGTCTTGTTTTAAGGTTACGTTGTAGATGGTTCCATCGAGAGAAGGTCGGATGGACTCTGCCAGGTCGACTTCTGGCATGCCCCTTGAATCGAACTGGACCAGACCTGAAAAGATCAGACGATCCACATCTCGATCCACCTGATTGGCAGAATCCAGCAAAGGATTAAGCCGCGATAGATTACCGATTAACGCTTCGGTATAAGCCCCGCCTTCAACCGGTTCGGGGTTTCCTTGTGAACCGAGTCCCCCGCGTTTTTCAAGGATCAATAAAATGCCTACGACCAGACCGGTCAGAAAGAGGATCAGCAGTTGCCAACGAAATTTTTTCATATTTTTTTATATGTGAAAAGGCGACTATCTTATTGTGGTTAAGACGAGCCGCCCATTTGAATCCCGGGATGGATCCGTCAATTGTAGTTGTCTCAAATTAATTCGTGATCAGAACCGCAGCCATGGTTAAAATGACAAACAGCACACTTAACACGATCGTGATCCAGAAGAGTGTTTTTTCAATGCCCCTTCGTGCAGAAAAAACGCCACCGCTGTCACCACCGGTAAAACCGCCCAGTCCAACTCCTTTGTTTTGAAGGATTACACTGGTGATCAGAGCCAAAGAAGTTATAATTAAGGCGATGTCAATATAGGTTTTCAAAATAAGCCTCCTGAAAAATCAAACACCGAAAATTATACCGTTTAAAACACAAAATAGTCAACCTATGAAAGAACTCATTTGTAACCTCCACATTCACTCAACCTACTCAGACGGTTCCGGAGATTATCCTTCGATTGCCAAAGCCGCCCTGCAAACCAACGTGGATGTGATCATCCTCACCGATCACAACGTTCTGGTCAAAGGCTTGGAGGGTTATCGCGAAGGAAACGGACGCAAGGTGCTGGTTCTGACAGGCGAAGAAGTTCACGATCAAAATCGTGATCCGCAAAAGAACCACACCCTGGTTTTCAACACCAACCGCGATATGGCAACCTACGCGAGCGATCCGCAAACGTTGATCCATGAAATTAAAAAGGCCGGAGGCCTCAGCTTTCTGGCACATCCTTATGAGTTTGCCCTGCCAATGATCGGCGAACCCAACATATCTTGGGTATCATGGGACGTGGAAGGGTTCACCGGCCTCGAACTCTGGAACGGTTTGAGCGAATTCAAGACCGTGACACACAACGTGATGGACGGACTCAAGTACCTGTTCATGCCCGAGTTGATGGCTCATGGGCCGCTGCCCGATACGCTCAAAAAATGGGATGATCTGCTAACCGAAGGAAAAAAAGTGGTGGCGGTCACGGGCTCAGACTCGCACGCCATCAAATTCCACAAAGGTCCCCTGAAAAGGACCGTCTTCCCGTACGAATTCCATTTTTCGGCCATCAACAATCATCTTTGGATCGATGAAGATCTGACAGGCGACCTGGAACACGACAAGACGCTGGTTTACCAATCGCTCAAGCGAGGCGCCTCTTTCATCGGATACGATCTACCCGCTTCCACAAATGGGTTTCGATTCATCGCAGAAAACGAAAATGGGATCTTCTATCCGGGTGACACGGTCAAGCTGGATCCTGGCGCCACGGTTAAAGTATCGCTTCCAGAGCAGGCCGATATCCGGCTGGTTCACAACGGAAAAACCCTCATTGAACAAAAGAACTCCGACCGCTTGTCCTTCACGATCTCTGAATCCGGTTATTACCGTGTGGAGTGCTCCATCTACTTCCTGAACAAGCAGCGTGGTTGGATATTCTCCAATCCGATCTACGCGATTTCTGCCAAAGAGAAAAAAGCCCGGTGAACACCAATAACGTCACGCGTTTGCTGGATGGGCGAAAGATCCCCTACCAGGCTTTCGACCTGCCGGTTGAAAAACTCGGCGCGCTTGAGATCTCTGCACTACTTGGGTTTCCGGCGGGTCAGGTTTTTAAAACCATTGTCGTCACACCCCCCAAGGGCAAGCCCTTGCTATGCGCCATTCCCGGTGACCGTGTGGTGGACCTTAAATTAGTAGCGCAAGCGACCAACGAAAAGAAGGTCAATCTCCCCACCCAGGATGAAGCTGAAGCCTTAACGGGGTTGCTGGCTGGAGGTATCTCACCGCTGGCCTTGATTAACAAAGGTTTCAAGACCCTCATCGATCAATCAGCCCTAAATTTCTCAGAGATTTTGATCTCAGGCGGCCAAAGGGGCTTGACGCTCAAGATGAAACCAGCAGATCTGCAAAAACTTACCAATGCGCAGATGGCTTCCATTTCCACCGCGATCGAATAGATTTTTCTCGTCACATCCTTGACAAGAAAACCAACATTCATTGGTTATAATTCTTAATATGAACCGTTTGGACCAAATCGAAAACCGAATCAAAGAGATCATCGAAAAAGGCAGCGACTTGTTCCCCTGGGCAGATCAAAGCTCTGCGCTTGTCAGCCACTTTTGCGAAGCCTTGCGCCAGTTCCTGCTCGAGAATCCAGACTGCCTGAAAGGCTCTCCGGTTCGTGTGCTTGTAAGCATGCCTGCAGAAGAGATCAGGTTATGGAAACAACATCCAGAGGGCCAGAAACTATTGCAAGAGGTTTTCATCGAAACGGTTACTGAAATGAATTGCAAACCGGTGTTGATACCCGAAGTGATCCTTCAACCGCGCAATTCCCTTCAAAGCAGCTCCATGCACTTCTTGATCGAAGCGAATCCTGAGAAAAACGAAAAGACAGCCTCAATTCACTTGAAGAAGAACAGGCATACGCTCGATACCCCCATCGAAGCATCAGGCATCACGTTGTTTAACCTCGAAATGAACATCCCGCTGGATAAACCCGTTTTAAACCTGGGCAGACGAAATACCAATGATATTGTCATTAATGATCGGAGGGTTTCAAGACTGCACGCCCAGATTCGGAAAACCCGTGAAGGTTACATGATTTTCGATGTAGGCTCAACCGGCGGTACCTTTGTGAACAGTGAAAGAATTTCAAGCCAGATCTTGCGAACCGGTGACGTCATTTCTCTTGCCGGATACACGCTGGTATTCTCTGACGGGAAAGAAAACGAAACGGAATCGGATCGTGAGATCACCTCCGAAATATCCTCTCAAAACGATTCGGAGAAGCCATAAAACATGCTGCCGATCATTGTGCTCGTTCTGCGGATCCTTCTGGTGCTTGCGCTTTATGCCTTTCTGGCCTGGGCGCTGTACTCACTGTGGAGTGATCTGAAATTTCAGACCCAGATCCTTTCGCACAAAAAGACTCCCCCCATCACTGTCATCATGGATAGCGATCCGCAAGCTGACAGGCAGTCATTTTCGCAAAATGAGGTCATGATCGGACGCGAGGAAAGCTGCGATGTCAGCCTGACCGATCCGCTGGTGTCAGCTCATCACGCCAGGCTGGTCTATCACAACATGCATTGGTGGATCGAAGACCTCATGTCCACCAATGGCACGTACTTGAATGATGAACGCGTCGAATCGCCGGCTGTTCTGATCAACGGTGATGAACTGCGAGTCGGTAAATGTATTCTGGTGGTGGATATCACGACCACGGATTGATTGGAGATAAATATGGAAAA
>CAZRHZ010000040.1:0-18746 GCA_964599995.1 uncultured Anaerolinea sp. | reverse complement strand
AAAACACTCCATTAGCCTGCATGCCTGTGTAGCTCATGTCTACAGAGCCTGTCACTGTGCCGGCTCCACCGACAACAGCTGTGGCGCCGTGCGGATTGCCATCATAGACAGCATCCAGAGCGGTCACTGTGACAGTGGATTCAGCTTTGGCGATGGTGAAGAGATCGCTGTTGTCGCTGCTCATATGATTGGCGTCTCCCGTCCAGGTTGCTATGGCATTATACGTACCCGCTTGGGTGGGAGGTGTGGTTGATACTGAATAGGGCGTACTACCTGTACCGACATAGTAGATTTCAGTCAGCGATACATCTGTCATGCCTGCGCCTTTGGCATAGGCTGTGGCTCCGGCATACTGAAGGCCGGTGTAGTCCGCGTCGTCGGCTGTCACGGTCACGGTCGAGTCAGCTTTATCTAATTCCACCGATAAAGCTGCTGAGGTCACAGCATTGTAGTTGTCGTTGCCAGCCATGGTGGCAGTCACTTCACAAGTGCCGCTGGCATTGGTCACACTCAATATGTTATCACTCACAGAACATCCGGTTGAGCTGCCTACACTATAGGTAACCGTGCCACCCGTTGTTCCACCGCTCGTCGACAAGGTGGACGTCGAACCATAGGTCACCGGGTTGGGGTCGGCGATCACCGTCAATGCTGCCTGGTTGGCTTTACCTAATCCCACCGGCAAAGCTTCTGAGGTCACAGCATTGTAGTTGTCGTTGCCAGCCATGGTAGCAGTCACATTACAAGTGCCGCTGGTATTGGTAACGCTTAATTCAGTGTCGCTCACAGAACATCCGGTTGAGCTGCCTACACTATAGGTAACCGTGCCACCCGTTGTTCCACCGCTCGTCGACAAGGTAGACGTTAAGCCATAGGTTACCGGGTTGGGGTCGGCGATCACCGTCAATGCTGCCTGGTTGGCTTTACTTACTGTCAATGTTCCTTTAACCAAACCACTATAATGTGGATCAGTAATGAGTGCAAAAACTTCATATGTTCCAGGTGCTGTTGGCGGGGTATAACTTCCAGCGCCGGAACTGGCTTCATAAAATACCATATAGCTCAGATTTATTGGAGTTGTCGTTGCAGTTACCACTCGCGGTGATCCGTTATAAGTCTGGGTCAATGTAGAACTATCTAACGAAATAGATGCCGCAACAGCCGTTTCGCAAGCGTCGCCGATGCCATCTCCATCGCTGTCAGCCTGATCAGGATTGCTAACAATCGGGCAGTTGTCCGTGGGATAAGGGATCCCATCATTATCAGGATCGAAGGTAACCATGGAATTCAATGGTAGATAAATCTCGTCCTCGGTTACATTATACAAATTGGCATTGTCTTGAAATGTATCCCAGTCAAATTCAGAGACTGTGTAGGAATTCCTGACATCATACCACTTGTTGTTATACTTCCATTCCCGGTGTGAGGAAACACAAACTACAATCCATAAATCACAAACTGTTCTTTTAGCTTGAACTTCACCTTCAAAATGAACGACACCATTAACCAGGATGTTTGCTCCATAATGCGTTACATTATGATAAACAGCGGGGGTTCCCCACCAGTTGCCTTGCAAACTTCCACCACTCAACAAATCAAACGAAGCATTGTAATCGTTGTTTCCATAGATATTGTTCCCACTGCCAGAAATACCACTATGTCCTGTTAAAAGGGTCCCATATCCATAAATGCCGATATCGTTTCCGGTGATCGTGTTATCTGTGATCCCTACTTTTGAACTACTCACCTGAATACCAGCGTTATTGTTTTCTCCGGCCGTGTTATCTTCGATAAGATTTCTTTCTGTATTTACTGAATAATCCGCAGAATTATCAACGATTATTCCGTTTTCATTATCATGAATGTAGCTATCTGAGATAATTACATCTTCATCCTCGTCTACATCCAATACGATAACGCCAGCTCCTTCGTCATTAGCTCCAGTTTCATAGAAATTCGCAATTTCCACATTATCAACGACGACAGAAGCATTTCGTATCAAAATACCTGCGATATACGAATATTCAGGATCAGTGGTATTAACACCACTATTAAGTGCAACCAGTTTCAGATTGCTGATTGTCACACCTGTAGTATCATGAACATAAATCAATCCATAGTATGAAGGAAAAAGAAGCGGATCATAACTAACGTCAGACCCAAAATCAGTTGGTGTCTGAATAGTTGTGGAATTTCCGCCATCCAAAGTTACGTTCTTATTGATCGTGATCGTTTCATTGGTAAACGTGCCTGAAAGATGAATTGTTTGGCCTGTAGACAATGGATCATTGATCGCAGCTTGAATCGGTGTCACGTTTACGACACAGGAATACGTTGAATAACCAGATGGTGGATTTGCCAACCAGTAGTCACACTGTACCTGACTTGAAAAATAAGCTACCGCTTGTGTCCCGTTAGCAAACCAGGGATCCGCATTAGTGAGAACCTCTGCTGCTGCTTCAGAAGCCAATGAAATTGGATTGCCATTCTCATCAAAAAGAACAGCATCTTCTTCTGACAAGGCTTGTACAATTTCAGTTAACGAATCCTCATCTAGAGCCTCGGTTGCTGCAACAGTTGGTTCCTCAGTGACCACTTCCGTCGGTTCCTCTGTCACCACCTCGGTCGGAACTTCCGTTACGACTTCAGTCGGTTCCTCGGTGACCACCACGGTTGGCTCTTCCGTTGTTGTAACGGTGGCTTCGTCAACCGACTCTTCGGTCACCACTTCGGTGGGTACCGGGGTATCGGTGGGTTCATTATCCTGCGCCAGTACCGGCTGCGGTACGGCCAGCGATAAAATGACGATCATGACAAAAATGAAGCGGAATACTGAGATGATTTTGGTTTTCATTTACGCTCTCCTCGTGTTTCGATCTGCGTCCTTAAATATTTGGACAATGAATACTCTCTCTACCAAAGCTACATTACGCATGTAAACCAATAATGAGATGGAACGAATGAACTCTTGCTAACCCACCATTAAGAAGTACTTAAAAATAAAAACCAGCCACAAAATCATGGCCGGTTTCGCAATTGACTCCCCACTCCCTTATTCCCCTTTCAGGAAAGCTGCGACCAAATTCAGGAGGTGGATCTTCGCCGCCAACATACAATATCTACAAGGTAATATTGTATGTTACTTTATTATAACGACAATTTTACAAATATCCAGTTTCGCTTTACGCCATTTTTACGTGAAATTCAATGGCAAATAATTATACCTCACGAATCCCCTTGGTGAAAACATGTTTTTATGCATTTTTAATCGAGAAATGACCCATCTCTGGTTCTTTTCGCCCAAGATCCGCTCCATTGAGAGTTTGTTCAAATATTACAAATTCTCACCCCGAGCTTGCGCTCGTCTCATTGCACGAAAGGGCGATATTGGCTACAATAATCACATGAACGATAGTTCAACCGACAAGAATAAGCCCAACCCGACCCGCTCACGACAGCAGATCGTCTCTGCTGCCCACCGTCTCTTTTTAGAGCAGGGCTTTCACGGCACCACCATGCGACAGATCGCCAAAGAATCCGGCGCGGCCCTGGGCTCGTTGTATAACCATTTCGCTGACAAGGACGACCTGTTCAGGGCGGTCTTTGAGGCCTACAACCCCTACCCTTTGCTGCTGATCGCGCTGGAAAACTCGCAAGGCCGCACGACCGAGGAACTGGCCCGCACGGCCGCCCGCCGGTTGGTGACGCAGCTCAATGCCAGACCGGACCTGATCAAGCTGGTCTTCATTGACGTGGTGGAATTCCAGGGAAAACACCTGCGGCAATCCTATCCGCAGGTGGCTCCGGGGATGGAAAGCTTCGCCCGCAGGCTGAGCCGTGACCAGGCCACTGCTCGTGACCTTTCTACAGACGGTTTGCTGCGCGCCTTCTTCGGCTTGTTCTACACCTTCCACATGACCGAAATGCTGCTGGGCAAACCCCCCGATCCAGACGCTCAAGCCGCGGCGTTGCAGGAACTGATCGAAATTTACCTGTTCGGTATTATTAGCCGATCCTGATCACCCCCTCCCAAGTTTCCACATCATATGAACAATCGTTCACTAGATAAGCGTTTATCTATACGCAGTAGATAAGTGATGATCCTTTTTGGTCAGGATGTTAGTTGGTTGATCCTAAAAGCCCCCACCTTTTCATGCTAGTCCGGCCAGATTTAACGCGTATAATTTCGAGATCCGATCCCATTCAGCAAGATGAATCCCAACAAGAGGTATTTCTGATGGAAGAAAAAACGCCTGTGATCATTGTTCCCTACGATCCAAAATGGGTCGATCTATACCGGGTCGAAGCCGCACACATACAAGATGCCATCGGTGAGTACATCATTGCCATCGAGCATATCGGCAGCACCTCGGTACCCGGCCTGGCCGCCAAACCTATCATCGACATCCTGATCGGCTTGAAAGGCCTGGCGGATACGCCGCTTTTCGTCCCTCCCCTTGAGAAGATCGGTTTCGTCTATAAACCCGAAAACGAGGTGGATTTCCCCGAACGGCGATACCTGCATAAAAAAAAGCCAGGCCAGTTGATCGTGCATCTTCACATGGTGGAACCCAACACGGAGTTCTTCAAACGCCACCTGGCGTTTCGGGATTATCTGCGCGCCCACCCTGAAAGCGCGGCCGAATATGCCGCGTTGAAGACTGCTCTAGCCGCGAAGTTTGGCAACGACCGCGAAGGATATACGGACGCCAAGACTGATTTTATAAAGGGGATCGAGCGTAAAGCCATGCAGTCCAAGTGATATTCCCTCTCAGTCTCTAATGTCCTTCATATAAGTAATCTGTATTATGTTATGGATGAGAAACGGAGAAAATATGGCTAACCTGGATCAATTCAAGAAAGAGCAATACATCAATGTCGAGACTTTTCGCAAGAACGGAGAAGGGGTGAAAACGCCGGTCTGGTTCGTCGAATTCGAAAATCAATTGTGCTTTACGACAGAACCTTATTCCGGCAAGGTCAAACGCCTGCGCAACAATCCGAAGGTCAACGTGGCTCCCTGTAAAATGGATGGCAGCGTGACCGGCGAATGGCACCCCGGCATGGTCCGCTTCATGGCCAGTGATGAAATAAAAGCCATTGAAAAGATCTACAACAAGAAATACGGGGTAATGAAGATCCTGTTCGACCTACCCAACCTGTTCAAGAAAACTGAACGCTCGTTCATATCGATCACCCTGGATTAATTATTCAAAGCGTTACCGCGGTTACGTATTCTGATATAAAGCCCCCTTTCTTCGTAAAGGGGCTTTATACTTATGAATCCTGTTTTCCTGAATGCAGTATTTTCCTCCTGGCCTGCGGGCATTTTCTGCACGTTGCCCTAAAGGCAATTTTTACCTCCCGGCCAGCCTGCAAAAATCTCCTCCCCGCCAGAGTTAAAAAGCTGCACCCCGGCCAGAGTGAGAGCTTTGCCTTAAGGCGGCCAGGGTGCAAAATATCCCGTTCTACAGGATGCAAAACTTGCACCTCTTCATCGTGCAGAATTTGCACGTGATTCTATTCATTACTTAATTAACGACTTAACTACGACTTGAAAGGTCATTTCTTCTTCACCAGGTGGATCAGGTCATCCGGAAAGATCAGGTTCCAATCGTAACGGGGACTGCGCGAAGGTTGCTTGAATCTACTCAGGTCGATCGAACCGCCGCGATAATCATTCATGAAACGCGCCAGTGCTAAAGTGACCAATTGGCTGGCGGGGATGCGCAGCTCTTCAGACAAAACGCGGATATCTTCACGCAAGAAGGGCGGAAGATCATAGGTCGCGCGCTGATCGCGGCGAGACTGGATCTTGGCACGTTCGCGGCTCAGGCGTTCGCGTTCCTTGCGCGGAAGCTGGCTCTCAGACTGGCGCTGCTGCATGCCGCTCAACAGGTCCGCCACAGCGGGGTCAAGCACGGAACGCCGTTCAAGTTTTTTCTCAGTCATGCATCACCTCCAACATACGGTTCAACACCTGACGGTAGCCGCCCAGTTTCTGCCGACCTTCAAGATAACCATCCATGGCCGCGGAGTCAGGGGAATAGTCCCACATCGTCTTGCCGTAAGCTGCGGTCTCGCGCACGCGTGTGTCTTGGGGGATGGGTGGCCAAAGATGTTCCCCAAAGGTTTTGGCCAGCTCCTGAAACTGGAGAAGTGTCTCGCGGGTGGTGCGGTCGAAGAACGTGGGCAGAATACTGTAACCGCGGTAACGGTGTCCGGAGCGGGTGAGCTCAGCCATGGTGGTCAGAATTTCCTTGACCCCGTCCACGGCCAGCGCGTCCAGCCGGGTGGGGATGATCACCCAATCCGCGGCGATCAAGCCGTTGATGTGCAGCACGTCCAGCGAGGGAGCCATGTCGAGCAATACCACTTCGTAAGGCGCATCCTGTAAAAGATCCGACAGGATGTTCTCGCGAAAATCTGACAGCGTGATCTGGCGTTTGACCTTTTCGGTCTGCTTGTCTCCCGCGATGAGATCCAGGTGAGGGCGTAAGTTGACCGCTACTTTTTCAAGCGTCTCATCCAGGCAGACCAGACGGTAGAGGCCGGGAGATTTCTCAAGGCCGAAGGAGAGTGCCAGATGTCCCTGGGGGTCCAGGTCCACCAGCAGGGTGTTGATCTTGCGGCGGGCCAGACCGTCGGCCAGAGTGACGGCGGTGGTGGTCTTTCCAACCCCGCCCTTTTGATTGGCGAAAGCAAAAATGAACATGGATCGAATACCTCGTGGTTTCGTGGTTTAGCGCAAGGAAAAAATCAAAGCTTCCTCCCGCAAGGGTCACCCCTGGATATTATAAAGGGTCACCCCTTGAAAAACAAGGGTCGCCCCTGGATATCTAAGTTTAAAAATACAAGGGTCGCCCCTACAATCCATAAAAACCGCGAGACGCGCTGCACATGACCATAAACGGGTGTTTGCTCGTCTGGTGTAAATCAGAGGGTGAAAACCCGGAATCGCTCCAAGACCGGTAACCTGTATAATGAAAAAATCACAACGCCGGTCAAGCGTGACTTAACCATGGATGATATCCTTTCTCCACAAGGAGAGAGCATGGAACGTTTGGAAAACATTGAAGCAGTTCAGCGCATGCAGTCGTACATCGACGCGCATCTTAATTCGCCCATCACAATGTACGCGCTGGCCGAAGAGGCGGGGTATTCGCCATGGCACGCTGCCAAGATGTTCAAGGAACTGACCGGGAAAACCCCCTTTGATTACATCCGGGCTTTACGGTTGTCTCGAGCGGCCGTCAAGTTGAGGGATGAAGAGGTCAAGGTTGTAGATGTGGCTTTCGATTTTGTCTTTGATTCGCACGAGGGATTTACGCGCGCGTTTTCCAGGCAATTTGGCGTTACCCCCCACGACTACTCCATCAAGAAATCCGTCATCCGGTTGTTCATTCCAAGCAACGTTCGTGAAACCTATCTCGCCCTTGAAAAAGGAGAAATTAAAATGGCTGAATCTTTAAAAACCAGCACGATATTTGTCCAGGTGGTGGACCGACCGGCGCGGAAGCTGATCCTCAAACGCGGCATCAAAGCCGGAGATTACTACGCCTATTGTGAAGAGGTGGGCTGTGACGTTTGGGACGTGCTCACCGGTATCAAACAGGCCCTCTACGAACCGATCGGCATGTGGCTGCCGCAGAACCTAGTTAAACCCGGCACCTCCATATATGCTCAGGGAGTTGAGATGCCCGCCAACTATTCGGGACCTGTCCCCGAGGGTTACGACCTGATCGATCTGCCTCCCTGTAAAATGATGATCTTCCAGGGTCAGCCTTATGACGACAAGGACTTCGAGGAAGCCATCGGCAGCCTGTGGGAAACCATGAAGAATTACAATCCCGAGATCTATGGTTTCAAGTGGGCGGATGAGGATGGACCGCGTTTCCAGCTCGCGCCTCAGGGTTACCGCGGATACATTGAAGGTCGACCTGTCAGACCACTCCATTAAGGGAACAACAAAGAAGAAACAACACCCCTCCGAAAAAGATTTTCGGGGGGTGTTGTTATTTTGTGTAACCGTGGTTACACTTAATCCATCGGATCAGGTTCGTTCAGGGAGGGCAATATGGGGTTTGAAATCCGTGCTTATCAAGAGGACGATTATTCTGAGGTGATGGATATTTCCATCCTCGCGTTTGAGCCTATCTTCACGTCCTTCCAATCCATTTTAGGTCAAAACATATTTCCGATCCTCTATCCAGATTGGCGCAAAAGCCAAAGGGATGGTATTGCGAAAGTCATGGAGGAGGAGCGTTACGAGGTTTGGGTTGGAGAGCTGGACGGAAGACTCATCGCGTTTCTGGTGATCGAATACCAGCAGGAAGACCTGACGGGCGAGATCCAACTGCTGGCTGTACACCCCGGTTTTCAAATGCACGGTTATGGTACTGAAATGAATTTCTTTGCCCTTCAAAAAATGAAGGAGCGCGGCATGCGGTTGGCGGTGGTGGCCACCGGCGGAGATGCTGCTCACACTCCCGCGCGGAAATCTTATGAAAAGGCAGGCTTCGTTGGCCTGCCCCTGGTTCGTTATTATAAGGAATTGTAGACTGCTGAGTGTAACCGCGGTTACACTTTTACCAGATTCCTGAGAACAACCGATATTTCACCCGCTGGGCATACTCCGCGTAACCCGGGAGTTCCTGCTGCAGGGTGCGATCTTCCAAGGCTGTGCGAATGATCAGGACGATCGAAAGCAAGATGACCGGAATGAATGCCCAGGTGGTATCCAGTACGAACGGCATGACCAGATAAGACCAGAATCCTCCGGCGTACCCCGGGTGTCGGATCAGGCGATACGGACCGGTGTCACAGACCGTGTGACCTCGATCCGCTTGCAGCCTGACCACACCTGAAAAATAGGCATTCTCGATCAAAGCCCAGGATGAAAAGGCATACCCAATGATCATGATGCCAATGGCGATCAACTTTACCGCCAGCGGGAAAGGCTCGGGCGTCCAATTGAAGCGTTCTTCGAGCCCGGCGATCAAGGGAGTAAACAGACCGCCGAAGATCAAAATGGGCGCCAAAACCTTGTCCCACGGTTTGGTGTCTTCCCGATCCAAAGACCCGGCCCGTTCAGCGATGATATCCGGGTGTTTTCGTCTTGCCAGCAACCGGCTGACTACAAACCCAAGAAAGAGGATCAGGGCATAGACCCAGGCTTCCCACCAGTTCCAGCGCCAGGCGATCAAGATTGGCAATAAAGGCAGAATGATCACCACGATGACTAACTGAAGGATCGTTTTTAGGGTGATGCTTTTGTTTTTCATACTTTGCCTCCCAAATCACTATAGACCTTTCCTGTCAGAAGTGTATTAACAGGACCGAATTTTTTCCCATGCTTGAATCAATTGACGACATAGAAAGTGTAACCGTGGTTACACAATAAAAAAACCGGCAAACGCCGGTTCTTTTATATCTAAAAGCACTTACCTATTTTCTATCCAGCCTGGCGCGGATCAATCTGGCCAGTTCTTCCAGCAGAACCAGGGAGTCTTGGGCGTTGCCTTTCACCACCAGGGTATCCGCGATCTCATCC
Organism: uncultured Anaerolinea sp.; assembly: GCA_964599995.1. GTDB lineage: Bacteria > Chloroflexota > Anaerolineae > Anaerolineales > Anaerolineaceae > UBA6107. Next base: position 9,193 of record CAZRHZ010000040.1, on the reverse strand, counting down.
AGGGCTTCATCACGGCTCAGACGGTCCAGTTCTGAAAGGGTCTGCACGAAGCGCCGCATCGAACGCGCGGCCTGGCGGCCGGGTTCCGGCAGGATGGGTGTGGGGGCGCGGCGATTGGCGCTTTCTGAGGCCGCTGGCAGTGTTGCCATTTCAGAGACCTCTTCGGAAGTGAGCTGATTCTGGATGCTCAAGCGGATCATGCGGTCCCACTGCTCGCGCGGCGCGGAGAGGATCTCGCGCAGCACACGCTCCGACAGCCGGTAGCGGTCGGCCAGATCGAGTTGGGGGGATGAAAGCTGCAAAATGTTCAACAACTGCACCATACGCGGGCGGGTAAGCTGCATGATCGGCATCAGTTTGTCCCACAAGCCGGAAGGCATGCGCGAATTTCTGGCCTGCCTGAAGAAATCGAAATCATCTTCCACTTTGGGATCAGGCTCGATGCCCTGTTCAGCCAGGATCAATGAAGCCACTTCGCAGGCCTGCTCCACCGCGGAGGGCGGTTCTGCGTGGCGGTTCTCAAGCACCTGGCGCTGGCGGGTGGGGTGGTCTACCACCTCAACGCGTAGTTGGGGTTCGTCTTTGGCACCCGATGAGGCGTATTGCAGGCAAGCCGCCCAGAAGCGACGCTCGCCGGTTTCGATCTGGAAGACATATTCGCCACTCGGGCTGCTGACCCACTTGCCGGTGATGGATTTGATCTGACCATGCTCTTCAAAGGAAGACCCCATTAAGAGCAGTTTCTCAATCTCTGCAGCGGCACCCTGATCAGCACGCGACAGCGCCAGCCATTCCATGGCGGTCTGATAGCAGTTCATCTTGCCTGCAAAATAATCTGCCCTCAAGGAAGGCGGCAGCAATCGGCGCGGCTGAAAGCGGTCCGGCATTATCTGGCTGGGAGCCAGGCGTTCAATGCGTTCCACGGCGGGGACGTTCACGGGCGACTCGTTCCCCGCCGTGGGTTGAACCTTCGCCTTCTCTGAGGCGGAGGTGGAAAGGTCTTCAAAAGCACTGAATCGTTTTCTTGGGGGCATAAGGAGTTTATCCTTTATCGAGCCGGATTACTGCGGCTTGGTTTTCTTAATCACCAGATCGACCAGTTCAGCGTATTCATGAGTGGCACGTGAGCTGGAAGCGATGTTGTCAGCGGTGCGCGAGCGCGGGGGCCGGTAGGTGAAAACGTCCATGTGGCTGGAGTGAGCATAAGCCAGGTCGGAAGCCTTATGAATGGGTGGGAGCAGTAACTTCTTAAAGCGCTGCTGCAGTTCGACCAGAATTTCCTGCGCTTCGGCGCGCTGCTCTTCGCAGAGGGTGGGCAGGTAGCCCAGGATGCTCAAGTCGGGACGGAAATGCATTTTCACCTGCTCAATGGTGCGCTGCAGTTCGATCAAGCCTGAGACGCCCAAATAGCTGGTCTCGACCGGGATCAGCACCTGGTCGGCAGCCACCAGGGCGTTGATCAGCAGATCGCCGGTGGTGGGAGGCGTATCGATGATGATGTAGGCGTAATCGTTCTGTACGGTCTGTAAAGCGCGCTGCAGGCGGGTTTCGTTAGCCATCAGGGCCGGCAGTTCACGCGCGGCCTTGATCATCTCGGCATGGTCCGAGGGGAGGAAAAACAAATTGGGATGATGGTCGCTTTTCTGGATCAGGCGTTGCGCTGAGGGCGGAGGGGTTTCAGTGAGCAAGGCGGCCAGAGAAGCCGGCAGTTTTTTCTGACTGTGTTCGAAGGCTGAAGCCAGCAGGGCATGTCCCTGGGGGTCCATATCGACCAGCAACACACGGCTGGCGGGGCCTTCTTTTTCAACCAGGCGCAGCGCCAGGCCGGCAGCCAGGTTGACTGCCGTGGTGGTTTTTCCGACCCCACCTTTTTCGTTCGCGATCGTTATGGTAATGGCCATGCTTGTTTTTACATCCTTCTGCGGTAAAAGAATCTGATTTTACCCATTTTAACCAAATTTCATAATTCTGGTTACATATTAGCATAAAATTAAAAAGACTTCAACTAATTGCGATAATTATGTAAATATTTGGTATAAATAAGGTAATTCTATTGATTTGGTTCTGATTTCGTGCGATAATTATCGTGCAGGAGGAACGACACATGCTTGATTCCATGAATGATAATGAGTGGCGCCTGGTTCGGCTTGAGAGATTGGGGTTGAAAGAGGATCCTTTCAAACTCTCTGCAGACCCGCGTTACTTGTATCTTGGACCTGAACACCTGGCCGTTTACCGGCAGGCGCAGGGCGTCATCTCTCGCCGGCGCGGACTGGCGCTGATCACGGGTGATATGGGCATGGGCAAAAGCTCCCTCGCTCGACGGCTCTACGATGTGTATGCCTCCGAAGAGAACGTGGATATTTGCTACATCCACACCGCTGCTTTTAAATCCGCCATGGACGCCGCCCGCCAGATCTCACAGACTTTGGGGGTTCCACCCCAGCGCTCTTTTCAGCGCCAGATGGAGGGGTTGGAAAAATTCATGGCCGATGCCTATGCTGCCAACCACAATGTGATCGTCCTGCTGGATGATGCACAGTTAATGGAAGCCGAAGCGCTCGAAGTGCTGCACCGCCTGTACAACTTTGATTATGACGCAAAAGTCGTCCAGGTGCTAGCCTTTGGGCAGTCCGAAATGTCATCGGTGTTCGAGTTGAACAAATCGGTCAACGCGCGCGTTTTCGTGCGCCTGGCACTGCCGCCCCTCACCCTTTCCAGTGCGCTGCAAATGGTAGTCTTCCGTTTGAGGGTGGCCGGTCGCTCGGAGCCGCTCATTAACGATGACGCTTTTGAGGTGATGTATGAAAGATCGCAGGGTGTTCCGCGCGAGATCATTCGTTTGTGCGCCCTGTCGATGGATTATTTGCTGCAGAGTGAAGACACCATGATCAGTGTTGAGATCGCTCGGAAGGTGAAGTAAGTATGGCTGCTAACACGAACTCCAACCGGAGTGCCTGGGTACAACTTTACGAAGCCCGCAGCGTCCCCAGCGAATTTGAAAGCCGTTCGCCCGGTCGCCCGCACGGTATGGTTCCCCGCCGTAAGGTGGGCATCACCCTTTCACAGGGCGAGATCAGCGAACTTGAACACTGGCAGGATCGTTTTTCCAAACTGATGGGCCGCAAGGTCTCGGTGGGAGAAACGGTTGGTATTCTCACACGCATTTGCTCTGCCCGACTGGCTAGTTTGGGCAGCGAACTGGATACGCAGGTTCTTTCGATGTTCGTGGAGCGCCTGGTTGGCGAGGAGTGAATTATTTCTTCCAATAACCCCCCTGTTTTTTGGAAGAAAAAAATACAGGTACGAGATTTGCCCATAGATGACAACAAATGATGGCAACCTTGAATGAAAGTAGTTTTGAAAAAGTTGGAATCACCAGATAATCAGACGCGAAAACAGGTCTGCGAATTCAAGAAAGCATAGGCATGGAGCGACCGATTCAAAATCAATCTTTGGGAGTGAACCTGCCTGGGCATCAGGAAGCCTGGGAAATGGTGCTCGGCGAACTTCGCAGAGACATGTCCCGGGCGCTCTACGAGACCTGGGTTCAACCCCTTCGACCGGTCGGATACCAGAACAAGACCTTTACCGTGGGCGCTTACAACTCTTATGGCAAAGCCTGGGTGGAAGAGCGCCTGGGTGCGCAGATCTCACGAATTCTCGAAGGTCTTTACCATGAACCGATCGCGTTCAATGTAGTGGTACAAAACGGCTTCTACAAGACCGCTGAAAGCGTGCCAAACCGAAATGTAGATAAACAAGCGAATGAACGATCGTTCACTGAAATTAAACAAAGCACAACCCAGAAGATCGATCTGGTGGAACTCTCTGAGTCTGATGTGGAGAGTGTCGGGAAGGGAAGTGCCGGCACTTCCGCCGAGGAACCCACTGGCGATCCACGCTCACGCAAGTTCATGCTGCAGCGCGCGTACGGTAGTGAACGCGCGCGTCTGATCCAGCCGGAACGCGGCATGTTCCTGACCGGTTACTTCTTTAACAACTGGCTGCCGCTGATCGGGCACTCCGCTTTCACGGTCATTCTGGCGGCACGCTCGCTGTGCTACTGGAACCCGATGACCGGCGAGCTGCGCAACGTAGTCGAAACCGAAATGGGGGAGATCGCCGAAAAAGCAGCCGTCTCGGTGCGCACCGTCAAGGACGTGCTCAACAACGAACTGGTGCAGCGCTATTTTCTGCGCTACCGCGTGCGGCGCGTGATGACCTCCAATGGGGTGCGCACGGCCGGCATCAGCCTTCAGGTGCGCATGGACGACCCGCTCACCCCGCTCGACCAGGTCACCTCCGGCCTCATGGAAGAGGAGGAGTGGTACCTGCCCGAGTTTTCCGGGGAGCGGGAATAAGTCTTAAATTATATTTCGGATGAATCACTATCCTCTGGCTATCGACATAAAAAAACCCCATCCATTTTTCTCACCGAGCAAACAAGTTTGCGGTAGATGAACTAGTCTTGGTGTTTCTTGTTAAATTAGTCCTTGAATCAAGGCAATGGAAATTATCGTGGAGCCAAGATAGAAATATTCCCGAATTGTGATATAATCTAGACAGTCTAGACAGAATTAGAGGTGAGTATGGATACGCATGAATGGCAGTTGCAACATGCAAAAAACCGTCTCAGTGAGGTGATCAATCTGGCCATGTCTGAGGGTCCGCAGGTGATCACGCGCCACGGAGAAAAAACCGCCGTGATCCTTTCTTATGCGGAATATGAAAAACTGTGTAGAACCCAGGGGAAACTCTCTGACTTCTTTCGTGGCTCGCCACTGGCTGACATGGACGTGAGCCGCGACCATTCACAACCTCGCGAAGGATTGAAGTCGTGAAATACCTGTTGGATACCCCTTTACTGGTGGAGCTTGCGCGGGCGAGGGAAGACGAGTGGATCAGCCACTGGATGGATGCCCTCAGCGAGGACGACATTTGCATCAGCCTGTTGACCATCGGAGAGCTGACCAGGAGCATTGAGTCGGAGCCAAATACCATTGTCAGGCAGCAACTTTATGCCTGGTTGAATGACGAGTTGTTACTGCGCTTTTATGGCAAGATCATCCCCCTGGATTTGGAGATCATACGCGAGTGGGGCAGGGTGGCGGCAGAAACCACAGCCGCGGGTAAGCCGCTTTCCACTACCGACGGGTTGATCGCAGCCACTGTGCGGGTCAAGGGCTTGGTGCTCATGACGTACAATCGTGAGGTGTATGCCGGCACTGGAATCGATGTGTCTGATCCCTGGCAGGGATAATCAATGACCGGCAAATAATCTGTTGCCGGTCAATTTGTTAAATAAGGCAGATCTCTACGTAAAGAGTTAATCCGTTTCTTTACCCTGTTCGCAGGCCACGAACATGCCGATCGCGATTGCCATTCTGCGATCCAGTTGATTTGACACGTCTGCACTGAAGTCCAATTCCAGTTCATACCCAAGGGCTTTCAGTTTCTGGTGAACAGTTCCCACTTCCATTTCTCCGATCATGACCTGCATGGTTTGCGGAAGGGCATGGCTCAGGATGTCGCGTGCGATGGCGCTGACCACGCTCTTATCAAAGAATTTACCGATGGGTTGGTCAGCGGCATCCAGGATCGCGTAAGCATCCTTGAAAAATTCCGCGGCTGTATCTGCGGAGGTCACTAGTGCGCCAATTTTCTCACCGCTTTGCACGTCAAAAACGTGCAGGTGATCGGGTGGTGTATCGGGGCAGGTCTTGACGGTGAGGATCTCCTGTTTCTTCTTTTCATTCTGATAAAAATGGATCTCGATATCCGTGGTGAAGAACGAGCTTTTTACTTACGCAAAAAGAAGCGGAACTTTTCCATTCAGCTCAAAGACCCTGTACTTGCCACCAATTGTCAGACCCTGCCTTTTGATCGAATAACCTGTTTTTGAAAAAATCGGATTCATTATTTACCCCTTTCCATTGGTTTAAACATCCTGATCAACAGATTCTTGTTCCTTCCTGCTCTTTGATAATTTTTCATTTTTCTGTTGCAGGATCCTGAACGAGATGAAACCAACCAGCAGTGGGAACCAAAAAGTGATGGCACGGTAGGTGAGAGTGATCAACATGGCCTTTCCAAAAGGCACGCGCAGGGTGGTGAGGATCAGAGGGAACAGACCTTCTACGACGCCAAGTCCGCCAGGGGTGGGGGAGATGTAATAGAAAAGCTGGCCAATACTGTATCCGCCCACGATCGTCCCCACAGAAAAGGGAACATTCAGAGCCAAAAAGGTAAATGCCAGCACGCAGATCAGGATGGCTTTGTTGTTGAGCGCAAAAAGGAAGGGCCATGCCAATTGTTTGGGATTGGCTCGAATGGTTTTGATCCCCTCAGAAATTTCAACCGATAGATTGTATGCGCCGTCCACATTAATCAGGTCGCGGTGGATAAAGCGGTGGAGGAGGCGATTAACAAATTTCGAAAGACCCGAAAGCAGTTTTCCCAGTTGCTTTTGGGATTTATAGCCAAGGTAAAGAACAAGGGCGTCTGCCAAGGCGATCGCCACCATAAAAACGGTGGCAGATATTTCACCAGCAGATAAATGCCCTCTGCGGATCAAGACCACAAAGCCGGCCATGACCACGCAGAACAAGGAGGCATATTCATACAGTAAGTACAGAATTCCAACTACTAGTACTCTGCCAGAGGAGAGTTTCCGCTGCCTGGCTGAATCAATAAAAATTGCCATGCCGCTCATGCCGCCGCTGGGGGCGATCATGCTGACAAAGGTGGCGGCCGTGGTCATCAAGAAGAGATTCCCGCGGGTTTCTTTCATCCCGACCAGTTGATACAACGAACCATATACAGCTGTGGCGTTGAACAGACAAAGAAGTTCAAACAAAAAAGCTACCAGCAAAAAGGGCAGGTTTCCTTTTTGCAGGGTTTCAATAATATTTTCGATCTGGGTGAAACTGACCACCACATATAATATGGCAAGGATGATCACGATCACCTGAATGATTTTTCTCATGGTACGGTTCTATTCCTGATTAGTGAAAGGTTTGGTTCCCCACGATGAGTGTGGATTTTCATAACTATAACTGGGTTTTTTAAAACTGAACAGGAGAAACTCAACCAGGATTTCATGCGTGAGATGGAATTGCGGTAAAATTGTGCTCGCGGCGATGGAGTCCGCCTTTAACCGCCTCGGTGCTGATGACTCCTGATTTTTAAAGCAGGAGCTTTTGCATGCGCAGCATCTTGATCATTGGTGCCGGTGGCTTTATCGGTGCGGTATTACGATATCTGGCAGTACTTTCCTTGCAAGTCATCAAAACGAAAACTGGCATTCCGCTGGGTACCCTTGTGGTGAACGTGGTGGGTTGTTTATTGATTGGTTTTCTGGTCGCATTGGCTGAGAGTAGCCAGTTGGTCTCAGCGGATGCCAAGAATTTTCTCGTGATTGGCATTTTAGGCGCGTTTACCACCTTTTCCACTTTTGGCTATGAGACTTTTACTTTTTTGAAGAACGGTATGCAATTTCAATTCTTTATGAACGTGGGGCTGCAACTGTTTTTGGGTTTGCTTGCGGTGTGGGCGGGGATCGAATTGGCGCGCCTGGTTCAGAAATCCGTTTAATTCGAAAATTAAGGTTTTTTCATTCCTTTTTGGGTGTAGAATATATTCGTGGACACGAATATATCATCTTCAATCGAATCACTTTCTTCTGTTTTATCTTGCATCAGTCAGCCTGCGCGCATCCAGATCCTGTTGGCATTGAAAGACCGCGAGGCTTGCGTGTGCCATCTCGAAGTTGTGCTGGGCATGAACCAGGCCTGCATCTCGCAGCACCTAATGGTTTTACGCGAGAACAACCTGGTTGCCACCCGCCGGGATGGCCGGCATATTTTCTATAGCTTGTCCAATCCAGAGATCCTTGAAGTATTTCGAACAGTCGCGGGAACCAACTCGATTCAGATGAACCCACTGGAAACCCTCGTTTCAGAACCGGTGCCAGGCTGTCCGTGCCCAACCTGCAGCAAGGCAAGTTCACCCCACCAGTGATCAGGAGAAATAGCAAATGGAAAACACCAGTGTCGTAAAGAAATTGTCTTTTCTGGATCGATATCTTACTTTATGGATCTTCCTGGCCATGGCAGTTGGGGTGGGGTTGGGTTATTTATTGCCGAAAGCCGTTGAATCATTCAACGCAGCGGTGTCAGTGGGTACAACCAATATTCCCATCGCGATCGGTTTGATCTTGATGATGTATCCCCCGTTGGCAAAAGTGCACTATGATGAATTGGGCAAGGTCTTCCGAAACTGGAAAGTCTTGGGTCTCTCGTTGTTCCAAAACTGGATCATCGGCCCGATCCTGATGTTTGCCCTGGCCATCATTTTTTTGCGTGGATACCCTGAGTACATGGTCGGGCTGATCATGATCGGGCTGGCGCGCTGCATCGCCATGGTGATCGTGTGGAATGATTTGGCCAAAGGGGATACAGATTACGCGGCCGGGTTGGTGGCTTTCAACAGCATTTTCCAGGTTTTGTTTTTCAGTTTCTACGCTTATGTCTTCATCACCGTGCTGCCAACCTGGTTTGGCTTGCAGGGTTTGGCCGTGCAGATCACCATCGGTGAGATCGCAAAATCTGTGTTCATCTACCTGGGGATTCCATTCCTGGCTGGGTTTATCACCAATCAGATTCTGACGCGTGTGAAGGGCAAGGAATGGTATTACAAGGTCTTCATTCCGAAGATCAGCCCGATCACCTTGATCGCCCTGTTATTCACCATCCTGGTCATGTTCAGTCTCAAGGGAAACCTGATCGTGAAGATCCCCATGGATGTGGTGCGGATCGCCATCCCGCTCCTGATCTATTTTGTGGTGATGTTTCTGGTCAGTTTCCTGTTGGGCAAGGCCGTCGGCGCGGATTACAAACGAACCACTACTTTATCTTTCACGGCGGCTTCCAATAATTTCGAACTGGCCATCGCTGTGGCCGTGGCGGTCTTTGGGCTAAACTCGGGTCAGGCGTTTGCCGCGGTTATTGGTCCGCTGGTGGAGGTGCCGGTCATGATCGGGTTGGTCAATGTGGCTTTCTGGCTGAGAAAACGCTTATTCAAAGCTTGATCTTCATATTTATGGAACAAAAAGGAGAAAGAAAATGATCCAAATTAAAGTGTTAGGTCATGGCTGCGCCAACTGCAAACGTTTGGAACAGATCGCGCGCAA
>CAZRHZ010000039.1:12655-18795 GCA_964599995.1 uncultured Anaerolinea sp. | reverse complement strand
TTTCGCCCGCCGCGGATTCGGGCAGGCTGTCGGGGTGCAGGCGCGCCATCCAGGGCGGAGGTGAAGCCGTCGGTGTCGCAAGGTTGACCGAGACACCGTGCTCGTGCATGAGATCCATCAAGCGGTCCAGCCAGGCGAAATCGAACCGGCCGGGTTGGGGCTCCAGTTTGGCCCACGAGAAAACCCCCAGCGTCACCAGGTTGACCCCGGCTTCTTTCATCAGCCGCGCGTCTTCCAGCCAGACCTCTTCAGGCCATTGATCGGGGTTGTAATCACCCCCGTAAAGGAGATTTGGGAAATTCATGCTTCTCCAAATAAAGGATCAGAAAGTCGTGTCAAGTTCAAATCACCCTCTTGATTGATCTCCACCCTCACCCCTGCCCCTCTCCCAGGAACGGGAGAGGGGAAAAAGGTGAAGGCAAACAAATCGATCACTCAAAAGCCAGCTTAAATAAAGCATCCTAGAAATCCGTGATGCGTTTCATGCGGTCGTGATACTTTTCACGGAACAGCGCGTTGACGCGTTTCACTTCCGCCTCGTTGCCCGTGAAGGAGCAACGCAAGCAGTAATATTCATCCTTTTCGGCATCGTAGAGCATGTCCATGTCGATCTCGCGCATCATGCAGCGCGGACAGCGGTAATTTAACTTGCCTTTGCGACCTTGAGCCATGTGCGCAGCTCTCCTTTCGCCTTGAGTGTTTTCTTGATTCCAATGGTGTACATCGGTGAGAATGAAAAACCTTCCCTGAAATATCCTTCGGCCTCACCCTGCGGGCGCATTTCTAAAAGGGTGTCCACCTGGGGCACGATGGCCTGGGCAGCTTTAATGCGAGGCAGGGTCGCTTCGCGGCATTGATAGGCATACTCAACGGCTTCGCTTTTCTCTTCGCCAATCAATTTTAGTTCCATGCCGGTCAGGTCTTCGGGATATTCGTTGGTGCCGTAGCAGGCGGTGGCGTATTCATCCAGGGTGATCTCGGCTTGCGGGTCTGTGGATTCGAGCACGCGCCGCAAAATCTCGACCTCGCCACTGCCCTCTTTCAGGCGGAATTCGGACTGCACCTTGACCTTGAATTTCGCGAACTCGATGGTCACGGGATCCAGGGTGATCACGCGCGTGTCGCCTTCCTCTGAGAAACTGGCCAGGGTGCGACAGGCGCACAGATCCACCTGCTCGGATCCGCTGCCCACCTTGCAGCTTTTAACTGCCCCTTCCCCGGCGTAATGGGTGAAAAAGCCGGCCCGGTAAAGAGATTGGATCAGGAAGGGGTACGAAGCGTCTTGATTGGCTTTGGTGCCCACACCGCACGGCCGGATCAGTTTGGCCGCGTAAGGACGCAGGTCCACCATGGCGCCGCCCTGGTTCATGTCGAGGCAGAAGCGCATCCACGGATCGGCGTACCAGAACATCTGACGTTTCGACCCATATAAAATATCTTTCCAGAGTGTGCACTCCGGGCGGGCATACGGCCGACCTTTGCGGTAGACTTCGGCGAATTCGCTCATGGTCAGGTCTTGCAGTTTACCCTGTTTTTTCAGTTCGCCATAATAAGCCATGCCGTCTTTATAACTTTTAAGCAGCAGGGCATAATCGGCTTCCCAACGTCCCCCCTTGCTCATCCAACCGGGGCCAACGTACATCATGTTGTAGGTGTAGCCGCGGTTATACTTGCCCATCGAGCGGTACTGATCGACGATGTTCTTGAAGTAAGGCAGTTCGTCACCTTCATAGACCATGCCGCGCAGGATGTTCTGCGGATGCGTGCCGTAGTAGGAACCCGGCCCGTCGAACACCGCCATCAGGTCGCGCGACAGGTGGGGAATGGCCACCAGGCCGATATCGTCCTTCTCGTCCGAGGCGATACAGTGGATGTTGCGCTTGGAGGGAATCCACGGGTTCCACGGGCCGCCGTCCAGCAGGGTGTACCACGAATTGTTGGCGTTCCAGTAGGCCTTGGGGCCTTCCTCCCAACAAGTGGCCACCGCCGCAACCACCATGGGATAGCGTTCCTTGATGTAATTGACCAGCTCGGCATCCATATAATATGAGCCGGTGGAAGTGGGATAGAAACCAAACACCTCATGGAACTTGGAGAAAACCTCGTCCACGATCTTCTTCTTGTCTTCCAGAGAAAAGAGCCAGATGGCCAGTTCGCGCGAATGGAATTTCTCGCGAAATTCTTTACACTGAATGCCCAAGAAGGTCATCCCGATCTCATCGCCGTAATGGGCGTGGTGTTCCCGGGCGAGGCTGACCGCCTCGGCGTTGAACAGGCTGGCGTAGGTCATCTGGATGGTGGTGCGCAAGCCGTTGTCGTGGGCGATCTGCTGCTGGGTTCTGAAAATATCCAGTGACTCCTGCAAGACTCCGCTGCGGGTCAGGTCTTCCACCTTGCCGCTTTCAGCTTCCTTCTGGATGTATTCCGGGACCATTTCTGGTCGGTGAACGATATTGACGTAAAAATTGCTCATGGCGCTTCCTGTTTACCTGATAAATGGATTTTCCTGACCTATCCGTTAATTGCTGCCTGTGTCGGGGAAGAACTCAGCTCCATCGATGAACGCCCAGGTTCCAGCATCAGAATCCAGGCTCAGGCCAAGTGTGCATTGGCCGCCGGTCACTTCGATGCCGTTGATGGTCGGGTTGGTCCACTGCTGCCAACCGGTGTTGGTGACGTCCACACTCAGATCCTCACCGCCGCAATCCCTGGCGAATACCTTCAATGAATTTTCACCACCCCCACCCTGGATCCACAAGCTGAAGGCATACGTCCCATCGGCCAGATTGGAAATGGTTTGAGATAGGGTGAATTTATAGGGCGTGTTCAACCAATAGTGCGCAGCGTATGTGTCTTGGTAGACGTTTTGTTTTTCATTGCTCACGTTGACGGCCTTGGTGTCACCTTCTACCACCCAGTTCGTCAGGTCGCCGGTCTCAAAGCCCGGGTTCAAGGCGTAATTGCGGGTATAGCCTACCGTCACGTTCAACACGGCCTGCTGGTCAGAACCCTCGATCGCGCCGGTGAAAGTTTCAGGGCCTGGGCTGCTGGTCACGGTTGGATCGATCTCCTGCCAGTAGACGGGCATCTGGCGGTATGAATCGTCATCCAGTTTGGCGAAAACGGTGGTGGGCGGCACGATGACGCCGTCCAGCGGAACTTCGATCTCCACCGGGTAGATCTCGAGGACCTTCGGTTCGATATAGGTGCTACCCTCTTCAGGCCGCACCAGCCGGAACACATTCAACGAGGGCAGCGCGCTGCCGCTGAAGGTGAACATGGCCTGGTTTTCCCAGGCATTGCCTTCACCGGTTTTCCAACCTGCGCCTTCCACCGGGATCCATTCAGGTTCCCAGTAGAAAATGCCCAGACCTTTGCCATCAGGCACCTGCGCCACCGCGGCCATGATCTCGCGCATGGCGGTGGCCTGCCCCTGAATGGTGGCCTCAAAGCCGCCCTGCTCCTGGAATCCGTCACCCAAAAGATTGTCGTGGCTGTCGCCAGCTTCCGTGGTGAAGGGATAGGCCGTTTCGGCTATCACCACCGGCTTGTCATAGCGGGCGCTGATGTCGTTCATGTTGCTGATCAGATCAGCCATTGGTCCGTGCCAGTAGCTGTAGTAAGACAGGCCGATCACGTCGAATTGCACGCCACGCTCGGTCAGGCCATCAAACATGGTACGGTAAAGATCGTTGTTGCCACCGTTGGCGAGGTGGATCATGATCTTGATGCGTTTTTCTTCATTTGACGCGTGTGGATCGTTATCCTGCACGGCCTTGACGCCTTGTTCCAGTAGCGCGGCCAGACCATCAAAACCACCGATGGTTTCGCTGCCTTCCTGCCAGATCTTGCCATCCGGCCAGAGCATACCACCGTTGATCTCATTGCCAAGCTGCACCATATCAGGCGTGGCGTGTGCCTTGACCAGAGCCGAGATCACCTCAGAGGTGTAATCGTAAACCGCTTGCTGCAGGTCTTCTGTTGAGAGGTCCTTCCAGGCTTTGGGCTTGTTTTGCTGTCCTGGATCTGCCCACCAGTCGCTGTAATGGAAGTCGACCAACACTTTCAATCCCAGATCCTTGGCGCGTTTGGCAATCTCGAGGGTCGCGGTCAGGTCATTGTTCCCGCCGCCCAGGCCGTTGCCTTTCACATCGGTGGGATCCACCCAAATGCGCAGCCGGATCCAGTTCACGCCGTGATCTTTGAGGATCTTGAGGAGGTCTTCTTCGACGCCGTTGACGTAAAACTTGCCGCCATTCAGTTCGATCTCGCGCAGCATCGACACATCCGCGCCCATGATGAAATCCGGGCTGAGCCCCTCAATGGGGTTCACGTGGATGCTGGAACTGTCCACCAGGACTTTCTCAGCGGTATCCTTCTTTGGAAGGAAGATGAAAAGTCCAATGACAACAAGAATAACGACCAGTCCCCCGAGGACGGCTGGCAAGAGCAAGCTTTTTCGATTTTTCATATTCGTTGATTATCCTTTTACTGCACCCTGGGTCAGGCCTCCGATGATTTTGTCCTGCAGGATCAGGTAGATGATGATGATGGGCAGCGAACCCATCAAGGCACCGGCAGCGAACACGCCCCAGCGCTGGCTGAACTGTGCTCCAGCAAAGACCTGCAGGCCGACCATCAAGGTGTAATATTCGTTGCTGCGCAAAATCACACGCGCCATCACGAACTCACCGTAAGTTCCAATGTAATTGATAATGGCAATGACGATTAAGATCGGGCGGATCAACGGGAAGATCAATTGGGTGAAGATCTGCCAGTTCGAAGCGCCTTCCACCATGGCGGATTCATCGATCTCATGTGGCACGGTATCCAGATAACCTTTCATCAGCCAGATGTTCACGCCCATCGCACCACCCAGATAAATCAGGATCAAGCTGGCGTGATTATCCAATCCCAAAGAAGGAATGATATCGCCAATCTGCGAGATCATCAGGAAGGTAGCCACCAAAGCCAGGATGCTGGGGAACACATTGATCAACAGGATGGCCTTCAGCATCGTCTTGCGACCTTTGAAGCGAAAACGCGAGAAAGCGTAGGCTGCGATGGTGGTGATGAAAAGTGAAAGCAGAGAAGTGATCGAGGCAATCTTGAACGAGTTCCACATCCATTGCCAGAAAGGCCAGCGTGTATCCGACATCAAGGCTTTATAGTTATCCAGCCCGGCATTCTTCGGGATCAGGGTTTGGGTGGCAAGCGTACCGGTTGGATTGAAGGACGCAGAAATGACCCACAACACCGGGAAGATCGCAAAGATGATCAGGACGACCGCAATGACCAGCCGGATGGCAATTCCAAATCTCCGCTGAAAAGTTAATGAAGAGCCTAAATCTTTGAGTGAGCTTTTATTAGACATTTTCACTGATCTCCTCCCACATGTTGGTAAAGCGGAACTGGAAGAGCGTTATGGTACCAACGATGAAGAAAATGACGATCGTGATGGCGGCCGCAAAACCATAATTGACACCGCGGCTGCCGGCGAACGCCAGATTGTACACATAGCTGATCAACAGGTCGGTATGACCGGCCGGGGTGGGTGTGCCCGCCATGGGCGGACCACCCGCGTTGAACAGGTAGATCAGATTGAAGTTATTAAAGTTAAAGGTAAACGAAGCCACCAGCAGCGGACCCACTGAAACCAGCAGGAGCGGCAGGGTGATCTTCCAGAATTTTTTCCACGGGTTCGCGCCATCCACCACAGCTGCTTCATAGATATCCGACGGGATGGATTGCAGCGCTCCGCTACAAATCAGGAAGAAATAGGGGTAGCTCAGCCAAAGGTTGATAATCAAAATGGCCACCTTGGCCCACCACTGGTCAGTCATGAAGGGGGGAGATGAACCAAAAACAGCTTCCAAAATTCGCGTGACCACACCCAATTCCGGGTTGAGCATACCGCGCCAGATGATCACGGTAATCAAGGCCGGGATAGTATAAGGGATGATCAACAGCGAACGAATTAGCTTTTTAAGAGGGAACTTGGGATCGTTGAACAGGATGGCGATCAACAAACCCAATGCAAAATTCAATAACAAACTTAAGATCGCGAAAGCGAAGTTCCAGGTTACCAAGCGCACCAACGGTCCGCGAAGCGCAGGGCTGATGAAAAAGTCCCTGAAGTT
>CAZRHZ010000039.1:0-12555 GCA_964599995.1 uncultured Anaerolinea sp. | reverse complement strand
CGTCGATCAACCACAGGGCATATTCTCCGTCAGAAGATTGAAAAGCGGTCCACTTGTAGGATTTGCCCTCTTCTGGCAGATATTTCACGTTTGTGATCTGATCCACGGCTTGTTCTCTGGTGATCAGGTGACCTTCACCATAGTTGGTGAATGCGACCCAGATGGTGAAGATGATCGGGTAAATGGTAAATAATCCCATCAGGATCAAACCGATCAACATCCAGCGGTAGGGGTAGGCTGATTTTTTGATGACAATGAAGTTCGCCACCAACGTGATGACGATCAGGGCTGCCATCAAGGTATAGTAGCCAAGATTGACCAATTTGGTGATAAACCAAAGCACTGCCATGTCTGCCAACACGAGCATGGCTGCTTTGAGGATATTGGAAAGGACAGGTCTACTCTTTCCGGCTTTCAATTCCGATTTTTCCAGGCTGGGAGAACTAGACATATTTCCACCTTTTTACATCAAGAGGACGAGTATAGGAAGAAAAGAAGGCCGGGATTTTGGCCCGGCCTTCCAATTGGATTGCCGATTACTCGGTTACCATCGTTACAAGGTGAGTAGCAGGATCATAAGTGAAGGTCACATTGCTGTCAGCAGCAAGAGTGAAGGTGTAGTTGGGGCCGCCTTCGGCTCCATCTGAACCATAATTCAGAGTCCAGGCACCGTCCATGGCAACCTTGTACTCATAGTCACCAGCGGGCAGGGCAGCGGTGAAGGTATAGAGTCCGTCATCGCCAAGAACCATGGCTGAATCCTCACAGGCAGGATCCCATTCAGCGCCGCAGCCAACCACATCCTGGAAAGTTCCGGGCAGGTTGACCATGCCAGCTAGTGCGCCCAAGATCAGGTTGCGGATCTGGGTGGCGGCATCGCCCATGGAAGCAGCAGGTTCCTGCTCACCATTCAAAGCCAGGGTGATACCGTTGTTCCAGGCGGTCCAAACAGAGCCCATCTCGGGGATGTTGGGCATGGGGATGGCGATAACGCCAGCTTTGCCCATGGCAGCCAGATCAGGATCGTCAGTCGCTTCCATCACGGAAGTGTAAGCGGAGGTACGGTTGCCCAACTCGTAGATCTTCTGCATGAATTCGGGGGTAGCCACGTATTCAGTCAGGAAGGTCTGAGCAAGCAGGATGTTTTCGCTGAAGGCATTGATCATGAAGCCTTGCACACCGCTAAACGGGGCACCAACACCAGCAGGGCCAGCGGGGAAAGCATCAGCAACAGCATAGGGCACACCGGATTCACGAATCACATCCAGGGACCACGGACCGGCCATCACGAAGGGCATCTTGCCATCTTCGAACAAAGCCAGGTTGGTCTCGCTGTCGGTGGTGGCGGGCATTAAACCTTCAGCCACAGCGTCAACCATCCATTGAACACCGGCAATCTCACCCTCGCTGTCGAGGCCGAGATCCTGGGCATTCAAAGCGCCATTGGCGTCCTTGCCGAAGACATAACCACCAAAGGCGGTCTGGATGGGCAGGGAATTGTAGCCGGGATCGCCAAGGATGCCGATGGCATATTCAATTGTGCCATCAGCCTTGAGGGTGCGGGCCATTTCAAGCATCTCATCCCAGGTCGCGGGCGGGGTTTCGACGAGGTCGGTGTTGTAGAAGAAGCCAAGGTTCTCGGTAGCGTAGGGCACACCGTAGAGCAGACCATCGGTGTAGGTGTAGGCTTCAATCGCGGAGGGAACAAACTCAGCGGCTTTGTCACCGAGGTCGATCGGGGCAACCAGACCGCTCTCGATCATTGCGCCTAACCAGTCGTGCACGCTGACGAAGATGTCAGGACCTTCTCCGGCGGGTGCAGCCGTGATCATCGGGGTGCGGATATCCTGCACACGTCCCAGGTCTTCAACAACCAGTTCCACACCGTAGGCTGCTTTGAATTCTTCAGCGAATTCGAGCAGCACGGGGGCGCGGGTGTCGTCAGCCCAGATGGTCAGGGTGGCCACAGGTTCAGCCGGGGCTTCTGTGGGGGCTGCAGTTGGCGCTGCAGTTTCAACAGGAGCTTCGGTGGGGGCGGCTGTCGGTGCAGTACCGCCGCATGCCGTCAAGACAAAACTTAGAACGACGATCAGGGAAACCAAAGTTACTAATTTCTTCATTCTCTACTCCTTTTTTTGATACGAATATTTGGTGTGAATACACACCTTTCAGGACGTGAAAGACAAGACTTCTCTTTCACCTTGGATTATAAAGACTTGAAACACCGAGCAATTGTCTAAAAACCGGATATTTTTGTCTGTAAACTGGAAAATCACACCTCGACCGGGTAAATCCCCTCGAGTGTGGATTTAAAACTATCATAAGTCAACGGATGCAGTAGACACGCGTCCGCGCCCAATTCTCTGGCACGCGCTTCGCCAGCCACCGATGTGCATACCAGCACAGGGATTTCATGAGCACTCGTATAATCCAACAGGGTTTGGGCTGACTCGAGTAATTCACTGGTCGAAAAAATAAGGACAACCGGCATATTCTGTGAAATCTCTTCAACCGAAGGGACAGCAAGCCAGGGTACCAGTTTGCAATGACATGATTCAAAATATCTTTGTAATAGATAGACCAGCCGTTCGTCGGTTCCGACCAGCATGATCACGTCTGGAGCAGTGGTATTACTTTGACTCATCCCGTGTCCTTGTTCCAAAGCCATTTCTTAGCGACTTTTCAATTATATGCAGTCACCCGACTGGATTCTTGCAAACCAGCCGGAAATTTTTGTCAATATCCGAGAATTATTTGCGGCCCTGCAAACGATAGGCGCGCGGTGTAACCCCCGTTTCACGCAAAAATGCGTGTGAAAAATGAGCGCTCTCTGAAAAACCAACGCTCATGGCGATTTGAGTGATGGATGTATCGGTATTCTTGAGCAGGTCGCAAGCCCTGCGGATGCGGTAGCGGCGAATATAAGTGATGGGAGTAATGCCCAATTCCTGCCTGAAGCAATCCGTCAAGTAATCCGCGCTGATGCCGACCTCTTCAGCAATTTCCTCGCGGGTGATCGGTTCAGAATAATGCATGTGGATGAAGGTCATGGCCCTGCGCACGAGCTGGCGGGTCGGACCGCTGAGTGTGTTATTGCGGGTCAATGCGCTGTCAATATGATTCAAGGTCTCTTCTGTGGTGAATAAGCCTTTTCCTAAAATGGTGGCCACGCCGTTGTTGCAGCGTTCCAGGTCAGCATCGGTGAGCACCCGACCGGTGAGAATAATGACTGGAATATCGCGCCTGGATTCGCGTTTGCGCAGTTCATCGAGCATCTCAAATCCGTCCATGACCGGCATCATCAGGTCAAGCAAGATCAGGTCGGGGTGGTTGGTTTCAAGCAGATCAAGTGCTTCACGACCGTTGCGGGCAGCCAGGGTTCGACGGCCTGTGCCTTCGATCATGCGGCAGTGCATGGCCAGGACGCCCGGATCATCGTCCACCACCAGGATCAGAGGAGTTCTGCCACGCGGCCCATCCATTTGGGGTAACACACGTTGGATCTGTTCAGGCTTGACCGGTTTATAGAGATAATTCAGCTCAAGTAACTCGCCTTGATTTCGTTCACCATCCAATGAATAAGCCAGGATGGGAATATTCTCAGTTTCTGAAGAACGTTTCAGCAGGCTGGCCACCGTCCAACCTGCGCTGGACGCCAAATGTTCAGCCAGGATCAAGGCAAAGGGAGAAAGCGTATTCACCTGCTCGAGCCACGTATCCTCTACATCCCTGCGGCAAAAAGTGACCGTGTGGCCCCGTTGCTTCAGAAAGGCCATGATCTCTCCCACCTCTTCGTCCTGATTGGCTAACAGGAAGACATTACTACTCTTTTTCATCAGGTCATCCATCTGATCCGCTTTGACCTCAGAAGCATCGAGCAGCGGCAGCCTGATCTCGAAAGTGGTGCCACAGTGCAGGTCGCCGGGGGATCGCACGCTGATGGTGCCACCGTGTTGTTCAACCAGATGGCGGGTGATGGCCAGCCCCAATCCCAGCCCGGTCACCCCTGACTCTACTGATCTTCCGGTGCGATAAAACTCATTGAAAATGGTTTCTTGTTCTGATAATGGAATTCCCATGCCGGTATCATTGACTTGAATTACGGCCTTGCCGGCTTCTTCATACACACTGGCTTCCACACGACCTTCAGATGTGAATTTTACAGCGTTACTCAGCAAATTCAACATCACTTGACGCAGACGGGTTCGGTCACCCAGCACATGAAGCCCTTTTGAGGGTAACTTCACCTGCCATTCCAATCCCTTATCCCGAGCCAGCTGTTCACCAATCTTAATCGAGACATCCAGTACCCCGGCAAGGTCAAGCGGTTCCTTGAGAATGCGCAACTGCCCGGCTTCGCTGGTTGCCAGGTCAAGCACATCTCCGATCAGGCGCGCCAGGTGTTGGGCACTGGTGTTGATCTGTTCAATATCCCTGATTTCCACCTTGTGCTCACGCAAAGACATTTCGCTTAATCCCACGATCAAGCTCAAGGGGGTGCGCAGTTCGTGGCTGACCATCGAAAGGAACCGACTTTTAAGACGGCTGGCTTCTTCGGCCATGCGCCGGCCTTCGACCGCGTCCAGATACAAGCGGCTGGTGCGCAGCGCGACCTCGAGGTTGAGGACAATGGCCGCACACATCTCAGGGTTTGGAGCGTTGAATGCCACAAATCCCGAGGATTGATCATCAATGTGCAAAGGCAGGATGATGAGTTGGAGAGGTTTGCTGCGATCATAAAGCCCCGAAACGGGGAACTTGCGTGAATCAAAACGTAAACCGTTCAATTTGGCAGGCAAACCCGCGCTAAACAGGATCTCACCCTGAGAAGTGGGCTCTTCTCCTAAATTGTCATACAACGCGACCAGGGCGTTCTGAATGCCGACCTGTGGAAGCAAGCGTGCCAGGATCTCAGCACTTTGATCGATGTTCATAGCCGCCACCATTTCAGCGGTCAACTGGCCGAGTTGGGCCATCATGTCCATTCTGCCTAACATGAAACGGGTGGTTTGGCGCTGGATCTTGTCGTTGATCTCCACGCGGACGCTGTCAAGCAGGCTGGCAGCGTAGGCGGGATCGAAATTATCCACCATTGAATATAGATGATTGAGTTTCTGCAGCAGCACAGCCAGCGCGGTCTGCCAGACATGGGCATCTTCACCGCGTTCTTCCGTCCAGCGCAGCACGCGCCCGATTTCTGCCATGATCGGATCAGATTGCCCAAGTTTAAGACTTTCGACGAATGCTCCCACGATCAGGTCCATTTGCGATACCAGGTCTTCCAAAAGACTGTTGCGCGCATCGCTAAGAGAAGCTTCAGCCATCTCGTGGATCAATACCCCCAAAGAGGAGCCGCCGTTCTGTGTTTCCATTTGTCCAAGCCGGCAGCCACAGGATTGGCGGACGATCAACTGCGGTGGAACCACCACGCGCGTTGTCCCCGCTCGTTCACCGCGGATATACTCCATCAGCAGCAGCACCGCTTGAAAACCGATCGAGAAAGTTGGATGGCGGATGGTGGTTAACGAAGGCGTTAAGGTACGCGCATCCAGAATGTCGTCGAACCCGATCACCGCCACGTCCTGCGGGATACGCAGCCCGACAGCAGTCAATGTTTCAATAGCACCCAGGCATGAAAGGTCGTTACTGGCAATCACAGCGCTGAAAGGTGCGCCGCTTTCCATGATCTGGTTCATTGCGACGGCGCCGTCGGTTTTACGGTGCTCACCAAAAGCCACCAGGCGTTCATCCAGGGGCAGATTGTGTTCTTGCAAGGCAGCGTAATAAGCCTGCAGGCGTTCCTCGCTGTCACCACCGTGTTTAAAGTGACCCGCCAGATAAGCGATCTGCCGGTGCCCATGATTGTATAAATGGTTGAAAGCTTTTCGGATTCCAAGCGCGTTGTCCACATTCACCAGCGAACCTGGGCCTTCAGGAGTGGTGAAGATCACCGGAAAACCCGAAGCCATCAGGTCATGGATGTACTGGTTTTGGGAAGCGGTCAATTCATCGGAGACTATGATCAAGCCGTCTGTGTTCCAGGGACCAACGGGTAAGAACTCCACGTCCGGTCCGGGAACAGGCCAGTAGCTGCGGTGTTCAGATGCATTACCTGTCAGGCTCGATCCACAGCCCAGCAAAAGGTTGCAGTTCAAGCGGTGGGCGGCTGAACTGATGCCCTGGATCAGAGAATAAGCATAACGATCGATCGTGGTGCCCTGGTAGATCGGCCAGGTGGAGATGAACCCGATGGTCGGCCTGCGTGACATGCATTTATTGTATCATCGACAAAAAAAAGCAGTATGGGCTTAAGGATCTCAAATATCCCGTTCAGATTCGATTTCCCTCAAGCTCTGACAAAATCGTATAATGGGATTGCATCATTGCAAGGGATCTTCAAAGAGGAGTAAATAAATGAGACGGTTTTTGTGGATTATTTCGATCCTGGTAGTGCTCAACCTGATTTGCGGCTGCACGAACCCACTCCCCTCAGGTTCCATTACCGCGACCCCCGAAGCCACCGAAGTGGTGGCTGAAAACCTGCCACAGGGCACAGATGGCTACCCCTGGTGGAACGACACAGTCTTCTATGAGATTTTTGTGCGTTCTTTTTACGACAGTGACGGCGACGGGATCGGCGACCTGAACGGCATCACGCAAAAACTGGACTATCTCAATGACGGCGACCCGAACACCACCACCGATCTGGGGATCACCGGCATCTGGCTCATGCCGATTAATCCCTCGTCCACGTATCATGGGTATTCAGTGGATAACTATTACCTGGTCGAACCGGATTATGGGAATCTGAATGACCTGCGGAACCTGATCACTGAAGCACACGCCAGGGGCATCCGTGTGATCATGGACCTGGTGCTCAATCACACCAGCACCCGCAACCAATGGTTTATCGATTCGCGCACGCCAGGTTCGATCCACCGCGACTGGTATGTCTGGTCGGATGCAGATCCGGGTTACCGCGGGCCGTGGGGACAGCAGGTGTGGTTTGAAGCCAATGACGATTATTATTACGCCACTTTCTCTTCAGAAATGCCCGATCTGAACTATGAAAATCCAGAAGTGACCGCTGAAATGGAAAACGTCTCGCGTTTTTGGCTGGAAGACGTCGGCATCGATGGCTTCCGCCTGGATGCGGCCATGTACCTGATCGAAGAAGGAAGAACCCAAGCCAATACCGAATCCACCCACACCTGGTGGAAAAACTTCCGCACGGATTTTAAAACGGTCAATCCCGATGCACTGATCGTGGGTGAAGTATGGGATGAAACCGCCATCACCGGCTCTTACTTGCAGGGCGATCAACTGGACCTGTGCTTTGATTTTCAACTGGCAGACGCATTCATTCAATCCGTGAGAACCGACAACGCCTTCGGCACCAACTTTCAGATGAAGTTTTCGTATAAACTTCTGCCGTCAATGCGTTTCGCCATATTCCTGACCAATCACGACCAGAACCGCCTGATGGATCAATTGGGGAACGACCCGCTCAAAGTAAAAGCAGCCGCGTCTCTCTTGCTGACCTCACCTGGGGTTCCGTTCATCTATTACGGTGAAGAGGTCGGCATGCAGGGTTCGAAACCCGATGAACGCATCCGCGCACCAATGCAATGGTCAGCCGGAGAGTATGCGGGTTTTTCCACGGTCGCTCCGTGGGAGGCCGTGGGTGCCGGGGTGGAAACCTATAACGTGGCCGCTGAATTGGATGATCCCGACTCCCTCCTTTCCTATTATCGATCGCTGATCGCTCTTCGCAACCAGCATGACTCCCTGCGCGTGGGAGACATGAACATCGTATCCACGGGCAGCAATGACCTCTACTCCGTCTTGCGCAAGAGCGAGAACGAAACCGCCCTAGTGGTCATCAATCTATCAGATAACGCGGTCTCGGAATACAATCTGACTGTGGATTCAAGCCGCCTGGCAGCAGGCACATACACCCCCACCCTGATCCTGGGCGAGGGAACCCCCACTTCTTTGACGGTGGAATCAGGTGGCGGTTTCTTCCGCTACATTCCCGTACCCGAGATCCCACCTTATTCCGCCTTGATCCTCGTTTGGTAAACTACAGCTTATCTGCCCTTTAACGCAAATCGGGAGTCTTTGATCAGACTCCCGATTTTGGTTCGTTACTGAAAACTGTTAGTTCGAGACTTCCGCAACCAGATCGTTGCAAGTGGTGGTCAGGTCAGCCAAGATCTGAACGACTTCTTCCTCGGTGGTCGCAGCATAGAGCAGTGCTGCAGCATCGCCAATGGCGCGGCGGACAGATGACCAGGCGGCGAAGGTCTGAGGTTCTGAAGGTCCAATGGCGGCCAGTGCCACGCCCGAAGCCCAAACAGGATTCGCGGCAGCGTAATCCGCCAACAGGGCCTCAGTGGAGGTCTGTGTGCCATAGTATCCGCTGATCTGAACCCAGCGAGCCTGGATCTCAGGTGAGGTCAGCCATTTAACGAACAGCCAGGAGGCCAGTTGTTCCGCTTCAGTGCTGGGAACCACCCCCAGCATCTGCTGGAAGGCATCCACGGCTTGCGTACCATCTGGGCCGTAAGCAGCCAGCCAACCCCAAACATCGGTAGTGTTGCCGGCATCTTCAAAAGCAGCCGCATAGTACGGCGCACCAGCGGTGGAACTCATGGTGATCAAAGCCTTGCGTTGTGCCTGTTCAGGATTGGGATAGCTTTCGGTCTGCCATACGCAGCCGTTGGCTTTCAGGTCCAGCAGGTACATGGAAGCATCAATGGCGGCCTGGGTGTTGAAGTCATAGGCGTCGCCGGCTTCATTGAGCTCGGAACCGCCAAAGGCATACAGCCAGTGCAGCCAGTTGGTGGAACTTGGGTAGTAAACCATACCACCGGTTCCGGCGAAGTCACCGCCCTTGGCAGTGTTGGCGTCGGCGGCTGCGCAAGCCACAGCCTTGATCTCTTCGGAGGTCGTGGGAGGAGTCGCAAACCCCAATTCTTCAGCCCAGGTGAAATTGTAGACCAACACGTTGGCAGATTGGGTCATCGGGTAGGCGATCCATGCGCCGTCAGCGGTTGAACCGGCGGCTTTCAAGTGCGGGTAGAGATCAGCTGATTGTTCAGCGGTCAGGCCGTAATCGGGATCATTGATGTAGGGATTCAGGTCGATGATGGAATCAACAGAATACCAGTCGGCTAGTGAGTTGGTATAGGCCATCACCACATCGGGCAGGTCACCAGATTGAATACCGGCATTGACCTTGTCTTCCACATCGCCGTAATTGCCCTGATTGAGGGCTTCGACAGTGATGCCGTAGGTGTTGGTGGCGTTGAACTCTTCCACCAGCGCCTGCAGGCCTTCGCCCGGTGCGTCTGAATAGACATGCCAGAATTGGATCACCACACCCGCCAGCGGAGAGACCTCTTCGGTCGGTTCAGCGGTCGGCGCGGCGGTCGGTTCAGCAGTCGCCACTGGAGCCTCAGTGGGCACAGGTGTGGCTTTGGGTGCGCATGCAGACAACACAAGCGCTACCAACATGACTGCGGTTAACAAAATACTGAATTTTTTCATTTCTTTTCTTCTCCTCTTTTTGAACAAATAGAATGGATCACAGAATCAGACAAGATTTTTCCTTTTCACCTCCATTGAAAATACTTGCCGGATTAACCTTTCAATCCCGATCGGGCAATACTCTCGGTAAACTGCTTTTGGGTAAAGAAGTAAATGATCAGGATCGGGACGATCGTAATGAAAGCCCCCGCCATGGTCAGGTTGATCTCCTGACCGGCTTCGTTGACGAAATTCATTAACCCTACTGAAATTGGACGCCAATCGGGAGTGTTCGTCACCAGCATTGGCCACGCCAGTGAGTTCCAGGTGCCAATGAATGACAAGACGACGATCACCATCAAAGGTGCCTTGGTTAGTGGCATGACGATCTGAACCAAGAAACGCAAGTGCCCTGCCCCATCCATCTGTGCGGCATCATATAGTTCATCTGGGATCTGCGCGAAGAATTGCTTGAGCATGAAGATGGAAAAGACACTTCCCATGAACGGGATGGTCAACGCCGGCCAGTTGTTGATCCAGGGGATCGGGCCAATACGACCGAGCCAGGTGACCGTCAGAAAATTCGGGATGGTGAAAACCATGGCAGGGATCATGATCGTGCTCAACAGGATGCTAAAGATCAGATCACGTCCCGGGAATTTGATGCGCGCAAAAGCATAAGCAGCCAGGATGCTGAAGGTGACCTCACCGGTCAACGTGATGGCCGTGATGAGGATGCTGTTGACAAAATATTCCGTGAACAAAGCCCGCTTCCACGCTTCGACATAATTCTCGAAATGCAGTTCGCTGGGAAAAAAACTCGTACCTAAAGCTTCTCCCAGGCTTTTGAGCGAGGTGGAAACCATCCAGATGAACGGGATCAAGGCGATGAACGCGCCCAATCCCAGGATCACGTACGTGAAAATGGTGTTGCCGGTTGAATACTTCACAAGCCCGGTGTTTTTTGATTTCTTAACCATAGAACACCCTTGATCCCTGGATTTTGTTGTTGATGAAAGTTAACGCGAGGATGATCGCAAACAAGATGAAAGCCATGGCAGATGCATAACCGTAACGGAGTTTTTCAAAGAACTCAATAAAAATGGTGACACTGAAGGCATCTGTGGTGCCTAATGCCAGGCTGTCGCGCAAGATCCAGATGGCGTTAAAGGCTTTGAACGTGCCGATGATCGAGATCAGCGAAAGAAAATACGTGGTCGGTGACAGCAGCGGAAACGTGACATATCGGAAGACTTCCCATTTGTTGGCGCCGTCCACCTCAGCTGCTTCCACTGCTTCTTTGGGGATATTTCCCAAGCCGGCCAGGTAGATGACCGTATCGTAACCTACGTACGTCCACACAGAATGCAAAATGATGACGCACAGCGCCAGGCTAGGTCCCGCTGCCCAGTCTGGAGTTGTCCATCCAAAGAAATTACCCATTAATGTGATGATACCGCGCGGCTCGAACAACCATTGCTGGGGTTGCAAGCCGATCGCGCTTAACAGCATATTGATGGGCGAACTAAAGCGATTGGAGAACATCTGCTTAAATACTGCCGCGCTTGCGATCACCGGGGTCACATATGGAATGAAGAAGATCACCCTGAAAATGTTCGACCCGGGTCGCTTTTGAAACAAAAGTACAGACAGGAATATTGCCAGCGTCAACTGGATAGGCACGGTTCCAAGCGCGAAAAAGGTGGTGACCTTTAACCCTGCCCATAAGTCAGGATCGCCGGAGGCCAAAATGGTGGGAATCTCGCCAACCAGCAGCCAGCCTCCCACCAGCAGGATCATCACGCCAAGGATGAGCAGCCAGAAGTGGCGGTTGGATTTCAATCGGTCAGCCCGCCGCCACAAGAACCATCCCAAGGCTAATAGGATCACGCCGCTGGAGATGGTGATGAACTGCGGCCAAATACCGGGGTCGATCCCCTCCGCCGCAGCGGTGCTGTAAGCTTGCGCAACCTGCTGTTGGGTGTAATATAGTATCCCGACTCCAGCGGCCAGAGCTGTGAAAAACAGTGAAAACTGTGCTTGATAGAAATAATTGCGCGGATTGCGCCAAAGGAACATCACAACAATCGAAATTGTTATCCCGACCAGCAGAATCCAGAAAAACTGACGCCAGGCAGGCTGAACATTTTCGGCCCGCAAAGCCTCGCCAAGCAGGCGCATGAACACAGCCTGCGTCCTCTCGAGGCCGCGTAATTTATCGGCAATACCCAGCACCTCAGGTAAAACCAGATAGGTCCAACGGAGCAAGGCTGCTGCGATGGCCGCGTTCGCAAATCCGGGAAGCAAGCATAACCACGGGCGTTCACCGTGTTCTCGTGCAGATCGAATGATCTTACGCAGGATGAAAAAGGCTCCGACGAGCGCGCCAATTCCCAGGAAAAAGATCAGCACATAAGCCAGGTTGCCGATTGCATCTGAATAATTCTGCAGGCCGATCATCCCGGCACGTTTGATGCGCCATTTATGCAAGCTGACGTAAAGCGCGAACGCCACCGGAAAAATTCCAAACAGGAAAATTAATAGGGTGGCAGGAGCGATGAACAAATACCCGGTGAGAGATTCGATCAATCGCCTTTGCTTTCGACCAGTGAAAAGCGATCGCAGATTCATTTGATTTTTCATGAGCTCTTTTTTGTTCTATGACGGTTTACAGGTGCCAACTGACGGTGTTGCGAATTTTTACAATAACCAGACTTTCAACTGCCCCGAATAATTGACCCATGATCTTTTTCATGGGTTTTTCTTTCTGATTAATCAATTGTATTTATAATTATACAAGACAATGGAAAAAATATTCCTTAAAACTGATCACATTTTGTTGTCATATTGCCCAATTCGACACCTTTACTGATCAATCAGATACATCATATTCCCAAATACTCCCAAAGGAGGATGTATGTCCATTTTCGACCCACGTCTGTTGGAAGATCTCAAAAGAAACACGATTCCGGGATTAAACCTGCCTTCCGATTTTGTCGTGCCCGCCTACAAAGACCAATCCAT
>CAZRHZ010000038.1:14580-18911 GCA_964599995.1 uncultured Anaerolinea sp. | reverse complement strand
GCCAGAGCGGGATCAAAGGTGTCAGGTCCACCCGCGATGGTCACCCAGGTATAGGTGTCGGGGTTCTTGGCATCAGCATCTTTGGTGATCGTGTAGTAGTAGATATTGGGATACAGCGGGTTGAGAATTCTGCCGTGCGTCCAGGTCTGTTCGAAGAGATGGGTGGTTGCATTCACAACCGGCAGACCAGGAGCATAGTCGTAGTAGAGCTGATTGAACCGCTGATACACCTCATGGCGCGCAGCGGGATCGATCAGTGAGACACCCTCGTTCAACAAAGCCCGGAATTCATCTTTCATTTCCTGGGGCATTGCCTGGCGGGAACCGTAGGAACCCACGGTGTAGGGCTGATACCAGTTGTGGGCATCATGGATATCTTCCTGCCATCCAGCGGTCATGATGGGGATTTTGTGAGCTCTCTGGGCGGTCAGATAGGCCGGCCAGGGCAGACCAAGGACTTCGATACTGAAGAGTTCGTTAACTACAGAAAGGTTGTTTTGCAGGATCTCAGACATGGTCTGGCGGGTTGCATTGCCAGTGTTGTAGAGCATCTGCAGACGGAAACCTACGCTCCAGACATCATCAGTATCCTCACCAGCGGGGATTCCATCCAGGTCGACATCGGCCAGTTTGAACTCTTCCGCGCATTTATCCAGATCCATGGTGTAGTATGGAGCTTCGGGGTCATAACCTGGCATGCCAGGCAGAGCCAGCACGGGAGCCTGAACGGCTTCGCCCATGAAGATCTCGTTGACCATGGTGTCCCAGTCAAAGCAGTAGGCGAAGGCTTTCCGGATGTGGACATCATTGAAGAATGTCGGGGGAACGCCATTGCCATCCAGTTTATTTGAACCGATATAGGGGTTCAAAGAAACTTCCACGACGGGAGCTTCAGTAGCTTCAGTTCCGGTGGTGGGGGCTTCAGTGGCTGGCGTCTGGGCACAGGCGGCCAACACGAGGCTGAAGACCATAATCAAACCAACTAACGTATATAACTTACGCATTGCTTCTCCTCCTTATGAGAATTTGAATTTGTACTTGCTCTTAAATACGAACTTCTAGTTTCTACCTGGTAATCCATCACCTCCTTTTATGTATCCTCTCTTATATTTTTAAACAAGCCGCAAAATGCCCGGGGGTGACTTCGCGAAATTCAGGTTGAACTTCAGCGCAGTGATCATCAGCGATTGGGCATCGCGTGCGAAAACGGCAGCCGGACGGCGGATTGACTGGAGAAGGGACGTCCCCTTCCAGGATCTGCCGGTGACTTTTTTGGTAATATTTCGGGTCGGCTACCGGAATTGCTGAAAGTAAGGCTTGTGTATAGGGGTGCAGCGGGTTTACATATAACTCGTCACGATCCGCCAGTTCAACGATCACGCCCAAATACATCACCGCCACTCGGTTACTGATGTGGCGCACCATCGACAGGTCGTGGGCGATAAACAAATAGGTCAGATTGAATTCTTTCTGCAGATCTTCCAACAGATTGACCACCTGAGCTTGAATCGAAACATCCAAAGCCGAGATCGGCTCGTCGCAAACAATGAAAGATGGGTTGAGTGCCAGAGCTCTGGCCACACCAATGCGCTGCCGTTGGCCACCTGAAAACTCGTGCGGGTAACGGTCAGCAAAATCGGGGTTCAATTTCACCAACTTAAGCAGGTCAGCCACCTTTTCGTTGATTTCCTTGCCAGTGCCCTCGCCAAAAGCCATCAAGGGTTCACCGATAATGTCTCTAACGGTCATTCTGGGGTTCAAACTGGCGTAAGGATCCTGAAAGATCATCTGCATTTCGCGCCGCATCATGCGCATGGGTTCTGATTTGAGCTGCACCAGATTTGTGTCTTTGTAATAAATATTACCGGCGGTTGGTTTATACAGTTGAAGGATCGTTCGGCCTGTGGTGGATTTGCCGCAGCCGGATTCACCCACCAGACCCAGTGTTTCTCCTTGTTTGACATTAAAGGAGACCCCATCCACCGCGTGTACAGCACCCACTTTGCGCGCGATCACGCCCCGGTAGATCGGAAAGTGCATTTTCAGATTCTCAACTCGAATTAAGACATTGTTGGCGGTTTCCATTAGCGCTTACTCCCGTTTTTAGTATCAGCCCAGCATGCTACCTGATGACCTGTTGCAATGGTTTGAAGGGTCGGGTTTTCTTTCCAGCAGCGATCCATGACCCAATTGCAACGGGGAGCAAACGGACACGAACTGGGTTTTTTATACAAGACCGGGGGCATACCTTCAATGGAAAACAGGCGTTTATGCGCGTTTTCCTGGATTTGAGGAAGGCTGCCAAGTAAACCGATGGTATAAGGGTGGGTGGGATGGGCATAGAGGTCATCAACGAGCGCTTCTTCGATAATGAAACCTCCATACATCACCGCTACACGGTGTGCGATGCTTGCCACCACACCGAGATCATGCGTGATCCAGATGATTGCCATGCCAAGTTCTTCACGCAGCTTGATGACCAGATCAACGATCTGGGCCTGAATGGTCACATCCAGAGCTGTGGTCGGTTCGTCAGCAATCAGGATTTGCGGGTTGCAGGCCAGCGCCATGGCGATCATCACACGCTGCCGCATGCCGCCCGAATATTGGTGCGGATAATCTTTCATCCGCTCACCTGCGCGCGGGATGCCAACCAGGCCGAGTAACTCGATCGACCGCTTGATGGCCTGATCTTTATTCATGTTTTGATGGAGCATTAAAGGTTCGCAGAGTTGTTTGCCGATGGTCATAACAGGATTCAAAGAGGTCATTGGGTCTTGAAAAACCATGCTGATCTGAGCGCCCCGCACATGCCGCAGGTCTTCCTGGTTCATGGCTAACAGGTCTTTACCGTGGAACAACGCTTTTCCTGCCACAATTTTTCCGGGTGGTGAGGCGATCAGCCTCAAACAAGAAAGCATTGTGACGCTTTTTCCGCAACCGCTTTCTCCGACGACCCCGAGGGTTTCTCCTTCTTTCAGGGTGAATGAAACACCATTGACGGCATGCACAATGCCTTCAGGAGTCTTAAATTGGGTTTCCAAATTCTGAACATTTAATAATTGATCAGTCATCCACGGGTCCTCTTTGTTCTAAAGTAAATGCGTTTGTTTCTGAATCAGAATTCTTGTGTATCTTTTTATCACATGTTTCAAAGATCGATCAAATGAGAACTTTATTCTGCTTGATTGGTTTTTAAAACAGGAACGAAACTTCTTGTTCCATGATCACCATTGCTGAAGATTTAAAATGCGAAAAGAGACTTTGAGGGGTCTCTAAAGCGTTCGTACAGAACGTAACTTGATTATATACCGTTGTGCATTTAACCCAATAACCTTCAAAGTCAATTAATACATCAATTTGACCGAATGAACGGTCAAAATTACTGAGGATTAATCGTCTGTCGCGAGGGAGATATTCTTTAATGGTATTCACAGCTGCCAGATGCATGGACCTTTTTAGTTCTGGCGCAACTTCCTGATCCAAGTGAGATGCGGCAAAATCCATGAGAGTTTCTACCGCCAATATGGGTTCCCGAGTTGCTTTATTAAAGATTCCATCCGCTGCACTGCCTACCAACCCGAAACTCATTGAACACACGATTAACGGAACAATAATAGCAACTTTTCCGGTTGAAAACAAGGCCTGGTCAATTAAAATATTCTCAAGAATGGCATTGATAATACAAACCACCACAATGGTCGCGAAACCAAACCAGCGGATTTGACTAAGCTCAGGATAATTGGGGTAATCCAAAAAATCACCTAAATAGCCGTTAAATAATTTGATAATGAAAGGAGTAGCCTTAATGGGAAGCCAGACGATCAACTTCGAAAGGATCAACGCGTAGCATACCCAAAAAAAGAGGTTTACGAGTGTATATTTGATACGAACGGTCAGCCAACCCACCAAACCGCCCAAAATCAGACTGATCAACAAACCTGGAACAAATCTTACCCATGAAAAATAACCATGTGCGTTGGCCAATAAAAAGAAATCGATCCCCCATGCAAACAGCGAAAATGCAAGCCCCGCAGCCAAACCATACAATAAACCGACCAATTGTCTTCGTTTGTTCACAATAGTTTTCATCGGAACCTGATGTGAATCATCTTTTATCGGCGTCGGATTTGCTCATTTTTATTATAACTCTAAACCATTCTATCAATTTACTTGATTGAAACTTACTGTCATTTGTTCCCATCATGAGATGATAGTTATTACACAATAGCATATTGGCTTTTCTGTTTTCAACAACCGTAGGGCGGATTTGTCACATTCTGCAGTAGGGTATTAACACCCACCTTTTAGGAGGATGCAAGACCAAGGGA
>CAZRHZ010000038.1:0-14480 GCA_964599995.1 uncultured Anaerolinea sp. | reverse complement strand
GCCAAAATTCAATTGGGTTTGTACTATTGATCTCCCATGCGCAAGCGCAGATATGATTCATAACGCGCTTCGCTGACGCGCCCTTCTTCAACAGCCCTGACCACAGCGCAACCGGGTTCGTCAAAATGAGCGCAGTCATTGAACTGGCATTTTGAAACAAGATCTCGTAACTCGGGAAAATAGCCGTCCAATTCCTCTGGCTGGGTATCCCATAAAGACAGCTTGCGCAGGCCTGGCAGATCGGCGACGAATCCTCCTCCTTCGACCGGGAACATCTCGCGTACCACGGTGGTGTGCCTGCCACGATCGTTCCACGCGCTGATCTCACGCACGGCCAACCCCAGACCGGGCTGAACAGCATTGAGTAGGCTCGATTTTCCCACCCCTGAAGGCCCCGCCAGAGCTGAGATCTTACCCGTCAGTGTTTTTTTGAAATCCTTCAACCCTGTTCCTTCTTTGGCAGAAGTATAGATCACGGGGTATCCCAAAGGTGGGTATGCCTCGAATATCCGTTTTGCGTTTCGCATGCCGATCAGGTCCACTTTATTTGCCACGATGAGAGCTTTTAGCCCCTGTTTTTCGGCGATGACCAAAAAACGATCCAGCATGCGCAGGTGAGGTTCGGGCTGCGTGCATGCAAAGACCGCGATCAACTGATCTGGGTTGGATAAAAGGATCTGGCGAAACGCGCCTTTCGGGGTCGGGTCCAGCCTGACAAGTTCGCTTCGGCGCGGCTCAATGGCTTCCACCGCTCCTGTGCCATCATTCAACAGGCTGATCTGCACCCTGTCACCAATGCTGATCACATCCCCGAGGATCGTGCGCCGTTTCAACCTGCCACGCAGCACGCAAACCACTATGCCCGCTTCTGTTTTAACCGTATAGAATCCGGATTGAAAGCGCGTGACCCAGCCTGAGACAGTCTCAGCTTTCATAACTAAGGGGCTACCGTTTCCTCTTCTGTGGGGGTTTTCGTGGTGTAAAAATCAAATTCCCATGAATAGAGTGTCTTGGGTTCGCCGTAGAAATAATCCTGAATGACCCGGCGGAAGATCGGCGCAGCATAGCGCGAACCATCACCCGCATACTCGGCGATGACCACCACCGCAATATCCGGTTTATCAGGGTTGTTCTGATCAGTATAGCCCGCGAACCACGAATGCGGATCAATATCGGAAGTGGTGGCGGTTCCAGTCTTCCCAAAAGTATTGATGTCCGTTCCTTTAAAGATGGAGTAGGCGGTGCCGCGTTCTTCCTGAACCACCATGCGCATCCCTTCCTGTAAAGCAGCAATGGTTTCCTGGCTGACGGGCAGTGTGCCGCGTACGATCGGAGTGAAGGTTTGCACTTCCTCACCGCTGAGAGAGACAATCTTCTCAACGATCTGCGGTTCGTAAAGGGTTCCGCCGTTCGCAATGGCCGCGATGAAATCTGCCACTTGAATGGGCGTGACCAACATATCTCCCTGACCAATGCCCATTTGTACGGCTGCTCCATCGCTGGTGGGGTTGTTGATGCTCCCAGGTACTTCCTCCAGGCCTTCAATGCCGGTCAAAGAACCCAAGCCAAAACCACGAGCCATATCCGCAAGATAGCTCGGTCCCATGGTTTGGTAGAGGTCATACCCTAAATGATAGAACCAGGGGTTGCACGATCGCATGATGCCTTCCAGCAAGTTCAATGTACCAGAAGGTGGCTGGCCCTTGGCAAAGGTCCAGTCGTCTCCCACAAAACCGGCCAGTTCCGTGTATTGGCTGGTGCAATCAAATGAGCTGGCTGGCGTATACAAGCCCGATTCCAACGCTGCGGCCGCGACGATGAGCTTAAAAACCGATCCCGGTGGATAGGCAGAGCGTGTTGCGCGGTTCCAAAGGGCTGCGGTCTGGTCGGTATCTAACACCAGGTCGTTGTAAGCATATTGAAAGTTGTAATTTTCTTGCTGCATTACATTGTTGTCAAACTCGGGTGATGAAGCCATGGCCAAAATACGACCGGTATCCACTTCCTGCACCACAATCGCGCCATTGAAACCCCACAGAGCCTTTTGAACCAGTGTCTGAAAATCTTGGTCAATGGTCAGATAGACCGTGTCGGGTGCAACTGGAGCCACACTGGCCAGCCGCGTTTCATAGGTGCCATCCGGTTTGACCACATACAGATCAGCCGCGGGTTTGCCGGCCAGATATTCCTCGGCCCAATACTCGATACCCGCCGCGCCAATGCGCGCGTCACGCGCGTATCCTTTGCGCAGATAAACGTCCAGATCCTCGGGTTGAAGTAAACGCATGTAACCCAGTACGTGCGGCGCAATTCCATTATCCATGTAGTAGCGTGAACTATACGAGGACGTATACAAGCCGCCATACGCATCAAAGGTCTTGGCTCTGTCATCATAATAAGATTGTGAGATCTCACCTAGCGGCACGTACCATTCTGCTGAATTCTCATACATGGCTTTCACCATCATTTTTGGCTTGCCTAAAGCCACTGATAACAGGTCCAGCAAGCCAGACTCATATTCATACCCGATCTGGCTGGGAATGACCCCAACTGAAACTGCCTGGCTTTGAGTGACCAGCGTGTTGCCGTTGCGATCATTGATATCACCGCGAGTGGGGGTTTGGATGTTGCTAATCAAACGGTTTCCGCCGATTAGCTCAGGCATGATCAACCCCTCCTCCCACAAGATCTTCCACTCACCCAATTCCATCACCAGGTTCATTTCCATGCTGCGAGTAAAGGTGCCGTAGAGATTGGAGATGTAGTTTACCTGGTATCCAACCTTGGCTGAAGTGGGGGTCACAAGCGTTGAGACAATCCCCGCGTCGATCTGCATCAGCGTAAGCGCTTGGGCTGTGTCGCTGTATAGGGTAATAAAATCTGTTTCAGTGATCGCGTCTTTACTGGTGTTGGCCAGCATTGCGTACATACCCGGATAATTACTGGCATTCCACATCTCGAGAAATTGGCTGACCAAGGCAGACACATCCGGTACAGGGGTCACCGCCACCTGGGGTGTTGGCAACCCGGAAGTATCTTCTGTGATAACTGTAGCTGTTGGATTCTTGCCATTACAGGCAGAGATCATGAAGATGACGAGCAGAAGAAGTATGATTTTTTTCATTGGATCCTCCCGGCGTTGTTCCGGGTTACCCCACGTTTTCACCTTTGAGCACATGTTGATAGATCGGGCAGGAATAGGATAAATGCTCCTGGCATACATAGGGTATCTCTTTTCTTTCACCGTACCCTAATTGCCGCAGCATCCATTCAAAATGACAGAGTGGAAACCCCATCACGCTGGCAAAACAACCCGAGAACTTGACCACCGGCCGGAATTCCATGTGTTGAATGGCATAACCACCGGCTTTGTCGATCGGGTCGCCGGTTTCGAGATAGGCTTGCAGTTCTGCGTCAGAATACTTGCGCATATGAACGTCAGTGGAACACAGCACGCGTTCCTTCTTCCCCCGCGATGGGATCGAGACCACCACAGCCGTGTGCACCTGGTGAGTGCGTCCGCGCAGGCGCAGTAGCATCTGGCGGGCTTCCTCCAGGTCGGCGGGTTTTCCCAACAGGTCATTGCCATCCGCGACAGTCGTATCTGCTGCCACGACCAGACCATTAAAGGGTGCAAAACCCGAAGAGGCGATTGCTTTTTGTTCCGCCAGCCTCATCACATATTCTTCAGCCGGTTCTGTGCCCTTGGGGGTTTCATCAATATCCGCAGGGTGAGTCGAGAACGAGATGCTTGTCCATCCCAAGATCTCACTCCTGCGCGGAGAATTCGAAGCCAGAACGATTTGAGGTAAATTCATCATTTAATTCTAACACACCCTATCCCGCTTCCTTTTCCACAATAAAAGATCGATAATTTTTGAAATAGTACAAACGCAACTTCTTTTTAATATTAAAAAAGAAGCCGAAACCCATCAAGTTGAGTAAAATGTCTATACATCTGTTCGCGGAGGAAGCCATGCGGGAATTAATGGAAAGAATTAAAGAAGAGGGAAAAAACCTGGGGGGTGGAATCTTGAAAGTGGACGGCCTGATCAATCACCAGGTCGATCCCGGTTTGATGGATCGCTGCGGAGCTGAAATAGCAGCTCATTTCGCCAATTCTGGCGCCACCCGCATTTTGACGGCCGAGATCTCAGGCATCGCTCCGGCTTTGATGACCGCCAGGCACTTAAACATTCCTGTGGTGTACGCCCGCAAGACCCGCCCCATTACCATGCCCAATACGGTCTATCTGACCGTGGCCCCTTCACATACCAAGGGCAACATGGTCGAATTGATCGTTTCACCCGAATATTTGCTGCCCCATGAAAAAGTGTTGATCGTGGATGATTTCCTTGCTTCGGGTGCCACCATCCAGGCCTTGATCCGTTTGACCCAGGCCGCCGGTGCGGAAGTCTGCGGCGTTGGAACCATGATTGAAAAGACCTTTGAAGGCGGTCGCGAATCACTGGCTTCTTTGAACATACCCGTCTTCGCCCTGGTTCAGGTAACCAGCCTGGATGACGGTCAGATCGTTTTCGCAGAGTAAGTACCCGTCGGAGGTTTGATGTCTGATTCGATCCTGATCCTGGACTTCGGCTCACAATACACACAATTGATCGCCCGTTCCATCCGCGAGATGCAGGTCTACTGCGAGATCTTCCCGTGGGATGCGCCAGAAGAAAAAGCGCTGAGCCTGAACCCTGCGGCGATCATCCTCTCCGGCGGACCCGCCTCTGTTTATGACAAGGACGCGCCAACCCTCCCCTCTTATGTTTTGAAATCTGACCTGCCCGTGCTTGGCATTTGCTATGGCATGCACATACTCACCCAATCTCTGGGGGGTAAGGTGACCCCTTCTGAAGCGCGTGAATATGGCCTGGCTGAAGTGCAGACCCGCGCGGAAAACGCCCTGTTCCCCGCCTCCTCCATGACCGTCTGGATGTCGCACGGCGACCGCACGGAATCACTCCCTCAAGGGTTTACCTCACTGGCAACATCAGCCAACAGCCCGATCTGCGCCATGGGAGATGCCCAGAAGCGACTTTACGGTGTTCAATTCCACCCTGAGGTCAGGCATACCCAACTGGGCAAACAGTTGCTCGAGAACTTCATCCTCAAAATTTGCGGCATCCAGGCTGCCTGGACCCCACAGAATATCATCGACCAAGCCGTGTCTGCCATCCGCGAACAAGTGGGAAGCGGCCGTGCCATCTCTGCCGTCAGCGGAGGAGTGGATTCGAGTGTGGCCACCGCCCTGGTTCACCGTGCCATTGGCGGCCAGCTCTCGTCTGT
Source organism: uncultured Anaerolinea sp. (assembly GCA_964599995.1). Taxonomy (GTDB): domain Bacteria; phylum Chloroflexota; class Anaerolineae; order Anaerolineales; family Anaerolineaceae; genus UBA6107. The sequence goes on along the minus strand of CAZRHZ010000038.1, from coordinate 9,185 downwards.
GTTTGTAGATACCGGGCTGCTGCGCAAGAACGAGGTGCAACAGGTTGAAACAGCTTTCGCAAAGCATATCGGACTAGAGCTTCACACACTGCATGCCCAAAACGATTATTTCTCTGCCCTGCAGGGCGTGACCGAACCCGAACAGAAGCGCAAGATCATCGGCCGCTTGTTCATCCACCTCTTTGAAGAAGAAGCGGAGCGCATCGGCAACCCAGAATTCCTGGTGCAGGGCACGATCTACCCAGACGTGGTGGAATCGGCAGCCCCTGAACGCAACAAGGCCGCCAGGATCAAGTCACATCATAACGTGGCCGGTTTGCCTGAAAACATGCGTTTCAAATTGGTTGAACCGCTGCGCTACCTGTTCAAAGACGAAGTGCGCCAGATCGGCGAGAGTCTGGGATTGCCCTCCGAACTGGTCTGGAGGCAGCCCTTCCCCGGCCCCGGGCTGGCAGTGCGCTGCCTGGGCGAGATCACTCCCGCCCGCATCGAGTGCCTGCAGAATGCAGATGATATCTTTATTTCCGAGTTGATCTCAGAAGGGTTGATCAACCGCAAATCAAACGGGGATGAGCTGTTGATCTCTCAGGCTTTCGCTGCCCTGCTGCCTGTTCGCAGCGTGGGTGTGATGGGTGACCAGCGCACCTACCAGGAAGTGATCGCGCTGAGGGCTGTCACCACCGACGATTTCATGACCGCTGACTGGGCGCAGATCCCTCCCAAGGTGCTCTCGCGCATCGCGAACCGCATCGTGAACGAGGTCAAGGGCGTCAACCGTGTGGTGTATGACATCACCAGCAAGCCCCCGGCCACCATTGAATGGGAATGAAACCTGAATAATTTTTACCCGCCGGAATCGGGTTTTTTGGCATACAATAGCAGTTATGAAAATCTCTCATCACCTGCGGATTGCGAGACGCTTTGCGAGAGCAATTTCCCTCCTGATGATCGTCGGGATGATTGCCTTTGGTGCTTTAACTCCGGCACGCGCACAAAACAATCTCAAGATCGAAATCACCAAACCTGATATTTCCAACTATCCTGAAGCCTCCATAGACTTCAGGATCTTCACCGAATCCGGCGTGTTCGTGAAGAATATCGACCCGCCTTCTGTGCACGTGATCGAGAACGAGCAGATCATCGCGCTTGACAGCCTTGAGATGCTTGAACCCGGCATTGACCTGATTATTGCGATCAACGAAGCCCCCAGGCTGGCGAACGGCTATGCAACCGTGCTGCACATGGATAAGATCAAAGGTGCGTTAAGCGAATGGATTGGATCGCAATCCGCTGTCACTCCCAACCAGTTCAGTTTCATCACCAATACAGGCGCATTGATTACTCAAAGCACCCAGCCCGAAAACTGGCTCGATACCGTTGTGAATTACACCCCAGACCTCGCCAAATCAAAATCGAGTCTGACCAGCCTCACTTCCGCCATCGATCTGGCGGCAAGCACAGCAAACTCAAGTCAACAGACGTCGGTCATTTTTTACATCACACCCATGCCCACGGATGACCAAACTGCAGGCCTCGAAGACCTGATCAGCCGCGCCAAACTCGCGAACATTCGCCTGTATATCTGGTTGATCGGTTCACAAAAAGAAGCGTCTGATATTCACGCTGAACCCCTTTCGCGCGCCGCACAAGAAACGCAGGGCCAATATCTTTTCTTCTCGGGTCCACAGGAACTGCCTTCCTTAACTACTTACTTCGATCCATTGATCAACGTTTATCGGGGCCTCTACCAATCCAAGATCAAGACCAGCGGCGATTTTCCGCTGTATTTGAGTATCAAACAGGGCGAATCGAACTTTGAATCTGAATCGCTGACATTTACCCTGAACGTGTTGCCACCCAATCCGATCTTTTTATCTCCCCCCTCCATTGTGGAGCGCACATGGACGGAGACCAAACGGGTCAAAGATTCGGTGTTGACTCCTGATTCCATCTCGCTGCGTATTTTGATTGAATTCCCCGACGGCCTGGAACGCGATCTGGTCTACAGCCGCTTTTTTATTGACGACATGCTGGTCGATGAGAACACCAGCGCGCCTTTTGAAGACTTCGAGTGGGACATCAGTGGCTACACAGAATCTGGCACACATCGCTTAAGTGCCAGTATTGAGGATTCTGCCGGTTTTATCGTGCAAACCCTTGATCTGCCCGTTGAAGTGGTCGTCCAACCCAAACCACAAACCTGGATCGAGAAGATCCTGTCTTCCTTCTCCTTGCCAACCATCATTCTTTTCTTCATCATCCTTATGGTGGGTATTCTGTTGGTTCTGATGGCTGTGCGCACCCTTCGTAAAACGCGCGAAGAAAAAAACATTAAAACACACCGCTTGACTGACCCGCTCACACAGCCCGTACTCATCGAAAACGAGTTCATTCAACCCAAAACCACTACTCAAACCGTTGAACAATGGCCGCACATCCCGGGATCGGGGCTGGCTCACGCAAGACTGCTCCTGCAATCCAAAGCCGGGAATCTACCATTCGAAATTCCGATCGGAGAGCTGGATATTACCTTTGGCAGCGACCCCAAAGGTGCCAAGGTGGTCTTGACCTCCACAAGCATCAGCCCGCTGCACGCCAGGATCGCCAGAGACAATCAGGAATATTTCAAGTTATATGATGAGGGTTCCGGTTCGGGCACCTGGTTGAATTACGCTCCGGTGTCGCAATACGGAGCCAGGCTCGAGCACGGCGACCTGGTGCAGTTCGGCACTGTCGCCTACCGATTTGAGATCCACGGCAGCCAGCCGCCAAAATTATTGGTTGAAAGACTGAAAGAAGAGGAATGAAAAGGAATACCCATTCACATCTTCCTTATGCCACTTTGACCGACAAGGGGTTGGTCAGGGACCACAATGAAGACAATCTAAATATCACCGCTTTCGCTTCGGTTTCAGAGTTGATCCCTGAATCGTTGCTGTGTGTATTGTGCGACGGTGTTGGCGGTCATCAAGGTGGTGAAACCGCCTCGCGTTTGGCTGTTGAACAGATTATTTCCTTCATCGAAGCCTGCGACGCCTCATCCCCCTCAGCGCAGCTTGTCAGCGCCATCCTTTCTGCCAACGAGCAGGTGTGGAAGAACGCGCAAGCTTCACCTGAACTTCATGGCATGGCTTCGACGGCAGCCTGCGCCTGGATCATTGGTAAACGACTGTTTACCGCCACGGTTGGCGATTCGCGCATCTATCTTATTAAAAATAAACGCATTCAGCAGATCAGCACCGATCACACCTGGCTGCAGGAAGCGCTGGATTCAGGCATGATTCAACCCGGCGACCGGAAAAGCCATCCCAACGCGCATGTCATCAAACGCTATATCGGTTCTGAAACGCCACCCGAGGTGGATGTACGCCTCAAATATGGCGATAATCCCCTTCAGAATCAGCAGGGCATGCTGCTGGACGCCAATGACCTGCTGTTTTTATGCAGCGATGGAATCTCAGACCTGATCGAGGAGAACGAGATCCAAACGATCTTCAAACAGCAGCACAACCTTGAAACCGCCCTCGAGACCCTAAAAGCGCTGGCCTATCAGCGCGGTGCAAAAGACAACCTGAGCATGATCGTGGTGAAGATCCCTGTTGCAAATCCCCCGGTCACCCGCAAACAAAAATGGCTGCGGCGCGTAATCTTTACGATTTTAGTTTTACTGGCCTCGCTGGTCGGCATCTACCTGGGATGGGTAGCCCTGCAATAATCGAACCCCGTTATTCCGATCAATAGATCAACCCTGCCGCCCTGGCACGTGCCAGGATGGCTTCAGCCCGCTTAACCACCGGCAAATCGACCATTTCACCGTCCAGGCTGTAAGCTCCCATGCCCTGGGCTTCGGCGATCTGGGCGCCCTCTACCACGCGCTGCGCATGTTCAACGGCTTCCGCAGAGGGTGTGTAGGCTTGCTGCACAATCTCGATCTGGGCCGGGTGGATGACCTGTTTGCCCGAAAAGCCCATCCCGGCTCCCTGCCTGGCTTCACGCCCGAGCAGTTCAAGATCATTGAAATTCGTCTGCACCATATCGATGGCCTGCAGCCCGAAAGCCGCGGCCCCCATCACCAGCGCGCTGCGCGCGAAGAGCAGTTCCTGCCCGTCGGCGGTGCGCGTGATGCCCGTGTCGGCGCATAAATCTTCCGCGCCGAAGATCAAACCTTGCAGCCGCTGAGTCGCCTGACAGATGGAGGAGAGGTTCATATAAGCTGCTGCGGTTTCGATCATGGCCAACAGCGCGATGCTGCCAGCCGCGATCTGCAGCGCTTCTTCCGCGGCTGAGATCAGTCGATCCGTCTGTTGAAGGATCGCGGCGTCGTTGACCTTCGGGATGAGGATACCATCCGGTTTACCGGGCAGCACCGCCTGCAGATCCTGTTCCGCGCGCTGCGAGTAGAACGGATTGATGCGCACCAGCCGCTCCGAGCGGCCAAAATCCAGCGTTTGTAAAACCTCGAGGATAGTGCCGCGCGCCTCATCCTTGCGATTGGCGGCCACACCGTCTTCCAGGTCGAGGATCACCCCGTCTGCGCCTAGGCCGGCGGCCTTGGTGAGCATTTTCAGGTTGTTGCCCGGAACGTATAACAGCGCGCGTCTTGATCTCATCTCTCTCTCCTTGGCCTTATCCTGACAAGATTATATCCTGCCCAAAGGTATAATGAAAACATGAAAACCACCGCCACCCAAACCCTGCCAGAGGGATACAGCCTGATCCGCCGGCTCGACATTCGTGAACGCAAACCCCTCATTCTCATCAATCTTTTGGGAGTGGCCTTGCTGGTGCTTTCGTGGTGGGGCTACACCCGCCTGGCTTTTCTCATCCGTCCGGAAAGCGCTCAACTTTCCTTTGAGTTTTCTTCAAACAACCTGATTTCCATGCTGCTTGATTTGGGCATCTTGTTACTCGTTGTGGTCGTGATGCTCTTCGTTCATGAGGGTTTTCACGGCTTGTGCTTCTGGCTCTTCACCCGCTCGCGCCCAAAATTTGCTTTCAAAGGCTACTACGCCTACGCCGCCGCCCCGGACTGGTACCTGCCCAAGGGGCAGTACCTGATCACGGGTCTGGCTCCCCTGGTGGGTATCACCCTGATCTGCGTCGCGTTGATGTTCTTTGTACCGGCTGCCTGGTTGATGCCCCTGGTGTGGATGCTGGTGCTCAATACCAGCGGCACTTGCGGTGACCTGTGGATGGTGTTCGAGTTGCTGCGCTCCCCTTCACACGTTCTGGCGCGCGACAAGGGCGACGTGCTCGAGTTTTACGGCTAGCAAATTCGTTTTTTGGTCCTTTTAATTAATCCCTCCCCCTCTATCCCCTCTCCCGCGAGCTGTTTTACCTTGGTTCAACTTATTGCCCGTAAATTGGATTATTCCGGTTTTTTATTCCAATGTTAATCTCAACCTCGCACCAATGGTTCTTGCCGCCTTGTCCATGGTTGTCAGGGTGATCGAACCGTTGTCAGGGTCAAGGATGCGGTTTAGAGCGGCCCGGCTGGTGTTCATACGTGCAGCCATCTCTTTTTTACTTATTTTCTGTGTTTTCATATAATGTGCGACTTTAATAGCCAGGACTTTCTTGATTGCCGTGGCTTCCACTTCCTCAAGAATCCCTTCCTCTTTTAAGAATTCATCAAAATCACTGCCAATAAATTGGTTGCTCATTTTATACCTCGAAGTAATAATGTTTTTCGATTTCTCGCCAGGTTCAGATCATCCATTGGCGTTTTCACATCCTTCTTAATAAAACTGTGTAGTAGAATCATTTCGTTTTCTAAAATCGTGAACAACACTCTCGCAATCCCAACACTGATATTTGAACGCACTTCCCATAAATCGATTTCCAGCTTTCTTACCATGGGCATTCCCATTGGCCAACCAAATTGAACAGTCTTAATATCTTCTCCAATGGTTTTTCTATCTTCTGGAAGCATTTTTCTGGGGTCGGTCAGCCATTCGCGAACCGGTTCAGTGCCCGAACTCGTACGGAAGAATTTCACTTTTAACTTCACTTCTTCTGTCATCTTAGTTAGTGTATCAAATTTGATACATTTAATCAAGCGATAACGATGGCAACCCCCATCTTAAAAATCAGTGGTGCAAAACCACATTTAAGGCTCCCGACCTCCCCGCGATGCTATAATGATTTAGAATTACTTGTAGCTGCCGGAGTTCACCACCCCATGTCGTTCGCTCACCTTCACGTCCATACCGAATACTCGCTCCTTGACGGCTTCAGCAATATCAAGAAGCTGGTGGCCAAGGCCAAGGAACTCAACATGGAGTCCCTGGCCATCACCGACCACGGCACCATGTTTGGGGTGATCGAGTTCTATTCGGCCGCCAAAGACGCGGGTATCAAGCCCATCATCGGGCTCGAAACCTACGTTTCCGCCCGGCGCATGACGGATCGCGACGCTCAAAAGGACAAGCACTCTTTTCACCTGGTGCTTCTGGCCGAGAACCAGACTGGCTATAAGAACCTTCTTAAGATCGCCAGCGCTGCTCAACTGGAAGGCTTTTACTATTATCCCCGCGTGGATCACGACTTCCTGTCACAACACGCCGAGGGGCTGATCGCCACCACCTCCTGCATGTCAGGCGAGGTGCCACGCACCATTCTCAACAAGGGTGTCGAAGCCGGACGTGAATTGCTCGACTGGTACTACAGCGTCTTCGGCGTGGAGAATTTCTTCATTGAGCTGCAAAGTCACGACATTGCTGAACTGCCCGCTCTCAATCGCACCCTGATCGATCTTGGCAAACGCTATAACGCGCGTTACCTGGCCACCAACGACACCCATTACGTTGAGCGTTCCGACGCCCGCTTGCAGGATATCATGCTATCCGTACAGACCGGCTCGCTGTTGAGAGATCCCAACCGCATGCGCATGACCGGTGACAGCTATTATCTGCGCTCCCCGGCTGAGATGGCCGCTCTTTTCCCAGACCAACCTGACGCGCTCAGCAACACCCTGCTGGTCGCTGAGCGGTGCCATGTGGATCTCAGCACCGAGGGCTACCACCTGCCGAAATTCGAAGTACCCGCTGGCTTCACCCCCCAAACTTACCTGCGTACGTTGTGTGAAGAAGGGCTCACCATCCGTTACGGTGACAAAGCCAATACTCCCGAGGTGCGGGATCGCCTCGAATACGAACTGAAGATCATCCACGAGATGGGCTTCGACGCTTATTTCTTGATCGTCTGGGACTTGTGCCGCTTCTCTCGTGAGAACAACGTGTGGTATAACACGCGCGGTTCAGGCGCCGGTTCCATCGTGGCCTATTCGCTGCAGATCAGCCTGATCGATCCCCTAAGTCACGGCCTGCTCTTTGAGCGTTTCTTGAACCCCAACCGCATCTCGATGCCCGATATCGACCTTGACATCCAGGATGACAAGCGCGCCATCATCATGGAATATTGCGCCAACAAATACGGTTCAGACAAGGTCGCCCAGATCATCACCTTTGGCACCATGGGCGCGCGTGGCGCACTGCGCGATGTGGGCCGCGTGATGGATATCCCCCTTTCCGAGGTGGATCGGGTCACCAAGGCCGTGCCGGCCATGATCCCCGAGAAACCCGTCACCATGCCAAATGCCCTTGAAGCCTCCGAAGCGCTGCGCAACATCCGCAACGAGGCAGATTACCTGCGTGACCTGATCGACACCGCCCAGCGCATGGAGGGTGTGGTGCGCAACGCCGGCACACACGCCGCCGGCGTGGTCATCACCGACGTGCCCATGGTGGAGTATCTGCCGTTACACCGCCCCACCAGCGGCTCCGAAGAATCCCCCATCAAAACCGTCACCCAGTTCGAGATGAAGATCGTCGACAAACTGGGCTTGTTGAAAGTCGATTTTCTGGGTCTTTCGACCCTCACCATCATGCAGCGCGCCTGCGACCTGATCGCGGAGCGCCACGGCGTTCAACTGAACCTGCATAACATCCCGCTTGACGACCCTGAGACCTTTGAAGCCCTCTGTAACGGGCGCACCGCCGGCGTTTTCCAATTGGAAGGCAATGGCATGACGCGCAATATCGTCACCATGAAACCCAAGGACCTTTCCAATATCATCGCCATGGTGGCGCTCTTCCGTCCCGGCCCGATGGACTTCATCCCCTCCTACATCAAACGCATGCATAACGAGGAAAAGGTCACCTACCGCCATCCCAAGTTGGAGCAGTTCTTTGTTGAAACCTACGGCACGCCCATCTACCAGGAGCAGTTGATGCTCGCCGTAATGGGTTTGGCCGGCTATACCGCCGCAGACGCCGACGACTTCCGTAAAGCCATTTCTAAAAAACAGGTCGAACAGATCGCCAAACACAAGAAGAAATTCGTGGAAGGCGCGGGCAAGAACGACATCGACGAAGCCACCGCTCTGGCCATTTTTGAAGATTGGGAGAATTTTGCCCGTTACGGCTTCAACAAAAGCCACGCCGCGGATTATGGCGTGATCGCAGTCGAGACCGCTTATTTAAAAACCCATTACGCGGTCGAGTACATGACCGCCCTGCTTTCTGTGTCGAAATCTGAAACCACCAAGGTCGCCTTTTATTCCGCGGATTGCCGCAGCCTCGGCATCGAGGTGCTGCCGCCCGACGTGTGCTCCAGCGGATGGGATTTCACCATTGAAGACCGCCCGGGAGAGAAATCCGCCATCCGCTTTGGATTAGGGGCGGTCAAGAACGTTGGCCGCGATCCCGTCGAGTTGATCCTGGCGGCGCGCGCCGGTGGCAAGTTCAAGGATCTCAACGACTTCATCCGCCGCGTAGACCTGCACCGTGTGGGCAAGCGCTGCCTGGAGTGTCTCATCCGCGTGGGCGCGCTGGACTGCTTCGGTCCGCGCAAGGCTCTGCTGGCCGTGCTCGACAGCATGGTCTCGATCAGCGGCAGCCACTTCAAGGCCGTCGAGAGCGGGCAGATGAGCATCTTTGGCGGCACGATGGGTGTAGAAGAAGACCTGCACCTGCCTGAAGGCCTGGTTCTCGACCGTCGCGAGCAGCTCGAGTGGGAAAAGGAATTGATCGGGCTGTACGTCTCAGACCATCCCATCACACCTTACCTGCCCTACATCCGGCAGAAAGTCACCCATTTTTCAGCCGAACTGGCCGAGGCCGCCGATAAAGACAAGGTCGTCGTGGCTGGGCTGGTGACCCGCATGCGCACCCTGACCACCAAGA
>CAZRHZ010000037.1:0-19628 GCA_964599995.1 uncultured Anaerolinea sp. | reverse complement strand
CCACGTTAGGTGGTTTCTTGAGCGACACCTACGGCGGGCGCACCATCTGGTACGGAGGCGGAGTGATCGGGCTGCTGGCCATCGCGGCGTTCACGCTGCTAACTGTGATCTCAGCCAGACGCGACCGATCTGTGAGCGCTAAGTTAACTGCTTCGGGACCAACCGGATAACAAAATTTTAAGGCTATTGCGAATAGCCATCGAATTTTGTATAATAAGAATTCAATGAAGAAAATTCGCTGGCCCTCTCTGCTTTTGGTGCTCGCCCTGCTGGCAGTTTGTCTGCCACAGGCGGTCAACGCCCAGTCTTCCGATTCCGTCTACGTCGAGGAAACGGGACATTGGATCTGGGGCGAATTCTTGCGCACCTACAACAGCGTCAGCGACCCCTTGCTCTATTTCGGCTACCCGATCACGGATGATTTCACGGACCCTGTCACTAATCAGCGGGTTCAGTATTTCCAGCGCGCACGCTTTGATTTGGTGGATACCGCAGATGGAACGGTCGTTCAGATCGCTCCTCTGGGGCAATTGCTGCATCAGGCGGGCGGGACGCTTGCGGATATCCCCAATGACGGGCCAACCTGCCGCACTTTTGACAGCGGCTATAACGTTTGTTACGCCTTCCTGCAGTTCTACGACGCCTACAACGGCACCATATGGTTTGGAGAACCCATCTCAGAAGTTGAGGTATCTGACGGCCATTATGTGCAATATTTCGAGAACATCCGCCTGGAATGGTGGCCTGAAAAACCGAGTGGACAGCGTGTGGTGCTTTCAGACCTGGGCCGCATCTATTTTGACAGAGCAGTGGCGAATCCAGATTTGCTCAAATCCAACCCGCCCTCAAGCATCAACGGTCGGCTGCTCAACCCGGTGGTCAGCGTCTTCGCGTCCAATTCACTGATCGGGTCAGGCGATCAGCAGACCGTGTTCGTGATCGTCCAGGATGAATATTTACGTCCCATCGGCAATTCACAGGTGGGCATCACGCTTTTTTTCCCGGATGGCAGCAAAACTTTCTACCGTATGAATGAGACCAACGAATTCGGTATCAGCCAGATCGAATTCCCGGTGGAGAACCTGGCCGTGCGGGATGTGGTTAATATCACCGCCGAGATCAGCATCCGCGGTGAATCGGCGACCGGTAAAAGCTGGTTCAGGATCTGGTGGTAGACCGGCAAACAATGATTATCAGTAGATTTAAAGGGATTGATTCAGGAATTCCAACATGAGAAAAATCGAGTGGAAAGACACCTTTTCGGTAGGCGTTAAAGCTTTGGACGAACAGCATCAAGAGCTTTTTTCATATTTGAATACCATCTTTGCCATTTTTGAAGACCCTTCGCAACGAGAAAAAACCGGCGAGGTGCTTTTAAAGCTCGAAGAATACGCCAGGGTGCATTTTACAACGGAAGAGAAATTATTTGAGAAACACAAATTTTATGGAACTAAAGACCATCAAAAAGAACACCACCTGTATGAAGAAAAGATCAAGGAATTCAACCTGCGCATGGAAAAGGGGAACGATCGCGTTTTAGAGGACATGCTTGAATTTTTGGCGGACTGGTGGATGGGGCATATTCAGGGGTGTGACAAAGACTACACTCGTTTTCTCAATAACAGCGGTGTTTTTTAAACGAAAACCTCGAAACATGCTTCGAGGTTTTTTTCATCATCTTTGGTTTTTCAACTCATCGTACAACCTGCGGTAATCATTGCTATTGGGCGGATCGAGTGAGATGATGGTCTGCAGGGTATTCAAAGCGCCCTCGCGGTTTTCTTCTCGCAGGCACTTTTCTGCCAGGGCATCCAGTTTTTCGATGGCGACCGGCAATTTATTCTGGTTGTGATAGAAATGGACCAGTCTTTTTTGAACATCAAGATGATCCGGCTGTTCCTCCAACAGGCTGGCCAGGAACTGTTCGGCTTTCTCAAACTGGCTGGCGGACTCCAACAACTTGATGTAGGCGTCCAACTCGTTCATGGCGGCTGATGGCAGGCCAATCCTTGTGTAGAGATCGATCAAGGTCGCCCGGGTGGAGGATTCCATCGGTTCCAAACTACGCAGTTGCTCCAGGATCTTGATAGCCTGTTTCAAGTCCAGGCTTTGCAGCTCGATGTCGGCCAGCTTGTTGAGGATCTGGGCAGCCCAGGAACGTGCTGAAGCCGATTGCTGAGAGACAGCCAGCGCTTTTTGATAATCCTGCTTGGCCAGGTCAAGTTCCGCCAGTAAATAATGCACATTGGCGATGTCCATGTATTGCTGCACGGCTTCGTCGATGCGGCCGGCGGAAGTCAACAGATCGATCAGGGTGCCTCTCACGGTCAGGTCCATCGGTGCCAGCTTGGCCACACGAGTCAACAATCGAACCGCTTGGGCAATCTCACCTCTCATGTTATACAGATTGGCCACTGTATTGAATTTTTCAGCGGCTTCCTTGATGCGTCCCTCCAGGATCAATAATTCGCCGATCTGAACGTGAAGTGGTAAATAAGATGGCACGTGGGTCAGTTGGTAATAGGCTTCTTCCATGGCCGTACGCACCTTACCCTCCGCAGCCAACTGCTTGATATAACTCATGGCCTCGATCGCCTGGCTGTTGGTGGTTTCCAGCAGCATTTCAGCCAAAGGCATTGCCCCGCTGTTTTCCAATTGCGAGGGCAGTTGGCTGCGAACCTCCTTCAGGTATTCACGCCAATCTGACCTGACCAGTTGTTTTTCGACCGCGCGGCAGATTTTGATCAGTTGCTTCTCATCTTCCACTTTCTTGTGAGACTCGAAGATCGGCTCGTAGAGCTGGGTCAGTTCACTCTCGTTCTCGGGCGCAACTGTTTGAATATCCGCCATTTTGAGGGCTTGCAAGTAATTGGAGGAGGCTTCTTTCAATTGTTTGTTCTTTTCAGCGATCTGGGCCAGCAACAGGTAAGAAGCAAGAGAGTAATTTGGGTTGCGCAGGGCTTTTTGCAGGTGCTTGACCGCTTTTTGGGGTGAGCGCTGGTTCAAGAGCAAACCGCACATATATTCCGCAGCAGAAAGGTTCAAACCAAGGTCGATGGCGCGTTCCAACTCCACGGCTGCCTCATCGTCCTTGCCGGCGGTCTGTAGGTCGATCGTGCGGCTGAGGTGGGTATGCACCCTGGCGCGCTCGGCTTGTTTGGGTGAAAGTTCGCCTGTTCCGCGCAGGAGATGAAAGGAACGTTTGAGTGGAGGAGCGGGCGTGCCGGCTGTTTCGGTCTGCTCAAAGAGCATACCGGCCATTTCTTTCAACGCCACCAGTTTGGCTTCTGTCAGCGGATCGTATTTGGGCAGGCTTTCCTTTGGGGCTTCAGCCGCTTCCATCTGCTTGACCTGTGCCATGCGCACCGGTCCGGTGCTGCCCTTGGCTTTGGGCGGCAACGGGATCTGTTGGCTGGATTGAAGCAGCGCCAGGGCTTGTTTGGCGTTCGGATCGTCTGGGTTCATCTGCAAAGTGTATTGCACCACTTGATAGGCCTTGGTGGGGTCGCCGGTGGTTTGCATGATAGCCGCGAGATACAGATATTCAATGATCGATTCCTGTTTGCGGCCCATCTTGTCGTAGATCATGGCCAGGCGCATGCGCACCGTCTGGTTGCTCACATCCAGGCGCAGGGCTTCTTTGAAGGCCGCGATGGCATGTTCCGCGTCGCGTGCTTTGAGGTGTTTTTCTCCGCACTGCATGTAAGCCTTAACGGCTTCGAGCAGTGCGCCTGTCCTTTCGAGGATGGAGCCCATTTTTTCAAAGGGCATCGGGTCGTCAGGGGTGAGATTGGCGCATTTTTGGTAATATTTCAGCGCTTCCTCGAATTGTTCCAGTTGATAACAAGCCAATCCGGCGGAGGCCAGCGCCATGGGATCCTCAGGAGATTCCTGAAGAGCGAGTTTATATTCCTCCAGGGCTTTCGACCAATCCTGTTCCCAGGCGGCGGAATGACCCTGGTTCATGCGTGTTTGAAATGACGCGTTTTCTGGGCTCATGCTCACTCTTTCAATAAAAACTATTCCTCAAGCACTTTCAGGCTGCCCCAGTTAACCCCGCTCCTGGCTTCAGTAACGAGCGGGATGGAAAGCTGGTAAGCGTCAGCCATGACCTTTTTGACCAGCCTGGCGGTTTCTGACAGTTCTTTCTCAGGCACTTCCAGCACCAGTTCGTCGTGTACTTGAAGCAGGATCCTGGCTTTCAGGTGGCTGGCGGTGAGGGCAGGCTGCAGGTGGATCATGGCAAGTTTCATGATATCCGCCGCGGTGCCCTGGATGGGTGCGTTGATGGCTTCACGTTCTTCGCGGTTACGCATGTTGATGTTGACGGGGTTGGCCAGGTTGGGGAAGTACCTGCGGCGGCCGAGCATGGTCTCCACGTATCCCTGGCGGGCGGCCTGTACGCGCAGATTATCCAGGTATTTTTTCACATTTGGAAAATGCTCAAAGTATTCCTTGACGAAGTTCTCGGCTTCGCCCAGGGTCAAATCGGTGGAGCGGCTCAACCCAAATGCGCTCATGCCATAGATCAGCCCGAAGTTGATGGCTTTGGCGTGCCGGCGCTGGTCTTTGTTGACCGTCTCCAGCGGAATATTCAAGATGGCGGCGGCCGTGGCAGCGTGGATATCCTGACCGGCGCGGAAGGCGTTTAACATGGATTCATCGCCGGCCATGTGCGCCACGATGCGCAGTTCGATCTGCGAGTAATCCACAGACAACAGCACGTGACCCGGTGAAGCCACGAATCCCAGCCTCACCTGTCTGCCTGTTTCGGTGCGGGTGGGGATGTTCTGCAGGTTGGGGTCCGACGAGGCCAGGCGGCCTGTGGTCGTGCCGGTCTGGTTGAAGCTGGTATGCACCCGCCCGGTGCGCGGGTTGATCTGCAGGGGCAGGGCATCCAGGTAGGTGGATTTGAGCTTGGAAAATTCGCGATACTCCAACAGCAGGTCCACTGCGGGGTGCTGCCCGCTTAGTTCGTCGAGCACGGCCGCAGCAGTGGAGAAATGTCCGCTGGCGGTTTTCTTGTTGCGGTCGGGGGGTTCCAGCCGCAGGGTCTCAAACAGCACCTTTGATAGCTGCTGGGTGGAGTTCAGATTGAAGGGGTAGCCCACCGCTTTGTAGACCTGATCCTCGATTTCGCGCAGGCGCACGTCCATCTCTGCGCTGAACTTGTGGAAGAAGGCGGCATCCAGCATGATGCCTTCGCGTTCCATCTGCATCAGCACGGGCACCAGCGGCATCTCGATGTCTTTGAAAATGGCAGTCGACTTGCGGTCTTCCATCTTCTTTTCAAGCAGCGGAACGAGTCGCAGGGTAACCTCGGCATCGGCTGCCGCGTAGGGCGCGGCGGATTCCACGGCTACTTTATCCATGGTGATCTGGTTCTTGCCCTTGCCGATCAATTCTTCGATGTGGGTCATGCTGGCGTTCAGATAAGTGCCGGCCATATCTTTGAGACCCAGGTTGCGCGAACCGGGATCGATCAGCCATTCCGCCAGCATGGTGTCGAACGAGAGGGGCGATACCTGCAAACCATAATTCCCCAGCACCAGCGCATCATATTTAATGTTATGCCCGGCTTTTTGGATCTTGGGGTTGGTCAAAGCAGGCTTGAGCGCTTCGATCACGTCTGCGAGGGGAAGCTGCACGGTCAGCCCGACATGCCCTACGGGGATATAGTAACCGGTGCCTTCCTGGACGGCTACCGAAATGCCCACCAGGTCAGCCCGCAGGGGGTCGGTGGAGGTGGTTTCAGTATCGAAGGCGATCAATTTGGATGCTTCCAGTAGTTTGACCAGATCATCCAATCCTTCACGGGTATTAACGATTACTGTTTTGAGTTCATACTGTGAGGGCAGCCCAATCTCTTTCACTTCGCTGCCGAATAAGGCCATCTGACCTTGCGCGGCCTGTTTGACGGCTGGTGCGGTCATGGTGCGCACACGCGTGATGAGGGTGCGGAATTCAAGCTCCCTGAAAAGGGCTTCCACCGCGCTGAAATTGATATGGTCGGTTCTGGCATCTTCCAGTTTAAGTGAGATGCCTACATCGATTTTGATGCGCGCCAGTTGCTGGCTCATGTAGGCGGAATCTTTGCCTTCCGCCAGTTTCACCGCTGCCCGACCGGGGATGTCTGCAATATGGGCGTAGATCTCGTCCAGGGTGTGGTACTTTTCGAGCAGGCTGATGGCCGTTTTCTCACCCACCCCCGGAACACCCGGGATGTTATCGGATTTATCTCCCACCAGGGCCTTGTAATCCACCACCTGGTCTGGATCAATACCTAGATAGGCTTTCACATCCGGCGCGGTGTAATTTTTGGCTTCTGAAATCTTCTGGCCTGACAGACTGACCACGATGCGTTCGTTAACCAGCTGCAGCAGGTCGCGGTCGCCGGTGATGATCTTGACGCCGAAACCTTCCTTGACAGCCTGCTGGGCGATGGTGCCGAGCACGTCGTCCGCTTCGACACCTTCCTTTTCGAGGCGAGGAATGTGAAAGGCATCCACCATTTGGCGGATACGCTCGATCTGCGGGCGCAAGTCATCGGGCATCTTGGCGCGCGTGGCCTTGTAAGCCGGAAAGAGTTCGTTGCGGAAGGTTTTTCCGGTATCGAAGGCGACCGCCAGGTATTCGGGTTTCTCCTGTTCCAACAGGCGCATCATCACGTTGGCAAATCCTAGAATGCCGGCCGTGGGTTCACCAGAACTGGTTTGCAAGCGCTCGCTTCCTGCTCCCGCGGTCAGGGCGAAATAGGCTCGATAAGCCAGTGCGTGTCCGTCGATCAAATAAAGTACTGGGGGCATGCGTTATCCTTTGGGGTCACTCAAGGGTGTTGATTTCGCGATCTTTCCAGATCTGGGCGACATATTCCTGGATCAGGTTCGCCGGAGGAGCTTCCGTGCCGCTGACGGCCAGGTAATTTGACGACCAAAAATCCTCGGAGGTTTTGTTTTTGGCAATGTCTGGGAAGTTGGCAAAAATGTGAGCGGAGGTCAGTCCGCGGATATCGTGGATGATGTGCTGTGGGCAAACGCCCACAGCCACACATACCGTCCACAGCATGTACTGTGGACGAATGTTTAGGCTGGCCAGTTTCCAGCCCTGTGCCAGGTGGAACTGCGGCATGACAGTGTTTAGTTTTTCAGACAGGTCCTTGGTGAGGTATTGATCGACCTTTCCAGGGATCAATACGCAGGTGTAATGGAACCGGAATTCCTTCAAAGTGGGGGGTGTAGCGGGTTCGCTGATCTCCACGGCGGAAGGAGTCACCACGGGGAGAGTCACAGGTTCAACGGCGGAAGGTTGTTCTGAAACGGGTGTGGGTGTGGCGGTTGGTGTCTCAACGACAGTCGCGATTGGCGCAGGCTCAACGGCTGGTTCCAGCGTCAATGCATCCAGGGCGGCCTTGAAGGAGGTCTCTTCATCTGTTTTTGGCTCTTCATTTGGCGGTTGAACCGTCTCATTACCGGAAGTGGCTGCAGGAGTACCCTCTGGTTGTGAAACAACTTCTTCGATTTCCCAGGGCAGCTTGAAGTCGATCTCAGGTAGGGTTTCTTTTTGGGCCGCAGGAGGCGGGTTTGTGTCTGCCTGTGCCGATTCTTGGAGGGTGTTCAGCCATTCCGGTTTTTGATCCGTTACGGTTTCAATGGTCTCCACAGTCGGGTTGGGTTCAGGATCAGGAGAGGGCATTTCGGAGAGCAGCTTCTTGAGGTCGTCAAGCTCCGTTTCACTGATGGCCACAGGAAGAGGTTCATTGGCAGAAGCTTCATTTTCGACTTTTAGGCTGTCAAGTTCACTCTGCGAAACGGTGAGTGTTGGTGATTGAATTTCAGAAAGGATGCGGTTTCTCTCTCTGATCTCGGCCAGGGTCTGCTCGGCCAGTTCTTCAGGGGTGAGTTTTATCGACTTGGGTTCAGCGAGGGGTTGAGCAGAAGAGGCATTCAGCGCGTCCAATTCACTTTGAGTGAATGCAGGTCCAGATGATTGCACCCCTGCCAGGGTTTGATTGCGTTCTCTGATCTCGGCCAGGGTTTGTTCAGCCAATTCTTCAGTGCTGAGTGGTTTGGACGTGGTATCACCAGACGAATTTGACGACATTTCGTTGAGTGCATCCAGTTCGCTTTGAGAGAGGGGTGGCAAAGAAGCCCCCGCTCCTGCCAGGGTCATATTGCGCGCTCTTATCTCGGCCAGGGTCTTTTCAGCCAACTCTTCAGCGCTAAGTGCTTGGGTCGTCGGCTCAGCAGGGGGTTTCGGGGTCATGGCTCGGAGTGAGTCTAACTCACTTTGAGAAAGCAGGGGCGAGGAGGTTCCCGCCAGAGTCTTGTTGCGTTCTCTGATCTCAGCCAGGGTTTTCTCAGCCAAGGCTTCCGCGCTCAACGGTTCGGGTTTGCCAGAAACCTGCTCGACAACCTGTTCCAGCGCGTCCAGTTCACTTTGCGAGAACCCGGTGGTGTGGGATTCAGCAAGGGTCTGATTCCTCTGTCTGATCTCGTTCAGGGTTTTCTCCGCCAGGTTTTCAGCGCTCACTTGCGCTACTTCAGGCTGGCAGGGTTCCATTTCGAGCATTTTATCCAGTGCGTCCAGCTCACTCTGTGAAAAGTTGGCGGAGGGGTTTTGCATGGAAGCCAGGATCTTGTTGCGCTCCCTGATCTCAGCCAGAGTGCGCTCTGCCAGGGCTGCTGCGTTTTGTTTGTCCTGTTCAGTTTCTCCAGCATTCAGATCAGCCAGTTGTGTGAGCGCGTCCAGTTCGCTTTGGGTAAAACCGGAAGGGGTAGTCTGCAGCGAGGAGAGCTTCTGGCTTCTCTCTTTAATTTCAGTAATGGTTCGGTCTGCCAGGGTATCGACTTCAGGTTCTTCTGTTTTTATCGTTTCAGGGGTGTAGTCGAAAAGGTGGTTCAGAGCGTCCAGTTCGTCCTGTGAAACATCTGATGAAGTGGATGCAGGGGTTTCAAGGGTTTTATTTCTTGTATTGATCTCGTTGACGGTACGCTCAGCAATCTCCTGCCTGAGTTCGCTGATGGTGGGATATTTTTGTTGAAAGTCAGTCTTGACCAGGTTTAACTCGCGCCGTACCTGTTGGATTGATGTGTCGTGCGTGTAGAGCAAAGCCAGAATCACAGAGCCCACCAGGTTGGTGGCATATAAGAGTAAATCCTCGTTGCTGCCGTCCAACTGTAAAAAACGACCCAATTCGCCGTTCCCGCCGTTCCTTAAGTATCTTGAAAGAAAACCGGTTACATTAGAAGCAGCCTCATTGTTGATCTTGCCGGCGATGGCGGTAATTTTTTCATTGATCACGAGTAGAACGGTGTGGGCGGAGGTATTACCCAAAATTTGGGAAGAGATCCTTTGCCCGGTTGCCGGGTGCTGAAGCCATTCCTTCATCAGTTCGTCCACTTGCTGTTGATGGGCACCTGATCTGTCGGACTGGTCAGAAAAGAGGCTTGAGAGGGCTTTGCCGATCTCGGGGCTTGAGAAGGGTTTGTTCAGAAAACCTTTAATGCTAAGTCCATCCAAGAGAGGGTGGGCGGGGTTGTTGTCAGGCGGGAATACGAGGATCTTCAGATCAGGCTGCAGCGCGGCCAGATCGCGGATGAACGCGGAAAGGGGGATGTCTCCGACTTCACCATCCAGGATCGCCACTTCAAAGAATTCACTGTTGGCGAGGGTCAGCGCGTCGTGAGCACTGATAGCCGTCGTCACCTGAAACCGGCCTCCCTCTTCGAGGTGAGAGTGGATTTGATGAAGAAAATCGGCGTCGGGCGAGACTGCCAGGATCACACGTTGCATACAAAAAGTGTATCACGGCGTCAATATCGATGCAAGCCGCTTTCAAATCCCCTTGGTTGAGCCTTTACGGGTCTCCCCAACCAGAAATTCTGTGGCATAATCATACAGTCATCTTAAAACAAAGGATATCCTGTGCAGATCAATTCTATTTGTGTCATAGGCCTGGGATACATCGGGCTGCCCACCGCCAGTACCTTCGCAGCCCATGGCTTGCGTGTCACGGGTGTGGATAACAATCCGGTCGTGATCAATAGCTTGAGATTGGGCAAGGTGCCCATCTTCGAACCCGGACTGGACGAAGTGGTCGAAAACGCGCTGAAAAGTGGAAATTTGCAGATTGCTTCTGCCCCGGTGGAAGCCGACGTCTTCCTGATCGCGGTTCCCACTCCCTTTTATGATGGCAAGAAAGCCGACATGCGCTTTGTGGATTCAGCCGCGGAGGCCATTGTGCCTGTGTTGCGTAAAGGTAACCTGGTGGTGCTCGAATCCACCTCGCCACCGCTCACCACCCGCGACCGTGTACTGCCCATTCTTGAACGATCTGGGTTGAAAGCCGGCAAGGATTTTCTGCTGGCGTATTCTCCCGAACGGGTGCTGCCGGGCAAGATCATGCAGGAATTGATCGGAAATGACCGTGTGATCGGCGGGATCGATCAAGCCTCTGCTGAAGCCGGTCGCGATCTTTACAAGGTCTTTGTCAAGGGTGAGATCCACCTGACCGATTCCACCACCTCTGAAATGGTCAAGTTGATGGAAAACACCTACCGAGATGTCAATATCGCCATTGCCAACGAATTCTCCCGTCTGGCGGATCGTTTTGGCGTGGACGTCTGGGAAGCCATCCGCATCGCCAACAAACACCCACGGGTGAAGATTCTCAACCCCGGGCCGGGGGTGGGTGGGCACTGCATTAGCGTTGATCCGTGGTTTTTCGTTGAAGCCGCCTCTGAGATCACCCCGTTGATCAAAACCGCCCGAGAAGTGAACGACAGCCAACCCGAATTTGTCGTCTCCATGTTGAAACGGGTAATGGGTGAGCTTAAGGGAAAGCGCGTTGCTCTGCTTGGCCTGGCATTCAAACCTGACGTGGATGATCTGCGTGAAAGCCCCGCCGTGATCGTGGCTGAACTTCTTGTCAAAGAAGGCGCTCTGGTCACCGCCTGCGAGCCCTACAAACCCGATTTTTCCGTACACGGCGTAAAAGTGGATGCTTCAATAAAAACTACCGTTCAATCCGCTGATGCGATCGTTGTGCTGGTCAGCCATCAGCAGTTTGTCGGGTTGAAACCTTCTGAAATCAACCAATTTACTTCATCCCGCCTGGTTTTTGACTGCGTTAATGCTTTGAACCGCCAGGAATGGCAGGACGCCGGGTTCACCCTGCACCGCCTGGGAGACAGGAAAAACAGCTAACTCATGCGACCTTTGCGCGTGCTATCCATATTTGGAACTCGCCCGGAAGCCGTCAAAATGGCACCTGTGGTGCAGGCTTTGCAAACCACACACGGCATCGAATCACGCATATGTGTGACTGCCCAGCACCGCGAAATGCTCGATCAGGTGCTGGAGCTTTTCAAACTTAAACCAGATATTGACCTTAATTTGATGCGCCCAAACCAAAGCCTGGCTGAATTGACGGCTCAGATCATCCAGAATCTCGATCCGGTGCTGGCTGATGAACATCCCGACTGGGTGTTGGTGCAGGGCGATACCACCACGGTGATGGCCGCCAGTCTGGTGGCCTTTTACCGCGGCATTTTGGTTGGGCACGTTGAAGCCGGTCTGCGCACCGGTGACAAGCGTCAGCCTTTCCCTGAGGAGATCAACCGCCGCATCGCGGCCGTGACCGCAGACCTGCATTTTACCCCCACCCAACTCAGCCGTGAGAACTTGCTGCGCGAAGGGGTTCCTGGCAACCGCATCCTGGTGACGGGCAATCCTGCCATCGACGCTTTGCATCAGATCAGCCAAATGGACGCGCCGCAGCCCGTTTCCAATTTCCTCAAAGAGATGGAAATCAGTTCAGGCAAACGGCGTTTAATCTTGGTCACGGCTCACCGGCGTGAGAATTTTGGCGAGCCCATCGAGAATATCTGCCGCGCGATCGCCACGCTGGCGCAACGTTACGGTGACAGCGTCCGCCTGGTTTATCCCGTTCATTTGAATCCCAACATTCAGTCCCCGGTCACCGACCTGTTAAAGGATGTGCCGGGTGTAGTTTTGGTTCCACCACTCGAATATCTCTCTTTGGTGCACCTGATGAAAGCCGCCACGATCATTTTGACCGATTCGGGTGGCATTCAGGAGGAGGCCACTGGCTTGGGTAAGCCCACCCTCGTGCTGCGTGAAAAGACCGAACGTCCCGAAGGAGTGACCGCCGGGGTGCTCAAACTTGTGGGCACCGATGCCGAAAAGATCGTTCACGAGGCCAGCCGCCTGCTGGATGATCCCTCTGCTTATGACGCCATGGCTCGTGCAGCCAATCCCTTCGGAGATGGCCACGCCGCGGAACGTATCGTGGCGGGCATTCTGAATTACTCGCATTGACCATGCCCAAAACCATCTGCATCCTTCCACAAAAGATCGCTTCAGGAGGGCCGGGTTCTTTCCAGTCCAGGCTGACGCGCGTTTTGGCGGATCGCGGTTATGCCGTTAACCATGATGCCCTCGACCCTGCGAACAGCGCCATCCTGATGATCGGCGGCACACGGCATCTGGGTCTGCTTAAGCAAGCCAGCCGCAACGGGGTGCGCATCGTACAGCGCCTGAACGGCATGAACTGGGTGCACCGTCAGGCGCGCACCGGTCTGAAGCATTATCTGCGCTCAGAAGTGAACAATTGGATCCTCTCCACCATCCGCGGTATGGCCGATCAGATCGTGTATCAGAGCCAGTTCTCACGCCAGTGGTGGCATAAAGTTTATAGCCAGACCCAATGCCCAGAGCGGGTGATCTATAATGGCGTCGACCTGGAGCAGTTCAACCCCCTGGGCGCAGGCTCACCACCCGAAGACCGCATCCGCATCCTGCTTGTGGAGAGCAATCTGGGCGGTGGGTACGAAGGTGGCCTGGAATCCTTGGTCAGGATGGCCAGGTTGTTGTCGCAGCGTATTGAAAAAAAGGTCGAACTCATGGTGGTGGGCAAAGTTCCCGAGGCTTTGAAAACATCCATGGCTGATGCGGGAGTCGAAATTGTCTGGAAGGGTATGGTCAAACGTGAAGCCATTCCAGCGCTGGACCGTTCAGCCCATCTACTTTTCTCTTCAGACATCAACGCGGCCTGTCCGAATTCGGTCATTGAAGCCCTGGCCTGCGGTCTGCCTGTCATTGGTTATGACACAGGGGCGCTCTCTGAACTGGTGGCAAACGGCGCTGGCGCGATCGCAGCTTACGGCAGTGATCCGTGGAAATTACAAAAACCCGACCTTCATACCCTGACGGATGCAGCCCAAAGCGTACTTTCAAATCAGCAGGGATTTCGCAAAGTTGCTCGCGCGCGTGCTGAAAGAATGTTTGACATCCAGCATATTGCAGATCAATATCTGGAAGCTCTTTTGAAATAAATTTCGTTCAATCTTTTGGGTTTCTTCTTAATTCCAGGATCGTTCCGGTAAAAATGATCAGCAAAATGCCTGCTGTTCCCACGATGACCCCTGTGGTGATGCCGTATTCCGATCGAATGATCTCTTCTTCTGAAATGGGGGTTGCCACGGGTTCGCTGCTTTGAGAAGCGGCAAGGGTGGATTCTGCAGCTGGGGTGGCCGTTTCTGCTGCGGGTTTTGGACCGCTTAGCAAGATGGCGCTTACCAAAATCGCCACCACCAGCAACACGAGCAGCACCCTCCCTCGAATTGCCGGGTCTTTTACCAATGCCAGGAAAATATTCTTTGCCATGTCAGCAGGTCCTTGTTTTGCCGCCTGTGTTGTTTGCTTTTGGCTGTCTCAAACCTTTCTTATTATACATGCAAGCCGCCCGATCCATCCGGTCCAGCGCTTTTACAGCTGGATCGGATTGGATAACAAGCAGGTCATCAATTTGGTCATGTGATCGAGGTCGTCCAGGTCAACCATTTCTGATGGAGAATGCACGTAGCGGCAGGGGAGCGAGAGTGCGCCGGTCGGCATGCCGGCTTTACTGATTTGCATGCCGCGCGCATCAGTGGAACCAATATCCAGCACTTCCAGTTGGTAGGGGATCTTGTTCTTTTTGGCAGTTTCTTCCATCCATTGCACCACGCGCGGGTCGCTGACCATACCCACATCCCGCACCTTGATGGCCGGTCCCGCACCAAGTTCGGTCTGCATTTTCACACCGTGGATGTCTCCCACCGGGGTCACATCCATGGCGATGGCCAGATCGGGTTCGATCCCATACGCCGCGGTGGTTGCGCCCCTTACCCCCACTTCCTCCTGGGTGCTGAAGACGAAGACCAGTTCGTGCGGGCTGTTCTTGATCTTTTTGATCGTCTCGATCATCGCGGTGCAGCAAGAGCGGTTGTCAAGAGATTTTGCGACCACACGGTTTCCTAATTCCATAAATTCAGTTTTGAACACACCCACGTCGCCGATCTTGACAGGGCTGTTTTTGTCGCTCGTGGCTCCCGTGTCAATGAAGCATTTGTCTTGTGCCTGAATTTTATGCAGGTCGTCAGGCCGGTCGGTGTGCACGGTTCCGCTTGCTCCGTTCAAAAAGCGAACCCTGCTGGCGGGCAGGTATTGCGGGAAGAGTGTGCCCAGGTTCGAGAAACGCGCCAGGCCGTTCTTCTCCACGTGGCTGACGATCACCCCGATCTCATCCATATGGGCAGCGACCATCACCTTCAGCCCCTTTTCGGTTTTCTTGCCAAGCGTGACGATCAGGTTGCCCAAGGCATCCACTTTCATCGTGGCAGAGGTTGAAGCCAATTCAGCGCGGATGACCTCGCGAATGGCGGATTCATGTCCTGAGGGGGAGGGGGTTTCGGTTAGTTTTCGCAGCAGATTTTTCATTTTGACTCCAGTTGATTAGCGTGAGGATGGTGAATTACGACCGCTCGGACGCCAACAGGTCCGGCGTGATCGAGGCTAGCGTGTGTTGTAATAATCGGACGGTGTTTTGCCAGTCGCTGATGAGCGCCATCATGACCGGGGTGTGCGCGTAGCGCCCGGGGATCGAGATGGATACCACCGGGATGCCTGAACGGGTTTTAAGCAGCGATCCGGCATCCGTGCCGCCGCCTCCCGGTTGCCGAAACTGGCAGGGGATCTTGTTTTCTTCCGCGATGCGTGTCAATAAGCGGATCAGACGCGGGTCCGAAATAGTGCCCGCATCCGCCAGGTAGATGGCCGGCCCCTCACCCAGTTTACAGTTATATTGGGTGTTCTCCTTGCCGTCTGGTCGTGGCAGATCAAGCGCGGGGGTCGAATCCACCGCGATGGCCAGGTCTGGGTTGAAATCATAGGCTGCTACGCGTGCGCCGCGCAGGCCAATTTCCTCCTGCACGGTGAAGGCAGCCAGCAGCTCAATATTTTCTGGAACGTTCTTGAGCAATTCGATTAATACAGCGCAACCCAGGCGGTCGTCGAGGGCTTTGGCAAACAGGGCATCGCCAGAGCGCATGAAGCGGGTGGCGTAGGCGGCAAAATCACCGCGTTTGGCCTTGCCTTTCCCTCCAGGTCCGAGATCAATGCGCATGCTGCTCTGCGAGATTGCGTTCTCGCCTTCTGAACCCTCCAACAGGTGGATGGGCTTGCTGCCGATCACGCCTGGCAATTTCTCCTTGCCGACCACGACGGATTTGGCGACCCATTGGCGTTCATCCCCGCCGCCTACATGCTCAAATTCATAGATCCCGTCGCCGTCCTCTTCCACGATCATGAATCCCACTTCATCCATGTGGGCATCCAGCATGACCTTGAGGCCGCCGGCTTTTTTGGCGTGTTTGATGACCAACAGGTTTCCCATGGCGTCGGTAGTGATCTCGTCTGCCAGGCCATAAACATGTTTTTTTATGATATTTCGTATTTCAGACTCATCACCCGAAATACCATTGGCATTGGTTAATTCTTCCAACAAGGCCAAATGGGTTTTTCCGATACGGAATTCCTGAATAGTTTGAGGTTTCATTAAAACTCCTCCGCGAAGAAGGTCAGCATGGAATCGGGCGTCAGCTCGGTGATAAAACGTGCCAGCAGACGGCCTGTGCGATAGATGTCGTTCACCCCCACCATTTCTACCGCGGTGTGCATATAGCGCAAAGGAATCCCCAGTACCTCGAGCGGAATGCCGTGCCCAGTCACCTGAATGGCCATACCGTCGGTGCCAGAGCTGCGCGGCATGGCTTCCAGCGAGAAGGGCATGTCGAGGTCTTCAGCCAGGCTGTTGATATGCTTGAGCAGGGCGGGGTGATTGTTGGGGCCTGTCCCCAGGGTGGGACCGCCGCCGAGGGTGAAGCAGCGGTAATCATTGGTGTTGGGACCTTTGGCAAAGGTGACGTCCACCACAATGGCCAGGTCAGGTTTCAGTTCAAAGGCTGAAGTATAGCTGCCCGCGAAGGTCATTTCTTCCTGGGTGGTGGCTGCGGCTACTACGTTCCAGGCCAGATTGTAATTTTTAATTTCCTCAAGGCAGACGGTTAACGCGGCCACTGAAGCGCGGTTGTCAAGGCTGTGGCCGGCCACGTAGCCGCCGGCGAGTTCAAGAGGGGGTTGGGCGAAGGAAACGAAATCACCCGGTTTGACCAGGCGGTTCAGTTCCTTTTCGCTTAAACCGGTGTCGATGAACAGGTGTTCAAAGGTGGGCGCTTTGCCTTTTTCGGGTTTGTGCATCAACCTGTCAGGGATAAGCTGCACCAACCCTGAAATATCTTTGGCACCATGCACCGTGACCAATTGGCCGGGCAGGGTGCGCAGATCCACACCGCCTATCTGTGTAATTTTCAACAGGCCGTGTTCCACGTTTTTAACCATCAAGCCAATGGCATCCATGTGGGTTGCGATCATCACGCTTGGCCGTTTCTCTTTTGCCGCGGCTTTGCGTAGCCCGTGCAGGCTGCCCAGGCGGCTTGTGGAAAGTTCGTCCACCAGAGGTTCCCATTTTTGGGCGATCAGGTCATGAACCGGGTCTTCTTTACCCGTCAGGCCTGGAGCGGATAGCAGTGAATCTAAAAATGGTTTGATATCGTTCATGGTTATCCTATGGAGTGGTGGATCCCGAAATATCGGGTGTCTCAGTGGCAGCCGGCGCTGGGGTTTCGGTGTAGGCGTCAGTCGGCAGGCTGGTGTTCGTCACGCTGGGGGTCAGCGAGGGAGTGGGAGACAAGGTGGGTGTGTCAGATGGAATGCTCCACGTGCTGGTGTGTGTGGGTGTGGTTGTGATGGTCGGGGTTTGCGTGTCAAATGGAGGGCTGGAGGGAATGGGCGGCAGCGTGTTGGTGGGGTTTGTGCCCCAGAGAGAAGAGGTTACCGTGGCAGATACGGTGGGGGTGTTGTTTGCGCGATCTTTGATGCCGTTTCCAACCCACAGCACGATGATCCCCAGCAGGTACAAGGGAAGCGTGGCCAGGAGGATGATAATCAAAGTTGAGCGAAGCTTGCTGCGCTGCGAGCGAATCGGAAGCATGGGTTTATTTTAACTCACCTTTGACGGATTACTCAAAAACCACGAAGGCATTATTTGAAGTCGAGTGTCGGACTGGTGTTGGCCTGGCGGATTTCCTGCTGGACGGTAACGAAAAGGCTTTCAGCCTTCAGGTCGGTGATGGTGTAGCAGGGTGAATCCAGATGATCGGCTAATGCCTGGGCCAGCCCCTGGTCGAAGGCGGCGTGTTCCATGTTGATCACCACGCTGTGGATTTGCTCTTGGGCGATCATCTCGGCGAATTTGAAAGCTTCTTCCTGCGGCGGTTTGCGTCCGATTGAGACGTTGCCCGCGCCATCCGTGAGAATGATGAGCAGCGGCATGATCTCGGGATGCAGAAGCTTTTCCTTCTTGATAACTTCGTAAGACATCAGCAGCCCGGCGCTAAGGGGTGTCTTGCCGCCCACCGGCACATCTGCCAGGGCTTCCTGTGCTAGCAGCACTGAATTGGTGGGGGGTAGAACCAGGGTGGCGCGGTTCTTTTGAAAAACCACCAGTCCGACCCGGTCGCGGCGTTGATAGGCGTCGGTCAGCAGCGAAAGGATTGCGCCCTTGGTCGCGGCCATGCGTTCAGCGACCGCCATCGACCACGAGGCATCCACCAGAAAGAGGATCAGGTTGGCGGCCTTGCGCACCCTGACCTTTTTCATGTAATCGTTGGGACGGATCGCGAAAGCCACCTTGTTCCGCTCGCGGATCTCGCTGCGGTCGCGTTGGAAGGGCGCTGCCGCCCTTAAGGTGGCGTCAAAGGCCAGGTCGTTTGTGCGCCCGTTAGCAGGTCTGGATTGGATGTAGCGCCCGCGCTTGCGTTCTGTGCGAGTCACAGAGCGCCGGCCGGCGTAGGAGCGCATCATTTTGTCGAGAGGGGTATCCAGTTTGCGCGGGTTGAACTCTTCGCCGCTGGCCACTTTTTGACCACCCGTCCACCAAAAGGCGTCGTTCTTGTCAAAAACGCTTTGAGCTGAAGGTTCAGGTTCCCCTTCGCGAGGGGTTTGCTCGCCGGCTTGGTCCGGCGTTACGCTTTTTTTGGGGAATTCGAGTCTTCTTGAGCTGCTTCAGACGCGGATTGTTCCTGCGTGCCAGAGGGGGTTCCTCCGGTGAGCTGCTCAATGCGTTCCTGCAGCTCTTCCATGCCGATCTCTTCGTGTTTGAAGGGGCCGCTCTTCAGGCGGTGCGGCAGGGCCAGTTCAGCGGCCAGGGCGATGTCACGGTCGGTGATCGAAGTGCGGCCGTCAAAGGCTGCCTGGGCACGCGCGGTTTTCAAGATCACCAGGTCGGAGCGGTGGCCATCCACGTGCAGAGAGGCGGTCAACGCGGCAATCGAGAGCAGGTTGCTTTTGGTATGCGTGACCTCGTCCACCAGCTTGCGCGCTTTTTCGATCTGCGCGGATAGTTCGTCCTCTTTGCTTTGCCAATCCTGCCTGAAGCGGGCAGCGTCGGCCTCAAAGGCCAGATGACGTTCCATGATCGAGACGCGTTCGCGCGCTTCCTGAATACCTCTGATCTCAACGGAGAGGGCGAAGCGGTCCAGCAGTTGCGGGCGCAGATCGCCTTCCTCTGGGTTCATGGTGCCGACCAGAATGAAGCGCGCGGGATGCATGAAGGAGATACCTTCGCGTTCGACGATGTTCACGCCCATGGCGGCGGCGTCCAGCAGCACGTCCACCACATGATCGTCCAGCAGGTTAACTTCGTCGATATACAGCAGACCGCGGTTGGCGGCTGCCAGCACTCCGGGCTCGAAGGCGCGCACGCCTTTTTGAATGGCTTTCTCAATATCCAGGGTGCCTACCACGCGGTCTTCGGTGGCGGATACGGGCAGGTTTATGAAGGGGGTGAGGCGTGTAACTGATTCCAACTTTTCACCCTTGGCGGCGCGGTCGCGGCATTCGGTGCACCAGGTGGCGGGTTTCTCGGGGTCGCAGCCAAAGCGGCAGTTCTCCACCGTCTTCACGCTCGGCAGCAGGGCGGCCAGCGCGCGCGCGGCCGTGGATTTGGCCGTGCCGCGTTCTCCGCGGATCAGCACGCCCCCAATGCGGGGATCGACCGCGTTGAGCACCAACGCCCGACGCATACGCTCTTGACCAACAACTGCGGTAAACGGATAGATGGCTGGCATAAGGTTTATCCTTGGATAAATCAATAGAGTTGCTTCAACCTTCGTAAGTTTACCATAATCACCCGTGCCTTTTTTACCTCGTCAAGTGCTTAACACAAA
>CAZRHZ010000036.1:0-19984 GCA_964599995.1 uncultured Anaerolinea sp. | reverse complement strand
CCAAATGGTTAAAATCGAATACGGTGCAGATCGACTGGAAAGGCACGCCGGCGTTGTTGTCATTCCTCTTCGATATCACCGAAGAACACAAACTTGAGGAATCCATTAAGGCAAGCGAAGAAAGATACCGCCTGATCTTTGATCAATCCCCAATGGGCATGTTCTATTACGATACCGAGTTGAAAATCACGCATCTCAATGACCGCTTTGTCGAGATCATGAAATCGAGCGATGACCTGCTGCAGGGTTTTGACCTAAACTCATTGGATAACCCCGAACTGATAGATGTATTAAAAAATGTCTTTACCCACGAAAACGGGCAGTTTGAGGGTTGGATCAAACCAATTCGGTCCACCAGCGATCGTGAACTCTATATAAAATTACGCACCACTCCTTTGATCACCGAAAAACTTGAGTATCAAGGCGGCATTGGCCTGCTTGAAGACATGACCGGCCAAATGGTCAGCGAGAATAAAATCCAGAATCTGGAAGAGAAATTTTCAAAGGTGGTGGTTACTTCTACCGATGCGATCACCATTACCAGACTGAGAGACGGAATATTTGTGGATGTCAACAGTGGTTTTACCGAAGTCTCGGGCTATTCGCGTGAAGATGTGATCGGAAAATCAGTGGAAGACATTGATTTGTGGGTCAATCAGAACGATCGTTTGCAACTGGTCAATTATCTTGACGTGTATGGCGAGTGCAAGAACTTTGAAACACTGTTCAGAAGAAAAGATGGGGTTGTCCACCACGGGATGGTTTCTGCCAGTATCGTTGAAATTGAGAACAACCCCTGCATGCTAACGATCACCCGCGATATAGACGAGATGAAAAAAATGAACGAGGTTGCGCGCAGCGTTGAGTTGAAATACCGTTCCATTTTTGAATCAGTTCCAGTCTCGATCTGGCAAATGGATCTAACCACTGTGTATGATAAATTGGAAGCCCTGCGGCTTGAAGGAGTGGAAGACCTTTCTGTTTTCATGGATGAGCATCCCGGTTTTGTGGAAGAAACCATTAAAATGATCAAGGTGCTGGACGTCAATGAAGTTAGTTTGAAATTATATAAGGCGGAATCCAAGCAACAGTTGATCGAGTCTCTGGACAAGATCTTAAATTCAGAATCCCTCTTGAGCTTCCGCCAGGAAATTCTGGCCATCTGGAAACGAGAGTCACAATTCAACGGTGACTCTGTGAATCAAACTCTGGATGGTGAACGTATATTGATCAACCTGGTCATGCGCATCCCTTCTACCAGGGAGGAATTCAAGAACATCCTGGTGAGCATCACTGACATCACCCAGCGTAAACTAACTGAAGAAGCCCTGCGTGAAAGCGAGGTCAGGTACCGCACGATCTTTAATTCCGTTCCGGTGTCGATCAAGGAAGAGGATTACTCGCAGGTTGTCACGATGATAGAGAAAGTACGCGAGACCGGAATCACTGATTTTGAAGGTTTCCTCAAGAGCCATCCCGACTGGATCAAACAGGCTGTAAAAAGTGTGAAAGTCACCGAAGTGAATCAAGAATCACTGAGGATCTTCAAGGCGGAATCAAAAGAACAATTATTACAACCCCTGGAGCAGTATTTTACAGAAGAATCTTATGTCAGCTTTTCCAGGCAATTAATGGCACTTTGGAATCATGAAGACCTTTACGAACAGGAAACGGTCAATAAAACAGTGGACGGGGAACCGATCACCGTGTGGGTGTCACTCGAACTCCCGACCGGAAAATCAGATTACTCAAAAGTGCTAGTCACCATTATGGATATCACCGAACGCAAGAAGGCAGAAGAACAGATTCGTCTACAGTTAAAATACCTGGCCGCGCTGCGCGCGGTGGATATGGCCATATCCGCCAGCCTGGACCTGCCGATCACCCTGCGGGTACTGCTCAACCAAATTCATCAACAGTTGATCGCAGACGCTGTGGCTGTCTTGATTCTGGATCAACATACCCAAACCTTGAGATACGCCGCAGGGATTGGTTTTCATACCAATGCGATCGAATCCACCAACTTGCGCCTCGGACAGGGGTTTGCCGGACAAGCTGCCCTGGAGCGGCGGACCATTCTCTCTTCCGACCTGACAGCCAAGTCTTCTCAGATCAAGAACAAGGAACTGGAAAACGAGGAGTTCACCCACTACATCGGCATTCCTTTGATCTCCAAAGGGACCGTTAAGGGTGTGCTTGAATTGTTCAATCGAGGTCCTTTCTCTCAGGACGCAACCTGGATGGGATTGGTGGAATCGATGGCAGGGCAGGCAGCCATCGCCATTGAAAACGCGGCCTTGATGGATGAAGTGCAAACAGTGAATATGAATTTGCGTTCAGCCTACGACGCCACCATTGAAGGCTGGGCAAAATCCATTGACGCGGGCAGCGGAGATAGTGAGAACCATTCCAAGCAGGTTGCAGATCTGGTGATCGAACTAGCGCAAACCACGGGGTACCAGGGAGAGGGGCTGCTTGATCTGCGGCGCGGCGCATTGCTGCATGATGTTGGAAAACTTGGAATCCCTGACAAGATCCTGCTTAAAGCTGGGCCTTTGACTGAAAAAGAATGGTCGATCATGAAAACCCATCCGTTGATCAGTCAAAAACTGCTCAGTTCAGTGGATTTTCTGCACCCTTCAATGGATATCCCGCTTTATCACCATGAACGTTGGGATGGAAGCGGTTATCCAAATGGTGTGGCGAGAGAAGAGATCCCGTATGCGGCCAGATTGTTTGCAGTGGTGGAGTGCTGGGTGGTGATGCGCTCAGACCGCCCATGGCGCAAAGCCTGGACGGACGAAAACACATGGGATTTCATCGAACGCAATTCGGGCAAGCTTTTTGACCCGCAGGTGGTTGAAAAGTTCCGCCACCTGCTGGGCCACGGTTTTACCGTCTATTATTGATCAACCGCGTTCCTTTTTTCGGGTCAGGTTAATGATGAGTATCCCGGCGAGAACGATCAGTCCTCCCATAATTTGAACCTCTGATAACTCTTCGCCTGTAAGCGGGATGGCGATCAGCGCGGTGATCACGATCTGAACCAGCAAGGTCGGAGAAACAACTGCAGCCGATAAATGCCCAAGAGAATACGCTATGCAGAAATACCCGATGGCTTGCGGTACGATCCCGGCTGCGGCAAAAACCATCCAGGTTAGCGGGCTGTAACCACACAAGGCGTTTCCCACGATGAGGTTGTATAGGACCAAGGCAATTGCGCTGAACAGATTGACCAACCAGATATATTGAAGCGCAGGGATCTTTACACGGCTGGACTGAGTGAGCAGGTAATAACCCGCGTAAAAGAAACTTGCCAAAAAAGCCAGGCCGTCACCCAGGCTCAGCTGCGGATGTCTGAGCAGATCCGCACCGAGGATGACTGCCGCTCCAGCGAGAGCCAGGGTCAGCCCCACCCAAAACCATTTCGCGATCTTTTCCTTCCAAACCATCAGAGCGAACAGCGCAACCCACACAGGGGCAAGGTTGTTTAAAAGCACGCAGTTCGCGATGCGCGTCAGCAAGATGGCGGTGTTTAAGGTGCCATGCACCAGGGCAATCAACAGCCCTGCCGCGGGGATCATCCACACCAGGCTGGATCCCTTTTCGAGCGGTACAAATCCTTTTTTGAACACGAATGGGGTAAGAACCAGCACAGCAAAGATCATTCGGTAGGCAGCGGTGATCGTGCCAGGGGCGTCAGCCCAACGCACAAAAATGGAGGTCATGCTCAGGCAGAGAATGCCGATGACCAGCGTGATATAGGGTAACAAGGATGTTTTTTGGGAGGTCATAGATGCTGCTGGATTGTCAAACAAAGATTCGATTAACCGAAATTACTTTGAAAAGGGTGGCGTTTCAGAGGACTTTCTCGTTGATCTGCTCGAGTAACGGTACCAAAGAGGTCAAATCAGGGATGGTGTGATCGGGCTGGATGGTTCCGGCGTTGCGATTATTTTCAGGGCGATCCGCCCGGCGAGTAATCCAAATGGATCGCAGACCAGACCGTAAAGCGCCCAAGATATCCGCGTTCAAGGTGTCGCCGACCATGGCCGCGTTTTGAGGAGCCACCTTCATGCGGTTAAGGATCTCAAGGAAGATCTGTGGATCAGGCTTGCGAATGCCTTCCTGGGCAGAGGTCACCACAACTTCAAAATATTGGGCCAGGTTGTGGTTGTCGATCAGGCGGTAAAGATCGGGTGAGTTGGCCGCGTTTGAGATCAATCCCAGGCGATATCCTTTAAGCCGTAATTCGGATAATACGCTGTGCGTGTCCGGTTCGATCTTCCAGCGGGATTCGGTATAGGTGTACATGGCCTTGATCGCTTCTTGAAGGGTTTCTTCAGGCAGCGAGTGGATGTCAAAACAAGCCAGGGTTTTCTTGAGCGATTCTTCCATCGGCCGTTCGACCAGATCGATCTCGCGGCAGCGGTAATATTCTGAGATGACTTCGTTGAATTTATCAGCCAACTGGTGCCTGTTAAGCCCACAACCCGCCCTGATGAGTGAATCTGCCAGGGCAAGATAGGATGCGATCATGGCTTGGTGAAAATCCCCCTCAAAGTTGATCAGCGTGAATCCCAGATCAAATAAGACCACCGATAACTGCTTTTTCATTGACACGGCAAATCCCCAAGAACTAAAGAAATTCTAATAATCCTAAAGGTTAAACCCTTTTTATGCTTAATAGTAACGTTCAGGCAAGTATTGGTTCAAAACCGGTTCGCCGTGCAGATAGCGCGCGAGATTTTCTGCGAACATTTCTCCAGCGCGTTCCTTGTAATGAGAACTAAATCCAGAGACGTGGGGAGTTAAAACCAAATTTGGGGTCTTCCATAAAGGCGATTCCGGCAAAAGGGGTTCCTGCACAAAAACATCAAGTGCCGCTCCGCCGATCTTCTTCTCATTCAAAGCGTTCATCAGGGCGATTTCGTCCACGATACCGCCGCGCGCGATGTGGATCAGGAAGGAGCCAGGTTTCATGACCTGGAATTCCTCAGTGCCGATCAATCCTCTTGTTTCGGGGGTCAGCGGAACGGTGACCACCACAGAATCACACAACTTGAGCATCTGTTTCAAAGCCTGGATTGGATAAAGGCGATTAAAATAATTACCATCGGGGTCGCCATGCCCTTCAATGGAATACCCTGTATCTTCCGGATGCATCACATCCCGTTTGGCCGCCAAAACGGTCACGTTGAATGCCTGCAGAATGCGCGCCAGTTCGCGCGCGATGCTGCCGTAACCCACCAGCCCCACGGTGGAGCCTGTCAACTCGATGGGGGTGAACCTGTCCCAACGGTCTTTTGGCCATTCCTTTTTAAATTGATTCACCGCCAGATCGGGCAACCGGTGGCTCAAGGCCAACAGCATCATCAAGATATATTCGGCTTCCTGAATGGCAGAAGCGCCGCTCATGGAAGACACGATCAAGTCGTTTTTTTGTAGAAGGTTGGAACCGTGAATGTAATCGATCCCGGCGTAGTGGAACTGCACCCATTTCAGATTGGGAACCAGTTCGGGATCGGGCAAAAGCACATCCGTGTAAAGGACTTCGATCTTGTTCCAAATATCCGCGGGGATATCCCCT
This sequence comes from uncultured Anaerolinea sp., assembly GCA_964599995.1. GTDB lineage: Bacteria > Chloroflexota > Anaerolineae > Anaerolineales > Anaerolineaceae > UBA6107. The sequence goes on along the minus strand of CAZRHZ010000036.1, from coordinate 14,394 downwards.
ACTTCTTGAGCGGGGATCAGGTTGATCTTAATGCGCGGGGCCAGATTTTTGAGCCGGTGCATTACCGGGTCAGGGAAAGGGATTGTGGTCAGCACCTCGATGTTCTTCGGGATGGCCATAAAAAAACTCCTACGATCCCTTCAGGTACACTCCGTCAGGATCAAGCTCATTTCTCAACAGGTCCAGTTCCGATTGTAACAGAGCTTCAGTGGTTTTAAGAGACGAAGCGATCTTGATCTCCCAACCTGTGTTCTCTTTCACCTGCTCAACTGTGCAGCCGGGATGAAGCGCAGTGAGCATCAATTCACCGTTCTCGTCCGGTTCAAGCAAGCCCAGGTTGGTCACCACCACCAGCGGACCGCCCCCGCGCACGCCTGAGGCTTCTCGTTCAGCCCGGCCGCTCAAAAAGCCGGCAGAGGTGCGGAAATCCACCTTCTCGGGGAAGCGCCTTTTTTGGTGGGGAGTGATCACGTAACAGCGGTTGGCCCAACCGGCCATTTCCTGTGATCCACCGGAGCCGGGCAGGCGCACTTTCGGTTTTTGATAATCACCGATCACGGTGGCGTTGATGTTGCCGTAGCGGTCGATCTGAGCACCGCCTAAAAAGCCAACATCCACGTTGCCACGCTGCAGGTAGAGTGAGAAGATCTCATACATGCCGCACACCGAACTGGCACCACTCACCAGGGTGGGATCACCAATCGAGAGGGGCAGTCTGGAAGGTCTGGCTCCGATCACGCCGGCCTCGTAGATCATTTGCAGGTTGGGCGCGTGGGTGCGCCTGGCTAAATTGCAAGCCAGATTGGGCAGCCCGACGCCCACGAAGACCACGTCTTCATCGCGCAGCAGGCGGGCGGCGTTGATGCACATCAACTCGGAAGCAGAGTAGGTTTGAGAAGTTGGCTGTTCCATGGGTCTCTCTCGTTGTTCTCGGTTAGTAATCGCCGTAATTGACTGGCGAGGCATACTTGGGTTTCACTGAAAGGCGTTTGTGTGCTTCTTCGCCCAATTTTTGCCAGTACTCGTTTGAATCCTTAACACCGTACACCCACTCGTCCAGCCAGGACTTGACCGCAGCGGGATCTTCGCTGATCTTATCCCAATTGAGGTAGAAAACGTTGTCGCGGTCGTAGTATCCCTGGGTATAGGAAGGGTGCGCGCAGTGCGGCACATGGCAAACCGCTTTGACGATCAATTCCGGGATGAGGGTGCGGTTGGGGTCAGAGCGGATCACGTCTTCATCCACAATCTCTTCGGCTGTGATAATGACGTTCTTAGAAGCGAAAGCGACTTCCTTTTGCTCACCGATGATGCCCCAGATGTGTGCGTTGCCGTTCTTGTCGGCGCGCTGCACGTGGATAATGCCAACATCCGGGGTGAGCGGCGGCACGGTGATGACCTCGCGGCCAGTATAGGGGTCTTTCACCCGTTTGATGTTTGGATTGTTTTTCTCGAGATCGACAGCAGCCGTCTGGTTCATGGGGATGAAGGGCAGCCCGGCAGCACCTGCCTGCAGGCGAGAGATCATGCCGAAGTGGGAGTATTCCTCCCAATCCAGTCTGCCAGCTTCGAGCTCTTGACGTACGATACGCAGTGACCCCACTCCCGGATTGCCAATGTAGGAAAAGATCAGTTTATCTGCGCAACCGGCGGCGACCATTTGATCGTAGATCAGGTCGGGGGTGGCGCGAGCCAGGGTCAGGTTGCGAATCCCCTGCCTGATGATCTCATGACCAGCAGAGAAGGGGATCAGGTGAGTAAACCCGGCGCAGTACACGCTGTCGCCATCATGGACGTATTTCGCGACCGCTTCTTTAAGTGTGCATAATTTCGACATAACCACCCCAGTTTACGGGACTAAGCTTTAATAACGCGCGTGTGGATCTGTTCGCGCATGTACATTTGAAGGTAATGCACACCGCCGGCATTCTTGCCAGTGGAGCCGGAGCCTTTCCATCCGCCAAAGGGCTGGAAGCCAGGCCAGGCGCCGGTGGTGGCGCCTTGCGGACGGTTGGAGTAGGATACGCCGCACTCGATGTGATCGAAGAACCAATCCACTTCAGGTTCGCTGCCGTAGAAACCACCCGTCAGGCCGTAATCCACGTCATTGGCGATCCGCATGGCTTCGTCGAGATTATTGACCTTGGTGACCGTGGTGATGGGCACAAACATTTCGTGCTTCCATAGGCGGTGGCTGAGAGGCGCTTCGGCCAGGGTCGGAGCGCAGAAATAACCCTTGGCGTACTGTCCGTCGGTCAGCACCTTGCCGCCGGTGAGGATCTTGCCGCCGCTGTGGAGTTCGCCGGCGTATTCCTGATACTCTTTGTAAGAATTCTGATTGACCACGGGACCCAGGTAGTTGGCGCGCGAAGTGGGATCGCCGATGGTTAATTTTTCAGTGGCTTCCACCAGGCGGGCCACGAGTTGGTCATAGACGGGGGCTTCGATGATCACGCGGGAAGCCGCGGAGCATTTCTGACCTTGCAGGCCGAAGGCGGAGCGGACGATGCCGGTGGTCGCGATATCCAGATCGGCGTTTTTCGAAACGATGACGGGATTCTTGCCACCCAGTTCGAGGATGGTGGGGCGCACATAACGTCCAGAACCGAAATCGCGGTGGATCTTCATGCCGACCTTGACTGAACCGGTGAAGGTGATGCCGGCCACGTCCGGGCTGTCGATGAGCGCCTGACCGATGGTGGAACCGCCGCCCGAGGTGAAATTGCACACGCCATCGGGGATGCCCGCATCGCGCAGGCAGTCGGCGATCAAACGCGCGGTCCAGGGGGTATCGCTGGCGGGTTTGAGCACAACAGTGTTACCGGTAACCAGGGCAGCGCCGGTGGGTCCGCCGCACAGGGCGGCCGGGAAGTTGAAGGGACTGATGATCAGCCACACACCATAAGGGCGCATGACCGAGGTGTTGGTGCTGGTGAAACCCACCAGGGGATCGTTGCCCATGGGTGTGACCAGGCCGTTGGTGGCTTCCATGCGATCGCAGGAATAGCGCAGCAGATCGGCCGTCTCGGCCACATCACCGAGGGCTTCCATGCGGTTCTTGCCAACCTCAAGCGAAACCACAACACTCATCTCGAAAATCCGCTCGTCCATCAAGGCGGCGGCTTTTCGCACGATAGCCACGCGTTCCTGCCAGGGGGTGCGGCTCCATTTTTCAAATGCTTTTTTGGCTGCGCCAGTGGCGGCCAGAGCGTCTTCTGCGGTGCCTTTCTGGAAGATGCCCAACACTTCATCCGTGTTGGCGGGGTTGCGGTCTTCAAACTTCTCTTTGGAATAGACTTCTTTTCCGTTGATCAACATGGCATGTTCTTCGCCCAAAGAAGCCTTGACCTTTTTCAAGGCGGCATCAAAGCGTTCATGCAGTTCTTCGGGGGGGTTGAACATGGTTGCGTAGGTTAATTTAAAAGCTTGGTCGGCTGACATAATTGTGAAACCTCCGGAATAAAATGGTTATTATGCCTTTTATCGAACGGCTCGAATTCAAGTATATCGCAGTCGATAGGGTCAGTCAAAGTTACAAGGGAGTGACGTTCATCCTGAATTGTCAGGAGTAGTGGTTTGAGACGCATCGAAACCCGACGTCTCGAAATTTTTAAAAACATACATAATACGAATCCCACTCAAAGGTTGGGGAATCTATTCCTCAGGGTTGTTTGAAAGATCACTCAGTCGATCCGCCAGGTCGATGAAATCCCTGACCAGCCAGATGCGCCCGGAGCGCAGCGGATACTCGCCGTGCAGCTTTTCCTGCCAACGCAAGGGGATGGCGCTCAACCCATACATGGCGCCGGCGATGGCTCCCGCCACCGAGCCGGTGGTGTCAGCGTCGCTGCCCAGATTGACGGCCTGCACCAGTGCTTCTTCAAAGGATTGTGTGATCAGGCAGGCCCATAATGCGCTTTCGATCGTGTGCACCACCCAGCCGCTATTCTTGAGATCCTCGCGCAGACGCACGGGAGCCAGATCGACCGCCAGCTTGAAGTCGTCAGACAGGCTGACCTGCTTGACGCATTCCGCCACGGCCGCGCGCAGCGTGGCGCCCGGCGAAACAATTCCTTCACGCAGGATCAACTTGCGCAGGATCAGATTCACCAGGATCGCGGCGTTCATCGCATCAGGGTGGCGGTGGGTGACCTCGGATTGCAAGCGGGTCTCGGCTACCAACAGTGCGAGGTTATTATAGCGTGCAACGGCCAACGGCCAGCAGCGCATCACCGCGCCATTGGAGGCGTTTTCACGGTTGGCGTCAAATACGGATTGTGAGGCTTCCTGCCAGGGCACACCCTGCGAGATCAATCGAAGCACCCGCGAGGTATTGACGCCCACATCGGGGGGGTGGCACTGATACCAGGCGGTGAAACGCCCGGCCAGGTCCTGCGCATCCAGGGGGCTGGCGAACTGCAGGCTTTCGGCCAAAGCCAGGGCCATTTCGGTATCGTCCGTGAAACTGCCCGCAGGGATGCCTCCGGCTGTCATTTCGGTCAGCAGGTTATAGGTTGGCCGCGGGGGCTGGAATTCGAGCGCCATGCCCAGCGCATCTCCCACCGCCGCGCCCACGGCAACTCCCCGCAGACGATCAGAGTAATCTGGCATAGAATTGCTTCACTTTCTCTCTGGTGGAATCCAGATTGGCCTGCCGGCGGATCAATTCCTCATTCCATAGGGCGGCATTACGCTGGAACTCTTTGTCTTCCAGTCCCTGTAAAATGGCATTCGCCAGGTCTGTTGGATCAGAGGGATCGATCAAGATACCATTCTTACTGGGAGCAATCCACTCGCGGATGGATTCAAGATCCCCACAAATGGGCAAACAGCCCAGGGTCATGGCTTCAAGCAAGGTGTTCGGGGTGCCGTCATGCGTGCTGATGGAAAGGGTGATCTGCGATCTGGCATACTCTTTCCACAGTTCAGGCTGAGATAGATACGGAAGCAGCCTGACGTTTTTTTCGATGCCCAGCTTTTGCACCCATTCCACGGCTTCAATCTGCCCGGCCATCGAAGCACACACAAATTGGGCATCAGGGTACCGGGCCAACACCAGCGGGATGGCTTTGAAAAAAGTATCCGTGCGCACATAAGAACGCAGCCCGCGAGGATTTATCAACTGGGGCGGTTCGACTTTTTGGATGCCTCTGGTGATAAATTGCAGTTCCTGCAAGTTGAGCCCACCGTTGCCGGGTACCCTTATGGCAGGTTTTGTCTTCTCATAACCCCAGGCATGCGATAAAACGATATCCCGGTTGGTGTCTGAGATCAACCCGTTGGCGCGCTGCAAGGCTTGCCTGGTCAGGTCAGACATTTTGGGGGTGGAAGGTGCATGCAAGGTGAAATCATTGCCCCAGGTGGAAAGGATCACGGGAAATTCAGGTGGGGTGAAACTGGCCAGCATGCCTTCATAAGGTATGCGCAGAGCATGGATCAAATCAGGTTTTTCTATTCGCAGGATTTCTATGTAACTTTTGGCTTTTCGTGATACCGCCCACGGACCAAGCTGGTGGCGAAGCTCTTGAGCCAGGGGGCGTAAACGGCCGATGAGCATTTTTTTCAATCCACCAGTATTTGAACCCGCCTGGGCTCCACCCTGCATGGCAAAGGCCAAAGGAAGGGAGTAGATGCGAGCCACCCCTTCGATCGGTTCACATGGATAGCTGGAAACCAATATGATGGTAAACTCCAGCGGCTGCAGCATGGCAATCCAGCGGCGGGTGATCGGGCTGCGTCCATCGGCAATCATCAATAGTTTCATATTACTGATTTTATCGCTTTCGAAAAAGATTCCACCATCTTTTCGAGATTGATTTCTTCCGATACGATTTTATAAGAAGCCATCCCCATAGCGCGGAGTTTCTTCACATCCGTCAGAGCGGTGGCTAAAACACGAATCAACGATCCAACCTCAGTCGAGGGCAAGGTCCAGCCGTTCTCCGGCCGCACGAGTTCACCCTGTGTACCGTCTGCCTGACCGACGATGACCGGCAGGCTGTGAGCCATGGCCTGCTGCACTGCCAGCCCGCCTGTGCCGGGCAGCACAAACAGGTCCGCGCGGTTGAAATAGGGATCCAATTCGACCCCATGCTTGGCCCCCGCGAATTGTGTGAAAGGGTAGACCTGCGCGGCGAGCGCTTCAAGGCGGGGGCGATCGGGACCATCCCCCACCACCACCAGATCGGGTTTGACAGCATCGGGGAGGGCGGCGCACGCTTCAAAAAGGACATCCAGCTTCTTGCGCTCCTGCAGTCTACCCACGAACAGCAGGCTGGGTTTGCCTGCCATGAAGGCATCCGGGCGAAAGCGTGCGGGCTGGACAGGACGGGAGACGGCGGCGTTGGCGGCCACAAAGACCCTGCCCGGTGGGATGCCGCAGGCGATGAATTGTTCCGCACCGGTGTTTGAGTAGGAGATCACCGCATCGAGCGAGTTTAGCAGAGTTTTGCGCACCAGCGAATTGGAGGGCGCACCCAAACCCCAGCCGATCACCGGCCTGTGGCGTAGATGCATCCATTGGATGGCCGCGGGGGTGGATAAATAACGCGGGTTGGCTTCGATGATCAAAACGCTGGGCTGCCAGCGTTCCAGCCAGTGGATCAAGCCCATCTGATAACAAAAATAGGTCTTGCCGCGTGAAATGTGCAGGTTCTTTCCAGCCTGGTAATCACCGTTCGCCAAACCAGCGGCCGTGCCGATAGCCTCCTCAGGGCGTGGCTTTCCGCTGAACAAGCTGAAGCCCTGCAAGCAAGATTGAGCCAGCAGATCAAAGAATGGTGCGCGGTAATCCGGGAGTACGCGCTGCTGCAGCCCAACCCGGGCGGGGATGATCGTCATGCGGCCACCACCTTCACCTGCGACCCGTTCACCTGTTTGGTCACCTCGATACGGGCTGAAAAAGCGTCTTTCAACTCCTCCAGGTGCGTGATGACAATGATCTTGGCAAATTCGGAGCGCACATAATTAATGGCTTCGATCAGGCGCTGGCGGCCTTCCGCGTCTTGGCTGCCAAAGCCTTCATCAATGACCAATGTTTGCAGGCGGGCACCTGCCCGGTTTGCAAGCATGCGGCTGAGCGCCAGGCGCACGGCAAAATTGATCCTGAAGGCCTCGCCACCCGAAAACAATTCATATTCGCGTTCTTCGGCGGCTGCGCTGATCATGATATCCAGGGTTTCTTTGCGGTCTTCACGCTTGTTGTCACGATACTGGCGTTGGGTGGCAAAACGCAGAGACATGTCGCCTGAACTGAGGTGGTCGAGCACCTCGTTGGCGTGTTCTTCAATCTCGGGCAGGGCTTGTTCGATCAAAAGCGCTGGAATTCCATCCTTACCAAAGGCGCGTTCCAAAATCTTTAATTGGGCAATCTTCTGCAGAATGCCTGCTTTCACTTCCTCACGGGCCGCCTTTTGGGTTTTCAGATTCTTGAGAACGTCCACCTGGTTGCGCGCGTAACCCACCTCGGTGAGCAATGCGTTGACTTCCTCCTGCAATCCGCGGTAATTACGGTCCAGTTCAGCCAGATTGGGTAATCCTACAAAATCCTCGGCCAGCTTGTGGCTGGCGGATTGGTATTCCTTTTCCACGGTATCCAGGTGAGATTCGGCCGTATCGATGGATTTTTCAAGTGACGCAATCTCACGTTCGAGCGGTACCAACGCGGATTTGGCACGTTCGAGCAGGCTGACCTTTTCCTGCCAGTCGCGCCCCGCCATTTCTGCGGAGCGGAGTTTCTCGTGGGCGGCTGCGTCGTAGCCAAGTTTCTTGAGTTCGCCATCGATGGTTGCCAGTTCTTTGCGGGCTTCTGATGCAAAATTTTCCTTTGAAAGGCAATTTTGTAATTCAGCATGGCGTTTTTGACCGTCAGTACGCCAGGCTTCGATCTCAGCCTGGGCACGCTTGAGTTGATCCGCTCTGGCGTCCAGCAGGCGCTGCTGAAGCTTCAAGTCCGCTTCAACGGGTTTGAGCGCGGCCAGTTCGGTCTCTTTTTCACGGGTCAGGCCGTCGCAGCTTTCCAGCGTTTTTTGATTCTTGCGATAAACCTCGGCTCTTTGAGTGCCGCGCGCCGTCAGGTCGTCAATGATGCGCTGACGCTCGGCATCACCCAATGGTTTTTCGCAGGTAGGGCAAGTTGCACCGCTGATCTCGCGCAGCGCTTTACGGCGGCTGTCCAGTTCGTCCATTTCAACCTTGAGGACGGTGTTTTCGGCTTTTGCCCTAGCTTTTTCAGCTTGCAGATCTTGCAAGTCTTTTTCGAGGGAAGGACGCAGGCTGAGGCGTTCTTCGTCTGCTTTGATCGCTGCCTGGCATTCTTCAACCTGTTCGAGCAATTGCGTCAGGGAGTTTTCAAGCTCGGTTATCTCAATTTGACGTGCGTTGAGCGCATTGAATTCAGTTTGAAGCCTGGCACGTTCGCTTTCGATGGTTAAGAGCGGGGTTTGCCGTCTGCTTTCGAACTGCCGAAAGTTGGTAGCCACGCTTTCGATCTCTTCCAGCTGCTTTTGCAGTGCCTGCCATTCTGCATAACCGGCTCGGATCTCTTTTTCATTTTCAATTTGTAGCCGGAACTGCTTTTGTTCCTCCTGCCGTTCTCGCAGGGCATCCACTTTCTGGTCCAGGTCGACATGCAAACGCTTGATCTCGTCTGCCTGCTTTTCCAATTGAGCCTGGTCGCTTTCCAACCGGTCGGCGATCTTGCGCTGCTGGTCCAGTAGTTCCTTGCTGGTGAGGGCCAGCTTGCTGCGCACCTCGTAATCCTGGTTGAGTTTCTTTAGTTTTTCTTTTCGCTGGTCTTCTTCATCTAATTCAATCACAATCTCGGCCAGCGCGCCTTCCACGTTGGCCAGATTTTTCTCTTGTGATCTGCGCCGTTCCAGCGCTTCTTCCTTATATTGCTCCCAGGCTTCGAGACCTAAAATGGATGCCAGGATGCGCTTGCGGTCTGCGGGTTTCTGCTGGGCGAATTGGTCTGCCTTGCCCTGCAAAAAAAAGGAGGCGTTAACGAAGGTTTCATAATCCAGGCGCAGGGTCTGCCGAATGCGTTCCTCGGTGGCGCGCAGGGTGGCTTCGGTGAGAGGTTTCCACTGCCCCTCTTCGGTCAGGAGGAAGAAATCAAGCGCGGTGGTCTTGTCTTTTTGTTTGCTGCGCTGAACGCGATAGCGTGTGCGCTCGTAATCAAAATCCAGAATGACTTCGGCGGGATGGTTTTCTTTTTGGGCGCGGTGGTTGATCACCGCGTCATCGCGCCGGCGCGCTTCACCGAACAACACCCAGGTGATGGCGTCCAAAAGGGAAGACTTGCCCGCCCCGTTCGAGCCGGAGATGCAGGCCATGTCGAAACCCTCGAAATCAAGATCCACCGGATCGTGATAAGAGAGGAATCCTCTGATCTGCAGGCGAACCGGGATCATGCTTTTTCCTCTTTGTGATGGGCGCGTGCGGTATCGTATTTACTCAGCAGCACCTTGTCCACCCGGCGGCCGTCCATATCGATGACCTCAAACCGGAAATTCAGGTAATGGAAGTGCTCTCCCGTCTTGGGGATGGAGCCGATCTGGTTCATGACAAAGCCACCTACCGTCTGGAATCCGACCTTGTCTTCTTCCGGCAGGTCGTCGATATCCAGCAGGTCCTTGAGCTCATCAATGGGCAGCAGGCCGTCGAGCAGGTATGAGCCGTCCTCGCGCAGGACGATTTCAGATTCTGCGGCTTCATCCGCGCTGGGAATCTCCCCCACAATGGATTCAAGCACATCAAAAAGGGTGGCCATGCCCAGTAAACCACCGTACTCATCGATCACCATGGCCTCGTGGACCCCAGCTTCACGTACCATTTCAAGCATGCGCATGGCAGGGGTGTTTTCAGGCACAAAAAGCGGCCTCGAGACCAACTGCATCATGTCAAAAGGTGTGTTGGAAACGAATTTTTCGAGTACGTCCTTGGCGCTCAAAATACCCACCACATCATCCAGGGAAGAACGCGCCACCGGAAAACGCGAATGGCTGCTGGCCATGATCTGTTTGAGGATCTGTTCGGGTGAATCGTTGGCGTCCAGCCATTCGATTTCGGTGCGCGGGGTCATAATGGCGTTGATGGAGCGATCATTCAGCCTGAACACCCCTTCCACCATGTCCTGTTCGACGGCGTCGAACACGCCCACCTGCGTACCCTGCTCGATCAGCCCCTTGATCTCGTCCTCAGTGATGGGCGGCTCTTTGGAGGCCGACATGCCCATCAGCTTGACGCCCAGGTCGGTGGAAGCCGACAGCAGGCGCACTACGGGCGACATGGCCTTGGAGAAGAATTTCATGAAGCCCGAAACGCCCGCGGCTATCTTTTCGGGGTTGTTCATGGCAATGCGTTTGGGGATCAATTCACCGATGACCAGTGAAAAGTAAGTGGAAAGCAGCACCACCACGACAATGGAGATGCCGGATGCGTAAGGTTCAAGCCAGGGAACATTTGCCAGCCAGGTGGTCATGTGTTCCGCAAGGGTGGCGCCGCCCAGCGCACCGGTGAAGATGCCCACCAGGGTGATGCCGATCTGGGTGGCTGAGAGCAGATGGCTGGAAGATTTGAGCAGATCCAGCGCGGATTTCGCGCCCTTGTCGCCATCTTCAGCGCGCTGCTCAAGTCTGACCTTGCGCGCGGAGATGAGCGCCAATTCCGACATGGAAAAGAAGCCATTGATCAAGATCAAAACCAGAACCAGCAGGATCTCAAGAAAAACATTGTTCATCAGCGCTCCTCAGGTTCATCCATGGCGTCAGATACGCCGGACACTTTTTGAATAATTGAGCTTGCCAGCGACTGCAGGGGTTCCACATCGCCGGGTTCCTGTTTTACCATGGGCCAATAGCGCTCCAGCAGTTCCAAAGGAGATAGGTGCGCCACAGAGTCATCCGCAGAAAAACGCGAGCGGGCTTCCTCCTGCGGGCGGCGAATCAGATGGAATTCAAAAGCCGTTTCGCAGCGCTCACGCAATGCGGTTTCATCCAAAAAGGGTTCCATCTCGCGTGGAAACTCGACCATCAACCGCAGAACCGCACCATTCAACTGATCCTTCTCTGGTAAAACGGATAAGGCTTTTTTCATCAGATCGTCTTTGGCAAGCACTTTCACCTTCAGGTCGATGAAGGGACGGCCCTCAAGCTTGCGGGCTTCAAAGGTGGTCTTGCCCTTCTCCACCTTGGCGAGGATGAAATATTTCTCGTCCGCGGCTTCGCCAAAATCGACGCGTTCGATTGAACCCGGGTAAACCACGGGTGGGTGGTTATCAGGGTTTAGGTTCTGGTGTTTGTGAATATGTCCGAGTGCCACATAATCCAGGTGCGGGTCCTTCACCAGACCGCCGGGCAGCACCAGGTCCTTGCCCAGCATCACAGTGCGCTCGTTACCATACATCGCGCCTTGAACCGAGCCGTGCGCGGTCAGGATGGTGGGCAGGTTCGGGTCCAGTTCGTCCATCCACGTAGAGACGATCTCGTGGATGCGCTTGTCGATCTCTTCATTGGCGTTTTCCGCGCTGATGCCGGTTTCTTGCAACGCGGCCATCAACCCCGAACGGAAGATCCAGGGCAGACCCAGCACCTGCAGAGGCAGCCCCCACAGGTTTTCAGGTTTTAAGAACTCGGGCTTGTAGATCACGTGCACATAGGGTACTTCAAGCGTATCGAACTCCTGCAGGGTGTGGGCGCGGCCGCTGGCCGGACTGACGTCGTGATTGCCCACCAGCAGCAGGGTGGGGATTTTGGCGTTGGAAAGGCGCATGATGCGCCTGCCCCATTCACGCTGAAAGGTGGGGGAAGGCGAGCGGTCTTTATAGGCGTCGCCCGCGAAGATCACCAGGTCCACCTTTTCGCTGATGGCGGCGTCCACGATGGTGTCGAGAGCTTTGAGGAAATCAAGCACACGCAGCGGCAGCCCGCTGACGGGATCATGCCTGCCGTGGCTGGCAATATCGATGTGTGCATCGGCAAAGTGCAGAACTTTAATCATACGTTACCCCAAAAATCTCAAAAGCAGCGCTCATCAGGGAGTTTCACCCAACTCGACCAACTGCTCGTAACTGGGCGCGAACCCGGGATGGACTTTCAGCGCGTGCCTCAGATCTTCGACAGCCGCAGCGGTGTTGCCGAGCTGGATCTCCGCCAGCGCGCGCCAGTGATAACTCTCTTCGAGCAGGTGTTCACTTTCCGCGTTTATAGTGAGGGTGGTGAGATTGATCAAATCTGGATAGCGTCCGGCAAAATAATAGGCGTAATATGGGCCGGTCTGGTACCAGAGCATGCGGTAGGGTCGATATTGCTCGGGGATGGTCGGGTAAATGGAATAGGCCATGTCGTAGGCCCGGGCTGCGCCCATGTAATCTTGCAGCTTGACCAGGCTGGTGCCTACGTTGAACCAGGCGAAGAACAGGTCTTGCGGTTCGGTGAAGGCGGTCGTATCTGCTACAGCCTGATCGTAGGCCTTCTGATAGGAGTAATTTTCATCCGCAAGTGGACCAAGGGTATTCAGTACATCGTTTTCAAGGTCGGGGGGATAAACGACAATGAAAACGTTGTTGAAGTGCTTCCAGTAGTGCTCCATATCCGCGTAAGTCACTTCGTAGCCGGTCACGGCTGATCGGCTGTCATATTCGATCATGGCCAGCAGATAAGAATCCATGGTGATAAATGCGCTTTTGGCGTCATCGTAACCGATCACCAGATTGTAGTGGCCCATCCAACCCAGCTCTTCGTGGATCCAATTTTCGGGTTCGTAACCCTTTTCAAGCAGTACGGGAACGCCAATGCTGACCAAAGCCTTGAGGGTGTTCAGGTCGCCCCCCATGCGTTGGATGGCACTCAGGTCGGTGCTGCTGTTCACGTAATCCACGATCTCGTAGGGCATCACATTTTTGTCGCGCTCGTTGGGTCGCAGCGCGGCGCGGGTGTCGTACTGGTCGCCGCTCCAACCCCAGTAGGAGAGGTTCATGGCCAGCGTGGCTGGCCCGCAGTTGCTCCAAAGCTGACCCTCGGGCCGCACACCCTTCAAATACCCAGAAGGCGGCAGCGGAGTCAAGGTCGGGGTGGGCATTTGTGTGGCTTCGGGTGTGGGCGTTATGGTGGGGGTTGAGGTGGCCGGCTGCATGGCTATCAAGGTGGCTTTGACTGCCGTCGCCACCTCATCCGGTGTGGCATTTTGAGAAGGGTTGAACACGTCTTCTTCAGGCGGGTTTAACTTGTAGAAGATGTCGATATAAATTTCTCGAACGTGATAGACGACGCGCGACCAGACGGGAGGCAGGCTCAACACGATCGCGCCGACCACTAGCAGCCCCAGCGCGCCAAAAAGGATCGTCCTTTTTCGTTTTCGCATAGTGGGATTATATCATTTTCAGCTTTGGGCTTTGTGCTATGTCAATCCTGTTTTTGGGAGGATGAACGACAATACTAGTCGATACAAAGATCGTCGGTGGCCGGGTCACTGAAAGCCTCCACGGGATCGCCCAGGCTGATGGTGCCGTCGAGATTGACGGTCACGTCCACACTGGTGGTGATGTGCGGACCGCAGCCGCACAGGAAGGTGTTGAACAGGTGCACGGTATATTTCTCACCGTCGTATTTGGAGTAAGTCTCTTCCAACGAGTTCACCAGACGTTTATACGTCCATTGGTTATCCAGGTCGTAAAATGCGCTCAACCCGGTGACCGCCATGGCGTAACTGAGGGCTTCGTCCTCGTTGTCGATGGGAGCGAAAAGCTCTGCCATGCCTTCCACCGAATCGACCAGGCGGATCTCGTCTTCCACATAAACCAGGTAACGCACGGCGAACTGTCCCATGCAGCGCTCGGTATAGACCGCGGGAACTTCGACGATATCTCCGAACTGGACTGATGTGGCCACAGCCAACGGTAGGTCGGGAGTCAGGCCACCGAGTAGGTTGGGAGGTTGGTAGATGGAAGTAATGGGAGGATCCAGGCTTTTGAGTTCCTGCGGCAGACAATCCAATGACGAATAACAACCCAGGTCAGAAAAGTAAGTATTGTTGACAGTCATCTCGGGTTCGGGATAATCGATGACCCGTTTGAAGGGGTTAAATTGCGATAACTTGCAGGAGAGAAAGGTAAGAAGGAATAAACTAACCGCCAACAGGGATCGTTTCATCGAAAATGCTCCTGATATTTACGGCGCCAGAAACCTCGGTATGCACAAATTCATTGTAGCAAGATTTAAGGCTTTTTTATAGAATACATCAATCCTGTGTCATTGGATGCTGGTCGAAGAATTCCCACATCAGTGGGGCGGCATCGATCTGCTGGGTGATCATGCCCTCCATCGAGGTGGTGCCCGAGGGATCGCCCGGCCAGGCATGTCCGCCGCCGTGGACGGTGTAGAGGATCACCTCCGC
>CAZRHZ010000035.1:11277-20010 GCA_964599995.1 uncultured Anaerolinea sp. | reverse complement strand
CATCGACGGATTTTAAGTCCGTTGCGTCTGCCGATTCCGCCACCGCCCCGACTGAATTCAATTTTATCTTAATTGATTCCCGCGTCAAGGAATTCCTTCGGATCAACCTGTTTTCAGGTTTTTCCTGACTCTCTTTACCATACGCGCCCACACCGAATAGAAATGCACCAGCGGCGAAGATTCGCTGCCGACCTGCCGCGCACTTAATATGGCCTTGCGTAACGATTCGGCGTCGTTGAACTCAGGCAATTCCGTGTGCACCCTGGCGATCTCACTCGGATGGTGCCCATCCGACCCTGCGCCCCCCGGTAGGCCATGTGCTTGAGCGAACTCCAGCGCCTGCCGGTTGCGCAGCGGATTGATGGTGCGCGCGTTCAGCACCTCCACCGCGTCCAATTCGGGAGCCAGTTTCTCCAGCGTTTCGAGCGGCCATCCGCAGCGCGCCATGTCGAAGGGGTGCGACACGCTGATGAATGCGCCCTGGTCTTTCAGGCGTTTCAACGCTTCAAAGGGTTCGAGATATTTGGGTAGTGGCCTTGTCACGAAAGCCGCTAAAAACTCGCCTTCCGTGGTTTGGATCTCCTCTCCCACGATGATTAGGTCGGGTGCAAGTTTAAAAGCTTCAAGTGCGCCTGCGGTGGTATTGTGGTCGGTCACCACCAGTTTATCCAACCCGCGCCTGCGCGCGGCTTCGATCAACTCGGGAATTTCGGTGATGCTGTCTGCTGAATATCGGGTGTGGCTGTGAAAATCAATTTTCAACGATGCGCCCTTCCTGGTTTTGCACTCCAAGGGATTTCCCCGCCACCACCCAGAGGAGTAGGCCGAGCAGGAAGGTTGTCCAGAACGTGGCCAGCCTGAACAGGATCGTGGCTGCCACAGCGTTTTCAGGTTCGAATTTAAGCAGCAGGGTTAACATCAAGGCCATGGCCACTTCCATCACACCTAAACCGCCGGGTAGGCGGGTGGCCATGCTTACGGTGGCTGAGAATGCGAAAACCAGTACCGCGCTGGCGATTAACGGCAGCGAGAACGGGAATCCCAACCCACGTAGAATGCAGAACAAGGCCGCGCCCTCCGCTGCCCACGAGAGGATGCCCAAGAGGAAAGTGATCAACATGTTGGGGATTGTGAACAGCGCCGGGTTGGCGTCAATGCACTCGCGCAGTTGAGGCAGCACGCCCTTGAGAATGGGGATCTTCATATTTTCTGCGGGAAAACTGCTGCTGGTGCGTGGGATTTTGATATACACGATCACGCCGAGGAAAATTAAGAACAGGATCGCGAACAATGGCCACAGGCTGGGGTAGGCGATCGTGCCGATCACCATCAGCACGAACACGCTTAGGCTATCAGAGATCTGGTCCACATAGAACACCGATATGGCGCGTTCCACCGGGATGCCAGATTTCTTGAACAGCCAGATGCCCTTGAACGATTCTCCGATGCGCGTGGACGTGACCGCCAGCGGTAGGCAGGCCAGAAAAAGACTCATTGATTCCAGCAGATTCACATTTTGGATGCCTGACTGGCGCAGGTTGATCGCTCTCTTGAGAAATCGCAGCGTTTGATTGAGGAAGTTAAAGGCCATGGCCAGAACAAAAAGTGGCCAGTGAAAAGAGACTAAATGATCGCCCACTCTTTTTGGATCACCAAGAAAGAGTAAGCCGATAATGACCAGAATTCCGAGCATAAGTCCTGGAAGGAGTTGTCTGTAGATGGAATTTTTCCTAGAGCGCATACAAAAAACCTCGATACACGAATTATAAGGCGAAAAATCCGGATTTGTGTACGGAGGTTTTAAGAGAAGGTTTTTTTGACTGATATTGGGTGTTTGACTCTCCTGTCGGATTTACTTCGTATAGATGACAAAATTATCGAAGGTGTAGCTGACCGGAAGATGAGGATCCATGCTCCAAACGATCACACCAACGGTCGGCCTTAAATCTTGTGGGTGGGTATATGCCAGTTCGTAGACCTCGTATCCGTTGACGATATAGGTAAACTGAGTTGAACTATCCGCATCATCAACCTCCACCAATACCGATAACTCGTTGTCGCCTTCGGTAAGCTGCACCGGATTAGGTGAGTCTGCCGTGCTGTAGATTTTTCTACTGTAGTTATTGCGCGTTGCTCCGATGGTCACGTTCCCTTCGGAAGTGATCACGAAGTAATCAAAGTTGTTCTCATCCGTGTAATTGATCACCATGCCCGAAGCGCTTAATCCATCGCTGTCGAGCATCGTGGTATGAACGGTTACCAGGTAGTTCGGAGCCAGGTCGACGATATCCGCGGTGGAATAGACATATCCCGACTCATTTAAGGTAAGGTCGATTTGATATACTCCATTCTCGATATCATATTCCCACTTGCCAAGGTCATCGTTGAAGTCACCCTCATACCACCCTGCTTCTGCCCTTGAAAAATCCTCTTTATACAGGAGTGAATTGTAATTTTCACTAAAAGTTTTGGCTTTTACTGATTTTCCCGTTACAGGACTTACCCACTGTTGGTAGAGAAAACCGGTCGAATCATCTCTAAGCAGTTGAACCGCATACCAGTCTGACGCGCCGACCGCTTGTCCGAGGCTGAGCATCAATTCACCGTGGACCAATTCAGCGCCTTCCTTGCTGTTAATGTCAGCTTCAGGCCGTAAATAAGTGCGTAAAGCCACGATTTCAAAGAGATCGATCGAGCTGGCTGTGTAGTTGTTTTGGGTGTTGGTGGCAGAAACCGTGCTCTCACGGTTGCTGCTGGTGGGAGAGTTGGTCGTGCTCTTTACGGGTGTTGACCTGCTGCCTAATCTGATCAGCGCGAATACGATCACTGTCAGCACGGTGACGCCTAGGATCACGAGGGCGATGATCCGATTGGTCTTCCGTTCTTTCTTCTTTTGCTGTTCAGCTTTGATCCTTTGCCCCGGAATATCGAGATCATGCCGGGCTTGTAAGACCGCGCCAATTTTTTCGATCTCAGCCTTGATTATGTGTTTGCTAGGGTTTTCAGGGCTTTCGTTGACTTTTGCTTGGTCACTTTTTACAAGCTCGATCAATGGGATCAATTCGAAGGGGAATTCCGAATAGGGTGGATGCAGATCCAGAGATTTTAATGGCCCGGTTGCAGATTCGACTTTTTTACGTGGAAAGATGGCATTGAACCTGTTCCTGATCTCTTGCAGTTGGTTGCGAAACCCCTGCTTTACTTGAGATTGTGGGTTTGAGGTTAAAAGTTCCATGTCTTCCGACATGTCCTTTTCCAGGTTTTCAAGTTCCTCAACACTCAACTTGTCAACAGGTCCATATTTTGGGAATTTTAACTTGCGCAAGAGTAGTTTCTTTTCCAATGAGGTTAAGGCGTTCTCGCAGCGTGTTCTTTCGCTAACCAGATCATTGAGCGCTGCCTGAGTCTTGTAATCGATTGCGCAAGGTGCGAAATAACCAATGATCTTATTCAGCTCGTTCAGATCAGTTTGAAAAACCTCCATCGATTCTTCCCAGCCCTCATCAAGCTTCGACAATTCCATACGTTGTTTTCGAATGCTCAACAAAGAGTTCAATTCATTGATCCGCAGCTCTGAGAGTTGCGCAATTTCCACGGGTGTCAATTGGGGCTTGCGCTGCAGAGATCTAATTTCCTGCTGCAGCGTGGTCATTTTCATGGCTTCGGTGTTGATGGATTGGTTGATCTGCATTCTGATTAATTCAGCCTTGGTCACGTAGGTGCTGTCTTTAATTGCAGAAGTAGTCTTTTCACCCGAATCCTGGATCGCTTGGGCCAGTTTTTCGATCAGTTTGAGCGTCACATAACCTTCACCGCGATCAACAGCCAACTTAGAACCGCAGGAGGAACAAAACAGAATATCCAGGTCTTCTGGCACCGATATGGGGGCACCGCAGGCGGTACAGTTAAGTTTGGTGATTTTCACAGAATTTTCCCTCCCAATTACGTGTTCAAGCCAGATCGTTCTTTCGAGCGAACATTACGATTGTACAACAAATCGGAAAAGAGAAAAACATAAATCATCCATGGAAATTATTTTCTTAAATTTATTTTCTATGGCTGGTTGCATCCCGAACATATCTCGTTATAATGAACCATAATGGATCAATTAACAAGGAGTGGGTGACATGAAGCACACAAGGTTATCCTGGATCGCTGGAATGATGGTGTTATTGTTGGTGGGTTTGGGGTGCGGAATATCGATCCCCACCGGTGGTGCAATTGACGCTGCCGCAACCTCGGTGGCTGCAACGATTAACGCCCTGGCGGAATCTGCTGGAACCCTGCTCACGGAGGTTCCGAAAGATATGACCGCCACGGAAGCTCCAATAGTAACACTTCCCACGCTTCCGCCCGTTGACTCCCTCCCTCCATTGCGTGTCAGTTTTGCTTCACCGGATGGTAACCTCTACACCTGGGCGGATGGTACTGGTTCACCCCAGCTTCTGGCCTCTGATGGTGACATCTGCTGCAGCTACATCTCCTCGGATGGATCATTGATCGCCTTCACCCGTTACGGTTCAGATTACTCCTTCATCTCGCTCGAGGTCATCAACTCGGATGGCACCGGCCGGTTCACTTTGTTGGATTCTGGCAGCATATCGGCTTTTCCGCTCATCGAATATGCCATTGGCGCGGAGCCTGGTCAGATCAGGTGGGTACCTGGTACCCACATGCTTGCCATGAATTTACACATGTTGTTTGAGGGTCCCGGGCTGGCTTATTCGGATACTCTTTACCTCATCAATGCTGAAACTGGCGTAATCAATCCGCTGCTGACCACAGGCTCAAGTTCCTGGAAATTCACCTATTCCCCTGATGGCCAGAAGATCGCCATTTCACTGCCCACCCAGATAGATACTTATGGCGCGGATGGCAGCCTGATCGCTGCCTCGATCCTGACTTATGATTTCATCAATACTGGTTCTGAATATGCCTGGGTCGCGTCGCCCTTCTGGTCGGCAGATAGTTACAATTTATTGGTAGCAGTTCCACCTTCCAATCCATTTGATGCCGTCCCACTCGATTCACGCATCTACCTGGTGAGTGTTGATGGCTCGACCAAAATTGAACTTTTCTCCGACCAAATGCCTTTCATGGAAGCCCAAAACGTGGCATTTTCGCCTGATTTCACGAAATATCTCTATTTCACGCGCTATGGCGCTACAGAAGACAACATGTATTCACTGAACATTGGCTACTTTGACGGCAGCGCGCCGTTCACTTATACCAGTGATCAGTTCATGTACGCTCCGGTCTGGTCGCCCGACAATTCTCATTTCTTTTATACTGTAGGGTCGGGCAACACGCAGTATCCTTACGTTGGTCAGGTTGGCATAGCGCCAACTGCGGTCACTGATTTCACCAACGCCAACGCGACGCGTTGGGTGGATCCCAACCGCTACATCACTGTCTCAAACAATGGGGGCGTAAGCCGATTGTTGCTGGGAACCGTCGGTGCCCCAACCGGGTTGATCTTTGACGCCGGTTCACCCTCGGCAAATTTCTTGACTTACTCGATAAATCGTTGATCGGCTAACAAGGGGGGCGAAAGCCCCCTGATACTTCTCTTTCTCCTCTTGACGAAAGCCCTTTCTTTGCGGTTATAATCTTCGCTAATCAGATTGTTTGTCTTTTTCAAACGATCAAGGAGTTAATGAATGCACAAGAAAATTGGACAGATGGCGTTGTCTGTCATACTTATTGTTACTTTTATGTTGAGTGCCTGCAAACCTGAACCCGAACAAATGGATCCTGCTCTTGCAGAACAGACCCTTCAAGCTGCCATGGCAGCCACTCTCACCGCAGCCCCAACCTCGACCCCGCAGCCAACTGCCACAGCCACTCTCACACCGACAGTGACACCCACCCAGAAACCGGTGATTTACGGTCCCACGAATTTCCCCGAGAACGTGAACCCTTTGACCGGGCTGGAGGTCGATGACCCAACCATTCTGGATCGGCGCCCTGTTATGGTTAAGGTGGCGGATCAGGCAGCTGGCCGTCCGCACTCCGGCCTCTCTGACGCGGATATCGTGTTTGATTACTACATCGGCAACGGCCTGGATCGCTTCCTCGCGCTTTACTACGGTGATGACAGCAGCCAGGTTGGCACCGTACGCTCCGGCCGCTATGTGGATATCCCACTGGTCCAAATGTATCAGGGTATCCTCGCCATGGTTTCAGCCTACAAACCCGAACTCGATCAGATCAACTACATGCTCGGCTGGCGCTTGATCAATGCTGAACACTGCGACGAGAACTTCAAGGCGGTATGTGATGACGGCCGTAATACTGAGACCAGCGTTTTTGCCAACACCTCTGAAATGTCGAAGCTTTATGAGAGCCGTGACAGCGAAAGCAACGTGCGCCAGAATCTGGATGGCATGTACTTTTCCACCATCCCCCCTGCGGGCGGCGTCACCACTGCGCAGTTTACCATGCACTACGGCAAGTCCATCAACCATCAATGGATCTATGATCCCTCCACGCACAAGTACCTGCAGTGGATGGATGGCTACGATTTCAATGGGAAAGAAGCCATGATTCCCCTCGTGGATCGCAACAACAACTTGCAATTGGCTTTTTCCAATGTTGTGGTGATCTTCGTGGAAACAGAAACCCTCAACGGCGACGAGGATTCCATACATGCGTCTCACTTCATCGGAAAAAACCGCGCCATCATCTTCCGTGACGGTCAAATGTATGATGTTTATTACAGATACACCTGGAACCAACCCTTCTCATTCTATGATGCCGAGGGCAATCCATTTGCACTACGACCTGGTAACACCTGGATCCACCTGACTGGCGTCTCTTCACAAGTTGTCGAAGACCCTGCTGGTATCTGGACGGTCAACATGCGTATACCCTAGTTCTGGGTGATTTAAACCATAGGGGCACCCGTATGTGTGAAGGGTGCCCCTATTTTTTATTCATTTCCTTGATTGTAATTTATCAAGTCTAGAGTGTCTTTAACAGCACTCTCAACGCCCCCCATGAGATCAAGTCGTTGACATTCTCCACAAAGCGGATGTTTTCCTTTGAGCCGCTGGCCAGGGATCCTCTCAACACGAGTGGATTGAGGTCCACGTCCTCAGCGCCGCGGGCGGTTGACAACACGCAGTATTCAGCGCAAAAGCCCGTCAAGATCACCGTATCCACCCCCAGCTCAGTCAGTTTTTCCTTCAAGCCTGTTCCGTTGAAAGAGTTGCCGTAGATTTTTGTGATACGGATGTCTTCGGGCTGCACGTCGAATTCTGCGGGCAGGTCAAACCCTTCATATCCAGGTACCAATCCGTTCGCTTTGTCTTGATGTTGGATATAGACCACCGGCAGCTTCTTCTCGCGAAACATCTTGGTCGCGGCCTGGATGTATTCCATCGCGTCTTTCAGCGATTGCGAAGTCTCCTCATTGATCTTGAAGAATTGTTTCTGAACATCGATCACCAGCAGGGCAGGTTTCATTGTTTTCCTCTATACAGTGAATTTACCATTACGGTAGAACAGCTTGCCATCCACGATCATTTCGGTATCTTTGCGCGCGTCGCAAATGAAATCCCAGTGCAGGCTGCTGTGATTCTTGCCGCCGCATTCCTCGAACCCGGCGCCCACTGCCAGATGGAACGATCCGCCGATCTTTTCATCGTACAAGATATCCTTGGTGAAGCGTTGGATGCCGTAATTGGTACCCAGCCCCAGTTCTCCCAGCACGCGCGCGCCTTTATCTACATCCAGCATCTTGATCAGAAATTCCTCGTTCTTGTCGGCCGTGGCTTTGACCACTTTACCGTTCTTGAATTCCAGCTTCACGCCTTCCACTTCGCGACCCAAATGTACCGCCGGGTAAGTGAAATGCACCCAACCGGTCGCGGAGTTTTCCACCGGGCTGGTGAACACCTCGCCGCTGGGCATGTTCGCGTCGCCGTCCGAGTTCTCAAAATTGCGACCCTCGATGCTCATCGTGATATCCGCGTTGACGCCCTTGATGTGGAATTCCTTCTTTCCCGCCAGGTAGTCCACCAGTTTTTGTTGGTCATCGTGGACCTTGCGCCAGGCTTTGACCGGGTCGGCTTGATCCACAAAGGTCGCCTTATACACGAAATCCTCGTAGTCTGCCAGGCTCATGTCGGCGTCCTGCGCAAGCGAGGCGCAGGGGTAGTTCGCCATCGTCCAGCGCAGGCTTTTATCAGCAGAACGTTTCATATAAATGTCGTACCACTTCTTATAGGCTTTTTGCCGTGCCTGTTGCTTGGTGGGATCCACCGCGTTCAGCGCGCGGCTGTTTTCTGGTGCGGAGATAAAGATCATGACATCAGCTTGTTTGATCAGCAACATATCCAGCGGCGAGCACCAATCAAGTTGTTCAAGTGTGGCATTTTTATATCTTGCATCGCTGATCTCATCTGAAGTGAGATCATAAGTCGGGTGTCCGCCTGCTTTCACCACCTGGTCGACGATCTCGCGTACCAACGGCGTTGCCAACCTGTCGGCTGAGATGTTCACCCAGTCTCCGGGTTTCACCTTGACCGAATAATTTACCAGCACGTCTGCGTACTTAACCAATCTTGGATCTGACATCAGAAGTCCTCCTGACATTGATATGGAATATTCCTATTGTAGCCAATTTATGAGGCAGTGTCATCCGACTGGAGGAGGGGATTCATTTATGCAAAACAACAAAATCCTCTTAACGGAACCCAAGAAATAATGAAGAGAATGTTTGAGTTATTA
>CAZRHZ010000035.1:0-11177 GCA_964599995.1 uncultured Anaerolinea sp. | reverse complement strand
TCATCTTGAGGGAAAACCAATGACTTATTCGAGTTACTTTGAAATGGAACTGGAAGCCGATCGGCTCTACATGCAAAAGGACTTTCAAGCCGCGCTGAAAATCCTTGACGACGCCATTCGTCTTTTTCCAAGGCAGTTTCTGTACGCTGCGGTTTATCAATACCTCATTCAGGCGCAGTTGGGGCAGGAGCAAATCGCAATTGACCTGCTCAAAGCCCTTCATCAAAAGGGATTTGCCTCTCCGCCTGCCTGGATCGAGAAATTCCCGGATCTTGCAAAGCACTCCGATTTTCCAGCTGTGAAAGCTGAGAATGATCGTTTGATTAAGGGGGCCTTGACATCAGGGCAGATGCTTTTCCAGGTAAATCTTCCTGATGGTTACTCGCCAGAGCGCAAATACCCTCTCTTCCTCGTCCTGCACGGAGACGGCTTCAGTTGTGACATTGAATACCAGTCCTGGTTCTGGAAGCCGGATGTGATGCTGGCTCGCGGTATGATCGTGGTCTACGTGCAATCCTCACAGGTTTACTACCCGGGTTGCTTTGGTTGGATAAAAGACTACGAGATTGCTAAAAAGGATTTGCGTGCCTGCTTTGACCAGGTCGTGGAGCAGTTTTCGGTCGATCCGCAACAGGTCTACATGGGTGGTTTTTCCGGAGGAGCGATTACCTCCACCGAGGTCGCCCTGTCAGACGCTCTGCCGATTAAAGGCTGGATCGCGCTTTGCCCCGAGATCAAACCACCCTCCTTCACGCGAGAGAATCTCGAACGTGCCAAAGGGCGGGGTCTGAAGGTCGTCTTTCTGGAAGGCGAACAAAAAGCCTGGCAGGTAGATGAGCAGGCCATGATTGACCTGTTTACTGAAGTCGGCTTTCCTCATCAACTGGTGATCAACGCCGGCATCGGGCACGCCTTCCCCGAAGACCTGGATCTCAAGCTTAAAAATGCCCTGGATTTCATCATGGCTAGGTCTTGATTAATTGATAAATCGAATTTTTCGAGACCTTCTCCCCTTAATTCTGAGGGGAGAAGGTGTTTTTATCTGCAATCTACACGTGCTCTTCGAGTGAAAAACAGTCTGAAATCTTCTCTGATATCTGAAAACTAAAAAGCGCACATTCAGGTTTTTTTGCTAGAGGGGTGTTAAAAATCCCAGCATCTTGAAGAACACCATTTACACCTGATAAGTAATCTACTTCATCGCCTGGATCACGTGCGATCTTTCTTCCATTTGTTCAGCCAGCACCTTGCGCATCAATCCGCACACCTCGGCGATTTTGGGGTTGATCACGCTGTAAAGGATTTCCTGTCCGCGGCGTTCAGTGGTAAGGATGCCGCTTTGTTTCAGCACCGCCAGATGCCGTGAAACCGTGCTTTGGCAGCTGTTCGTTAGTTTTGCAAGTTCCCCTACGTATTTAGGGCCTTCAAAAAGAACATGCAATAATTCTTGCCTCAATGGGTGGCTCATCGCGTTGCAGAGTTCAGCTTGAAGTTGGTAGATTGCCCGATCATTCATTCGTTGTCCTTTACAAACTGCATAGTCATGCTTGATCAATGAAGCTTTTCGATGTGGTCCACCAATTTTCCGTCCAGATAAATTTTTACCGCTTCATCAATATTCACCACATCGGTCACAATGGGTTGAATGTTTAATCTGCGCATGCTTTCGTAAGCCCCTGTGCCCATCCCACCACAGATCAGGGTTTGGCAATCCGCGATGGCGGAAGCCATTTGCGAATGTTTGCCGTGCGTGGCTGCGTCCATCCCGTGATGTTCTCCGTGGTGATGGTCGTGTTCATTCTCACCAAACTGATTGTGCCCCTTTTTCTCACGTATCTCACTGCCGCAGATCTGATTGTTTTCGATGGTGAAAACCTTGTAATAGGGGGCTCGGCCAAAATGCTGGCTGATGGAGTTGCCGTCTTCTGTAATGACTGCGATTTTCATGTATTTCTCCTTGATTAGAATCTGGGAAGTGAAATGATGTTCACCCGATTTTTCTTTTGCGCTCATTGGATAGAGAATCAGTAGGAGTTGAGAAGTTTCGCTTCCTTCGTTTTGCCAACGATGGGGAAGGTGGGCTTCAAAAATGAGGCTGTCTCCTTCTCTCATCACAAAATCCTCCTGGTCAACCACATAACGAACTGTTCCCTTTAGACAGTAGATAAATTCATGTCCCGTGTGTACGATCATGTTTTCACCGCTCTTGAACCCCGTTGGGAGTGTCACAACGAATGGTTGCACCGAATTCCCACGAAGATCCTTGCCTAAGTTCTCCATGAGCGCGTTGCCTAATTGTGCTTTGGGTCTTTCTTCAGAACGAGTAAAAACACATGCTTTTTCAACTGGGGTTGATTCAAAAAAGGAGGTGATCGGCACATCCAGAGCACGCGCAACTTGCTGCAAGGTGCTCACTGAAGGCGAGCTTTTTCCATTCTCGATCAGACTCAAAGTGTTAATGTTCAAACCGCTCAATTCCGCCAGCAACCGTAACGATAATTTTTGCTGGATTCGTACATCCCGCACTTTATGTCCGACCTCATCCTCCGATTTTTTCTGATCTTCAAGGGTGTTGGGTTGCGTCATAAACAAAACTCCTGGGTTATTTCAAAAAGGAAGGTAATCGACGACTTACTAAAAATTTGATAAGAAAAATAAAATACAATAAGATTATACTAAAATTATATGTTGTATTCGATCCTTTGATAACTGAAAATTGCAGGCGTGAGCAGAAAAACGAATGAAAACATCTCCATGGGATATGAGGTTTCTACGATAAAATTACCCAATGAATCCCAATCTTTCTCCTTTGTTGAATATCATCCTTCTCAGCTTTTTTGCCAGTCTCGGCACGGGCTTGGGAGGATTAATTGCGGTCATCCGTCGTCCGGGTAGGCGTTCCTACGGTTTTTTGATGGGGGTTACCGCTGGCGTAATGATCTGCCTGTCCTTTTTGGAGTTGGTCAATGAATCTTTACATTTGGCGGGATACTTAACCGCCACTGTTGGTTTTGGGGCAGGCGCGATCTTTATGTTTATTCTGGATCATTTTGCTCCCCACATTCGTTTCAGCGAGACCGAAGTGCGTTGCGAAGATACCGCGGAGCTTGTTTCCACCGGCCATCAACGACTCCATCGGCATCGTTTCGGAAGGATGCAGTCTGGCCGCCCTCTGGATATGAAATTAGTGAACACCGGTTTGCTGCTCGCTGTTGGGATCACTCTCCACAACCTTCCTGAAGGTATCGCAGTGGGAGCGGGTTACCTGCACAACCCAAAATTTGGTCTCTTCATTGCCATCGCCATCCTGCTCCACAACATCCCTGAAGGGATAGGCACCGCTCTGCCGCTGTGTTGTGGTGGGGTCAGGCGCAGATACGCCCTTTTGGTGGCCTTTCTATCCGGGCTGGCCGAACCTGTGGGAGCTTTACTGGCCAGTATATTTTTGGTCAATTTACCCGGCCTGGTTCCCGGTGCTCTGGCCTTTGCCGGTGGTGTGATGGTTTTCATCACATTAGATGAACTGATCCCAACTGCCCGTGAGTACGGTCATGAGCACTTTGTGGCGGTCGGGATCATTTTAGGTTCCTTGTTTGTTTTTGTGTTATCCGGCATTTTCGGTGTTTGATCCAACACATACTCATCGAGGTGAAGCTTGGCTCAACTACTACCCATCCGTGAAGCACAGGAAAAGATCCTATCCGTCCTGAAAATCCCCCAGCCTGAGGGTTGCGCGCCCGAGAACGCTTTTGGCCGTGTCTTGGCGCAGGATGTTTTCTCACCGCTCTCGCTGCCTTCCTTCGACAACAGCTCCATGGACGGTTTCGCCGTGCGCAGCGCGGATCTGGCGGGTGCCTCTTCCGCTTCACCTGTGACGCTGCCGGTCTCCGCGGATATCCCAGCCGGTTCGTCTGAAACGTTTCCTCTCGCACCAGGTTGCGCCGCCAGGATCTTGACTGGAGCACCCCTCCCGCAGGGAGCCGATGCAGTCATCCCGATCGAGAATACCGACCAGTACCGCCAGCCGCAAACTGGTTCGCTGCCTGCGCGTGTCGCCTTCTTTTCAGCCATCGAAAAAGGTGCCAACATCCGTTGGGCAGGGGAGGACCTCCAAAAAGGTCAGAAAGTGCTTGAAGCGGGTCGCCTCTTGCAGCCGCAGGATGTGGGCTTGTTGATCTCACTCGGCATCCAAAGCGTGCAGGTTTCACGCAAACCGCGCATCGCCATCTTCTCGTCGGGTGATGAGCTGCTGTCTCCCTCAGAACCCATGTCCCCCGGCAAGATCTACGACGCCAACGCTTACGTCATGGCCGGCCTCTACCGCGCGGCCGGCGCGGAGGTCATCTGGCTGGGCATCGCGCGCGACAATCCCCAAAGCGTGCAGCAGATCCTCGACCGCGTCTTGCTTGACCCTCCCGATCTGATCGTTAGTTCAGCGGGCGTCAGTGTGGGCGCCTTCGACTTTGTACGACAGGTGATCGAAGCCAACGGCAGCCTGGCTTTCTGGCGCGTCAATATGCGCCCCGGCAAGCCAATCGCCTTTGGTATCTACAAGAACATCCCCTTCATTGGTTTGCCCGGTAACCCGGTTTCGGCTTACGTGGGGTCTCAGGTCTTCGTGCTGCCCTGCATCCGTAAACTGCTCGGGCTCTCAGCCCGTGCGCCAAAGGAAATGCGCGTGATCCTCGATGATCCCCTTTCATCGTCGGACGGCCGTGAGAGCTTTTACCGCGGCATCGTGCGCCGTGAAAATGGTGTCCTACGTGCAAAGCTGACCGGACACCAGGGTTCAGGCAACCTGTTCTCACTGGTGCAGGCCAACGCCCTGCTGATCGTGCCTGCCGGTGTTAAACACATCCCGGCCGGTGAAACGGTCACAGCCTGGCCTTTGGATTCTGAAAATTAAACTGGAATAGTATTACTTGGGGTGATGCTGCCCTTCGATCCA
Source organism: uncultured Anaerolinea sp. (assembly GCA_964599995.1). Classification (GTDB taxonomy): domain Bacteria; phylum Chloroflexota; class Anaerolineae; order Anaerolineales; family Anaerolineaceae; genus UBA6107. The sequence goes on along the minus strand of CAZRHZ010000035.1, from coordinate 6,229 downwards.
TTCCTCGCCGCAGGGACCGATCTCTTTCTTCCAGACCGGCACGATCTCTTTGAGCCGGTCGATGCCGTAGCGTGCGGCGTCGAACACGCCGGTGTCGCGGTGTGCCGCCGAGCAGGCGATCACCGTGGTAGGCGTGAGCGGGTTCAGTTTGCCCACGCGCTGCACAATGGCGATCCCTTCAATCGTAGGCCAGCGCTGCCAAATCTCTTCCGCCACTTGCTTCATCATCTTTTCCGCCATTGGCTGGTAGGCTTCATATTCAAGCAAGCTGGTCTGACGGTTCTCGCGCCGGGTTTCACCGCGCACCACACCCGTAAAACTGGCCACCGCGCCGGTGCTGGGCAGCGTGATCTGCCGGATTAATTCATCCAGGCTGATCTCGTTTTCGGTAATCAGGGTGATCAAGGGACGTTCTGCCATGCCTACTCCAATACCTCGTTGACGATATCACCCGATCGCCCGCCGTGTTTCTCCACCAGCCGGATGTTCTGGATGCGCATGGTCTTTTCAGCCGCTTTGGCCATATCATACACGGTCAGCGCGGCCACCGAAACCGCGGTCAGGGCTTCCATTTCGACCCCGGTCTTGCCGGTCACCCGCGTGCAGGCGGTGATGATCACGCCGGGTAGAGACTCGCTCAGCTCCAGTTCCACCTCAACCTGCGTCAAGCCGAGCGGATGGCACAGCGGAATCAGCTCTGAGGTCTTTTTCGCGCCTTGAATACCGGCGATCTTGGCCACCGTCAGCACGTCGCCCTTCTTCAGCGTGCCTTCACGGATCAAGGCCAGGGTTTCGGGCTTCATCACGACCTCACCCCGCGCGAGAGCCACGCGTTCAGTGTCGGGTTTGGCACCCACATCCACCATGCGGACCGCGCCGTTCGAGTCAAGATGCGTGAGTTCATTTTTCATGCGGATCGTGTCCTTTCAAAGCCAAACCATGCAGGTTAACCACCGATCTGCGACATGCAGCGGGCTTCGGGGCAGTTATGGTCAGCCAGCTTGTGGCCGGCGGGTTTTTCAGATACGGCTTGTTCTATGAACGTTTTTAGGTCAGCCCCTGACTTCAAGGCTTCCCGTAGCGAGATTTCCTTATCCACCAGCAGGCACGATCGCAGCCAGCCATCCGCGGTGAGGCGCAGACGGTTGCATTTATTGCAGAAGTGATCGCCCAGTGGCGAGATAAACCCCACCGTGCCAGCCGCGCCCGGGATGCGGAAGGTTCTTTCGGGACCCTGGGCGTTGGAAGTGTCCACCTTTTCTAAATGGAGGGGATCGAGGATCGTATGCAAACGTTGAACCGAGACATATCGTTCTGCCACGGAGGGTAGGCCGGGTCCCCAATCCTTTTCGTTGGCGACCGGCATCAACTCGATGAAGCGCACATGCCAGGCGTGCTCGCGGGTCAGTTCTGCGAAGTTGAGGATTTCGTCGTCATTCAGGCCGCCCACCACCACGGCGTTCAGCTTGATCGGGTTCAATCCGGCAGCTTCCGCCGCCAGGATGCCGTTCCAGGTGCGTTGAAAGTCTCCCAGCCGGGTGATCTTTCGATATTTGTCTGCATTAAGGGTGTCGATGCTCACGTTAACGCGCTGCAAGCCTGCCTCGAAGAGAGCTTTGGCCTTTTCCTCCAGCAGCATGCCATTGGTAGTCAGGCTGAGATCCTTAATCCCGTCAATTACCGCGATCTGTCTGACGATTTCGACTACGTCCGGTCGCACCAGGGGTTCTCCGCCTGTCAGCCTAACTTTGGTGATTCCCAACTGTTCCGCCGCAGACGCGATGCGCACGATCTCTTCCATGGTTAGTAGAGAATTTTCAGCCATCCACTGCACTCCAGATTCAGGTAGGCAGTAGGCGCAGCGCAAGTTGCAGCGGTCCGTGATGGAAATACGTAAATAATTGATGGAGCGTCCGAAGGGATCAACCAGCATGCGTCATCCTCCGCTCACCGGTGGGAACAGCGCGATCTCGTCCTCGGTGTGCAGGATCTCCGACGGCTCGGCGAATTCCTGGTTCACCGAAACCAGGATGTTCTTTGCAGAGGGTTTGAGCGCAGGGAATTGCTGAAAAAAAGCGTCCAGCATGTCTGCGACCGTGGCAGGCTCGGTCATATTCAGCGTAATCCTGGATTGGCCGGTTTTTTCTTTGAGGGTTGCGAAAAGAAGTGCTTTGATTTTCATATCGTTTGTTCTCAGGCTGTGATTATATCTTGTAATCCACTATGCAAGAAAGAGTTGTTCTTGAGGTTGAAAAAGTATTTACAAATTACCAATTCAGTACTATGATTATACTCAATAAATGAGTACTTAATAAATAAGTATTTCTTCATTTTCACGAACAATTCATTGTTAGAAAGAACCCTCCAATCGCCATGGAAATCAACACCACGCGAATTACGGCAGTGGATCGCCAAAACGAAAATCTTAAACTACCCGGCACGTTGCGTTCTGCCAGACCTTTGCGGAATTCATGGCAATTGCTTGCGCTCCCCTTGTTATTCTTTATCGCCATTCCAATCGTCGCCATCTTTTTGAAGGTCCCTTACGCAGATTTTTTCCAGAACCTGGATCAAACACAGGTGCTACAAGCCATCCGGTTGAGTGCGACGACTTCGGTTCTTTCGACGTTCCTGATTTTACTTTTGGGAACCCCCGTAGCCCTGCTGCTCACTCAGCGCAACCACTGTCTGTTTCGTTTCATCGATACCTTGATCGATCTACCCACCGTGCTGCCTCCTTCCGTGGCGGGTATCGCGTTGTTAATGGCCTTTGGGAGAAGAGGTTTATTGGGCGCTGCTTTCACTGCCCTGAATGTCAGCATCCCGTTCACCACATTGGCGGTGGTCATGGCGCAAACCTTCATTGCTGCGCCACTTTACATCAAAGCCGCTGCGATTGGTTTCTCATCGATCGGCATTGAGATGAAAGAAGCCGCCGCGCTGGATGGCGCGACCCGCTGGCAGACTTTTCGTTTTATCCTGCTTCCAATGGCCTGGACGTCGCTGATGAGTGGCAGTGTAATGGCCTGGGCCAGGGCTTTGGGTGAGTTTGGCGCCACCATCATTTTTGCCGGAAACTTTCCGGGCAGAACCCAAACCATGCCACTGGCCATCTATATCGGCTTTGAGATCGATCTGAACGTGGCTTTATCACTTTCTGTCATTCTGGTATGTTTTTCATTTCTCACCATCCTTTTAGTGAAGAGTTTGCTTCACAAACGCCTGGATGAAAGCTTTACCCCAGCTTTGGATCGCACTTATTAATATTCTCGGGGGCATCTTTAATGGTTCATGAGCTTCATTGATTCATGGAATAGTTCAACTCGCCAGATTTCTGGTGATAACTTTACCAAATCGTAAGGAGAAGGAAACATGCGTACCAAAATTATGTCATCGTTGGTCTTGATCTTGATGCTGATCTGCGTGAGCTGCGCGCCGCAAGTTGCGACAGCTATATCTACAGAGGTAACTTCTGCCGTACCGACCGAAGCACCTGTTGTTACTGAAGCTCCAACCGAAATCGAACCGGTGACCCTCACGGTTCTGGCGGCGGCCTCACTGACCGAATCGTTCACCGAAATGGGTGCTTTGTTTGAATCCCAAAATCCCGGTGTGACGGTGGTTTTTAGCTTTGCCGGCTCACAGGCTCTGGCTGAGCAGCTTGCCCAGGGTGCTCCCGCGGACGTGTTCGCCAGCGCCAGTAAAAAATATTTGACCGCGGCCGTGGATGCCGCCCGGGTCAACGAAGCGGATACGGCCATCTTCGTCAAGAATCGTCTGGTGGTCATCTTCCCCAAGGATAATCCCGCCGGGATCGTCAATCTGTTGGACTTGACCAATGCGGGCTTAAAACTGGATCTCGCGGATCAAGCTGTTCCCGTCGGGCAATATTCACTGGACTTCCTCGACAAGGCAGCGGCTGATCCTGCGTTTGGGGCCACTTTTAAAGACGCCGTACTTGCCAATGTTGTTTCATATGAAGAGAACGTAAAAGTAGTCGTGTCGAAGGTCTCTCTGGGTGAAGCCGACGCCGGTATTGTCTATGTCACTGATATCACTGCAGACGCCAGGGAAAAGATTGGCTCAATCGATATCCCTGACGAGTTGAACACCATCGCCACGTATCCAATCGCCCCCATCTCCGACAGCGCCAATCTCGAGCTGGCTCAGGCTTTTGTCGCCCTCGTATTATCTCCTGAAGGTCAATCCATTATGACCAGCTATGGATTCATTTCTGGAATTGAATAAATCAAGGTTCTACCATAAAAACAACCACCGCCCATTTATGATCAAATGGGCGGTGAGTTTTATTTTTACATATCGATATTTACTTGTTTTTCTTGGTTAGTTTTCGCAGACCCTTGAAAAAATGTCCGTTCATCATCTCGATCAATCCATCAACCATCTCGATCGAAAAACTTCCGTTGCTGTTGGACGCCAGAAAACGCAGCGGCATATCCATCAACATGGCTTCAAACATCAGTTTCATATCCGGGTTGTCTTTTGTCTTTTCTGCGACCATTTTTCGCATGACCGACAGGAGGATTTTACCGACAAGGTTATCCTGCACATCGGTGATGGTTGAGTTGATGGTGTGGGGTGAGCCCTTCTGCCGTTCGCGCGGGGGAATGGGTTTTCCCAGAATCTCTGCGAATTCCTTGTCTGAGATTTGGATTCCCTTGGTAAGATCATAGTATCCTGGCAGGGTCTTGCGGTGATCGGGCAGGGGAAGGTTTGCAGTGCTTTCCACTTTCAAACTGCTAGATAATCTAACATCCTGGCTGGAGGCGGCGATCCTGATCTCGTACTCTCCGCTTTCCACGTGCCACTGCTCTTTGGCGGTGTTGTAATACGCGAAATCCCGTTTGGAGAGCCCAAAGCTGATCTCTTTACTTTCGCCAGGCTTCAACCAGACTTTCTCGAAACCTTTCAACTCCTGCTCGGGCCGGATGATCACAGAATCCTTAAGCGCCACGTAAAGCTGTACGGCTTCTCCGCCTGCGACTGATCCCGTGTTCTTCACCTGGCATGAGACGGTTAAAGTATCGGTATCCTTGATCGCTTTTGCGGAAATTTTCAGGTTTGAGTACTCGAATTTTGTGTACGACAAACCGAAACCGAACGGGAAGCGTACCGCTTTTTTGGCTTTGTCGTAATAGCGGTAGCCGACAAACAAACCCTCGCGGTATTCGACCGTCAGCGGGTATCCAGGGAAGTTGCCGTAGCTGGGTGAATCGAAGTCAGAGAATGGCCAGGTTTCTGCCAGCTTTCCGCTGGGAGTGGTTTTGCCCAGCAGTAGGTCCACACAGGCACCGCTGGCCGCTTCACCCCCCAGGTACATCAACAAGATACCCTGCACCAGACCAGCCCATGGGGTTTCCATGGGTGCTCCGCCTTCGAGAATCACCACCACACGCGGATTTACCTGGCTGACAGCCTCGATCAGTTTGTTGTGGTTTTCAGGCATTCGCATGTCGTCGCGATCAAAGCCTTCGGCTTCATAACGGTCTGGCAGGCCGGCGAAAAGATAGACGATGTCTTTCCCTTTCGCGATCTGGCAGGCTTCATCGATCAATTTTTGATCGATCTCATCTGAATCCAGGCGATAGCCCGGGGCATATTCAAATTGAACCCCATTTTGCGACAATTCATCGCACACGTTGTCGATGGAGGTCGGGGCGATCTTTGAACTGCCTGATCCCTGGTAGCGGGGTTCTTTGGCGAACGCGCCGATCACGGCCGCTTTTTGCGTAGCGTTTCCTGGCAGAATGTTCTCGTCGTTCTTTAACAGTACGGCTGACTGGCCAGCCGCTTTGCGCGCCAGTTTGTGATGTTCGCTGACTTTGTATTTGAAACCGGATGGCTTGTTGGATTTCAGGATCAATTCCACGATCCGAATCGCGGTTTCGTCCAGTTTTTCCACCGCTAGCGAGCCATCTTTTACTGCCTCTACGATCCGTTGATCATTTTCTTCTGAACTGCCAGGCATTTCCAGGTCCAAACCAGCCTGCAGCCCTTTTACCCGGTCGGAGACCGCTCCCCAATCGGAGACAACGATGCCCTCAAAACCCCATTCGTTGCGCAGGATCTTGGTGAGCAGGCGCTCATTTTGGCTGGCATATTCGCCATCCACCTTGTTGTAAGAGCACATCACCGTCCAGGGTTTGGATTTCTTGACCGCGATCTCGAAATTGGTGAGATAGATTTCGCGATAGGTGCGTTCATCCAT
>CAZRHZ010000034.1:3194-20034 GCA_964599995.1 uncultured Anaerolinea sp. | reverse complement strand
GAAACCAGTTGAATGGAGCCGCTTTACTATTATTGCATTCGCTCTCAGCATCCTTCAATTACCGATCTATTATTCCTTACTTTACTTTCTTCCCCAATCGACACAGGCCCCCATCCTTGCCGCGACCCCTTTTGTGGCGGTTGGAATGATTGTGCTCAATATTATCGCGTTGGTGAGTGCCAAGAAGAGGAACTTGCGGGGTAAGGGTTTCTCGATCGCGGGAATTGTCACATCCTGTCTTGCCTTCCTCATAGTGGTATTGTTTATTGTTACTGTAATTGAGTTTGTTGGCAGTGTGTAATTGGCAGGTAACGTAACGAGATAGCAGACAAAAATGACCACCAACTCATCCCAACCAAGAACGAATACGTTGTCGATCATCGCCTTTATCCTGGCGCTGCTTGAGATTCCGTCCTTTTATCTCATTTTCCGGTTTGCCTTCAGCAATGAGGTTGAGATTGGCGATGTTTATCTTTTTCTTCCCTTCATCGCCATCGCTGTGATGATCGTTAGCAGCATAGCTCGAAAACAAACCATCAAAAGGGACGAAAAAGGGAAGGGATTCGCCAGGGCCGCACTGATTATTGCAATTATTGTGACTGTATTTACCATTCTGCCCATCCTGATCTTGATCCTTTACGCTTTTACCCGTTAAGTAATAGGACCCAATGGCGAAATTTATCTTCGACCGTATCGTGAGTCTGCTGGCGCTTGTTGTGCTCAGCCCGTTCTTGATCGTGCTGGCTGTTTTGGTATGGATCAACCTGGGTTGGCCGGTGATCTTCGCGCAGCAGAGGCCGGGGTACAAGGGCAGGATCTTTAGACTTTTCAAGTTCCGCAGCATGCGCAGCACGCACGATGCACAGGGAAATCTGCTGCCGGATGAAGCGCGCCTGACCAAACTGGGCAGATTCATGCGCTCGGCCAGCCTGGACGAACTGCCGGAGTTGTTCAACGTGATGATAGGTGAAATGAGCCTGGTTGGGCCGCGTCCATTGTTGGTGGAATACCTGGAACGTTATTCACCCGAGCAGGCGCGCCGGCATGATGTGCTGCCCGGCATCACGGGTTGGGCGCAGGTCAATGGGCGCAACGCCCTCAGTTGGGAGGATAAATTCCGGTTGGATGTGTGGTACGTGGATCATCACACTTTTTGGCTGGATATTCGCATCTTGTTCATGACCATCGGCAAAGTGTTCAAACGCGAGGCCATCAACACGCCCGGCAGCGCCACTGCCCCCATTTTCATGGGATCCGAGAAATCCGATCATAAGAACAACTGAAGAACAGATTAATATAAAAACGGGAATCTGAGCAGATTCCCGTTTTTTGATGGCAGTTGATTTTTATGGAACGCTGAGCGGGTTGATGTTGTTATCGATCAAGTCCTGGGCGACCTGGTTGAACAGGGTCAGCTTGCCTGGCGTGATGATCTGGTCGTTGTTGTTCACCACCACACCGACCCGGGCGGTGAAGGCCTGCCCGCCGTTCCCGGCCAGGAGCTGGGGCAGGGCGTTATGCAGCGCTGAGATCACCTCAGCGCCCAGAACGGCCGTGTAGCGCGTCAGGTTGGGGGAGGTGGCGTTGCTGGTGAAGAACAGTGCGTTGGGGAATTGGTCGAGCACTTCAGGGTAATCCGCATATTGGTCAATGAAAACCGAATTGGCAGCTGTATCGGTGTAAAGCGCCGCGGCCTGGGCTGTCCACGCGGTGGCGTCGCTTTGTTTAGCCAGGATGTAGACTTGCGGGTAATAAAGCAATGGCATATAAATCGGCACGCAGCGCCCGCAAACGTAAGCCCCACCGTTGAAGAAGGCGTCAGAAAGGCCTAAAGCTGCATCGTCCACGATCAACCCGCCAGCCCGCCATTCTTCAGCAGTCAGGGCGGTGATGAATCCGGCCATGAAGGCCAGGTGGGTGGGGTTGGCCGCCAGGCTGCTGACATTCCCGCCCGGCGTCACCAAGGAGGAAAGGCCAATAAATTGGGTCTGGGGGGCTGACGCAGCCAAGCCTGAGAGATTATCAGGCAGGCTGTATAGCACAACGATCTTCACACCGTCCAAAGTGCCGGTCAGTGTGGTCCAGGTTTCAAAGCCGAGTGCGTTATTGGCTGCAAAATCGGCCAGCATCGCAGAAAGGGCCGCACCCGACTGGCCGGTAGGATCATAAACAACCAGACGGTTCGGGGTGGCTGTGGCGGTGACCGTCGGTTCGGGTGTGGCGGGCACGGCAGTTGCTTCCGGTGTCAGCGTTGAGGGGGTCACACAACCGGTTAACCCGACCGTCAGCAGGATCAGGAGGGACACGATCAAAAAGGATTGGCGAAGAGAAAATTTATTCATTTGAGTTTTGTTTTCCCTGACAGTGTGGTGTTGATGGATGTATTATAATAGGTAGGTGGTTGAAGTACTGAGGTAAATCAACACAGCAGAGCAGATTTCATCGAAGGATACCACTTTTCAACCAAATCGTAAAAGAAAACTTCCAAGAGAATAGAATTCTTGAGATAATGGATCAATTTCCTGACGAACAGGTTCCACTGGAGCAAACCAGCCATATCAACGAAAGCCGCCGCCGCAGAACGCGGCGTTTGATCGTTCCCACCGGCAAGACAGAGCGTTCTTTGTATGTGAACGAAATAGCCAAACGCCTGGTGCCCGAGTTGGATTTTTACCTTTTCTCAGCATTATGCGGTCTGGTATTGGGAACCGCCATTCTGCTGGACCATCCGGCCATCTATGTGCTTGCGGCTCTGGTGGCGCCGTTCATGGCTCCCCTGGTGGGGCTGGGGTTTTCCACCGCAGTGGGATCAGTCAAGTTCTTCACACAGTCGCTCGGCAGTCTGGCCATCGGATCAGTTTTTCTGTTCATTGGCGGAGCGCTCAGTGGCTGGATCTCACGCCTGATCCCCATGTTTGATCCCAGTCAGATCGAATTTCATACCAAATTTTCCACCGCGGGTGCGCTGCTGTTGTCTGTCGGCACCATTCTGGCCATCTTTTTGACCGTGCGCGTTCCCAAGCAGCGTTCGTTGATCGCGAGTGTGGCTCTCGCCTATGAGGTGTACCTACCCATCGGGGTTGCCGGGTTTGCGCTCACCAGCGGGATGAAGCATTACTGCCTGCCCGCGCTGGAATTGGCGGGGATCAATATTCTGCTGGTCATCGTGATCGGGTCGATCGTTTCGACCCTGTTAAAACTTCGACCGTTCACTTTCTTTGGTTATCTTTTGACCGCCCTCCTGCTGGGAGGGGCGCTCTTCGCACTCATCCTTTCCGGTGCGATCAAGGCCAGCGTGGAGGAGCAGATCCCCACAACTGCTTTGTCGCCGCTGGTGCAAGAAACCACAGCGTTACCCGACCAACCCAGTGAGACTCCACAATTGGTTACCCCTACCACGAACCTGGTGACTGCAGTGGCAACCTCCACCAACACCCTGGTACCCACCCGCACACCCACCATCACGATCACACCAAAACCTGCAGAGGTGTGGGCGTTCATTAACGTGGACGTGGGCGTGTACATCCGTTTGAATCCTTGTGTGGATGATACCAACTGCCCGAAGGTGGGTGCGGCGGTCGCGAACAAAACTCCCGTCTTGGTGCTGGCTTTTACCGAAGACCAGAATTGGGTTCAGGTGCGCTTGGATGACGGCCGCGAGGGTTGGGTCAACAGAGCTTATTTGTTGTTTGATTAACATCATGGAAACCCAATTGCTGGACGGGTTTCCATTATTAATTACTGGAGGTTTAGCATGACGATTCATTTTGGCACAGACGGTTGGAGGGCGGTCATCTCTGATACGTTCACCTTCCATAACCTGCGGCAGCTTTCACAGGCCATTGCAGACGCGGTTGCTTCGGATTCATGGACCAATGGCACGGTGCTCGAACATAAACCCGATCCCAAGAAAATGGTGGTGGGTTTTGATACCCGCTTCCTGTCTGACCGCTACGCGGCTGAAGTAGCCCGTGTTCTGGCGGCCAACGGATTCACCGTTTATCTGGCCCAATCGGATGCAGCCACCCCCGTCATTTCTCACGCTGTGCGCAACTTGAACGCCATTGGCGGTGTGATGATCACCGCGTCGCACAACGCCCCGCGCTATAACGGGGTAAAGCTAAAATCCGCCTACGGTGGTTCAGCCTTGCCCGAGCAGTGCCGGCGGGTCGAAGTGTATTTGAACGACAATGAACAGCAGGGACGCGGCCCCAACCTGATGGATTTCGATCAGGCACGAGCTCAAAACCTGATCTATAAATTCAATCCCATCCCGGCTTATTATGATCACCTGCGCACTTTAATTGATTTTGACGCGATTGCTGAGAATCCGCAGAACTTCGTGGTGGATTCAATGTTTGGTTCAGGGCGTGGTGCGATCAAGGGCATTTTGCAAGGCTCCGGCTGCGAGATCACCGAGATCCGTGGTGAGATGAACCCCGGTTTCGGCGGCGTGCATCCCGAACCCATCGCCTGTTATCTGCGGCCACTGGCCGGCGCGATTGGCGCGGGCATGGGCTGCTTCGGGGTCGCCACGGATGGCGATGCCGACCGCATCGGCGCAATGGACGAGCACGGCAATTTCGTTGACCCGCACAAAATCATGGCGCTCGCCCTGCGGCACCTGGTCGAAAAACGCGGCATGACCGGCACGGTGGTGCGCACCGTATCCACCACCCGCATGATCGACCGCCTGGCCAAGAAGTACGGCCTGCCCCTGCGCGAAACACCGGTGGGGTTTAACCACATTTCTGATTACATGATGAAAGAAAGCGTGCTGATCGGTGGAGAGGAATCTGGTGGCATCTCTTTCAAGGGGCACATCCCCGAAGGCGACGGTATTCTGATGGGTTTGCTGATCATCGAGATGGTGGCATCTGCCAAGACCTCCCTTTACGACATGGTGCAAGACCTGCAGAAAGAAGTTGGCCCCGTCTTTTATGAACGCACTGATTTACGCTTAAAACACCCGGTTGAGAAAAGCGCCATGGTTGAAAAACTTGAGAAAGATCACCCCTCCGAGATTGGTGGTGAAAAGATCACCGAAATCTCCAAGATGGACGGGGTCAAGTATATTTTCGCGGACGATTCTTGGCTGTTGATCCGGCCGTCAGGCACCGAGCCAGTCTTGCGAGTTTACGCTGAGGGTAGAACCCAAGAAATGGTGGACGCCCTGATGAACTACGGCGAAAAAGTCGCCGCCAGCGTCACATAAAAAAACTCCGGATACCTGCATCCAGAGTTTCGGTTGATAAAAAGAAAAGAACCGGGATTGAGATTTCTTCAATCCCGGTTCGCTTTTTCATGGGTTAGCGTGCGTTCAAGCGCAGTCGGCGGCTCAAGATAATAACTGCCACGAGCACGATCGCCAATCCGGCCATCATGGGCAGTCCAACGTCTTCAGCAAAGCCGGTGGTTGGCAGGGCAGTGGAAGTTGCGGTGGGGACGTCAGCTGGTGTACCTGCAGCCATCATGGTTTGCAGCGCGGCAACGGTTGCCAGTTCTGATGCCGTCAGGCCGGAACCGCCGACCACTTCAGGGGTGCTGGTGCTCCTGTCTATGACCACCACTGGGGTCTTGGTGGGTTCAGTCCCGCCGGAAACGGCAGCACTGGGGGTGCTGGTGGCGGCCAGGGCGGTTTGCTGCTGCGAGAAAACCGTGGCTGCCAGAGCGGTGGCTGTGTTGTTGGCGTTGATGATGGCGGCTTGTTCCAACTGCGTGGCCCGCTGTTTGGCGAGCAAACGGGGTGCGACCAGCAGGAGCAGAACCAGGGCGATCACAAAAAGCACGCCAATGATCCCGATGGCGATCAGGAAGGTGCGGTTTCCTCTGGGTTTTCTCGGCTCGGGGGTGTATTCCTCTCCACCGATGTTTTCCTGGTCAAACGAATCTTCATCAAAATTATTTAGTGCCATGGTAATTCCTCCTGGTTCGGATTATCCGAGGGTTCTGGTCTCAACATTAATCATATCAAAATTGGTACATGGAATAACGAGAGTATCGTTATTTTGCATCGTGATTGAAGCGGTGAGCGCGCGCAGCCCATTGGGCAGGCTGGTTTTGGTCTGATGAATGTCATTAATCACACCCACCTGGCCGGCATGCGATGAGGAATGGATTCTGACGGTCTGCCCTTGAGCCAGTTCGGCAGACTCGATCTCCAGATCACCTTCATTCATTGACGAAATACTGATCTCAGGACGCAGCCCGTTGAAGCGATCCCATTTTGTGGCGTTGATGCACATCTCGCGCTGCAGGTTAGCCACGATTACGTCTTTGGCAACCGCATTGATGCTGGTTTTTCCAAATCCTTCGAGAAGGACGATGGGATAGTCCTGGTTTTGGGCGCAGGTGATCAATTTAGGGCTCATACTGCCGAGGATCAACCCGCCAATGGGCAAACCGGCTGCCGCAAGCAGGCTTTCTTCGTTCTCACAATGGGCTGCGACCACGATCGTTCCGCGCGCTGTGATGCTCAGGCAGGAGGGGGTTAATTCATCATCGATATCGCATGTATCAGGCAGATAAGGGCCAAAACCGATCTTGCCGTTGCCCCACACTCCCTGGATCAGAGCGCAATTTGATTCGATCACCGCGCCGTGGTCTTTGATCAGTTCAATCACGCGGCCGTTGAGGCCTGATTGAACGGTCACCTTGCGCGTTTCCACTTCCAGCAGGATTTGTCCATTCTTGATGGAAACGATCTTGCCGGGAATGGGGGCACGGATCACGCGGGAGAACAATCCGCCGCTTTCCACGAGGATATCGTGTTTGTCGACCTGTTCGCCTACTTTGCGGGTGATCAATCTTTCAGCTTCCTCTAGTTTCTTCAACCCCAGCGATTGAATCACATCGATCAAAATATGGCGAGTGGGGACGGAGCCCTCCGCGATGATTTCGCCTGCGGTTACCTTTTGCCCAACATGAACCAGCACTGTGCCAGAGACCGGAAGACTTCGGTTTCTGCGCACTTTTACCAGTGGTTGGATTTGGGTCACAAGGTTTTGCATACGTTCTCCTGAGGAGTAAGTTGCAATAAATATACCATTATTTGGATTCTTGCTGGTTTGCCCAGCGTTGCAGCGCTTCTCTGCGAAGATTTCCATCGACCGGAAGCGCAATTGGCCTTCCACGGGCGTCAAAAACGAGCCCGCACACTCCTCCCTTGACTTTGAAAGGCTCGTTATTCAATTCAATATCAGCAATGCCAACCTTTTTCAACGGTTTCAATGAGAGCATTCCTGATTCACCAAAGGCAAGCGGCAGAGAAAGTATCGAACCCTGCCTGAGGATCAATTCTCGGCGGCCGGAGGCAGTCTGTAAATGGCCTTGCAGGATGAGCTCACCGTGTCGGGCGGGACTTTCCACCGTAACCACGGTTGCCAGGTTGATGAAGGCTGTGCTTTCGAGCACCTGCACCGGCAGCAGCGGATTGATCCTGGCGGCTGCACCCAGCAGGGAGAGGATGCCATGTTTGTCGATTACGAGCGGCGTGATGCCTACTGGTTGCAAACCATCCAAAAGGGTCAGCAGCACCTGCCAGGGGGCGGCGTTGTGCGTGAGTGAAGAACCGCTCACCAGGATGGGTTCAAAACTCCTTCTCAAGATGGGGCAGCGCTCCATCAGGTCGCGTAGGACCGTCGATAGAATTTGCCGCATCAACGCCAGTTCTATATTTAGATCAGAGACGGTCTCTGGCTGGCTGGTTGGATAAATGCTCTTTTGCCATAGATAGCTCATCACTTCGTCTTCTGATAGCGCATCGGGAAGCCATCGCTCGATTTCCTTGAAGGTAGTTTTCTTGAGCATTTGCTCCACGCCCAGGCCGGTACCAACCGGCAGGGTGGATAGGATACACTGGTTGTGATTGGCATAGGCCGCCACGGTGTGCGCGGAGCCCAGGTCGATTCCCAGAACGCCACGCAGTGGATCATACTGCCGACCAAGGAACCGGATCACGCGTTGAAAACCGATGCCCGCCAGCAGCGGTTGGTCACTGCAGGTGGAAGCGACCTGGTCCAACCCATGCAGCCGTTCTTTTTGTTCATCCACGATCAAACGGTTGAGGTCAATCGAGGGCTTGTGCAGGTCTTCCGTTTCGATCTCAGGCTGAATGTTGTTCGTGCCGTACACCTCGGTATATTTCTCAAGAGTCTCTTTGACCCTCTTCGTCATGGCGTGGTTGCCGCAGTACAGCACTTTGGGGCGTCGGTCTGGCGGGAACAGTTGCAGCGAAGCGGCGATCATGTTCGCCATGCGCGCTACCGATCTGGAGGCGCCGCGGTCTGAACCGCCGGCCACTAGGATCAGATCGGGTTTCGCTACCAGCAAGGCGTCGATTTGGTTCTGGCGCGAGCGCCGGTCGTTGATCCCGAAACTGTCGACGAGATTTAACGGAGAGGTCTTGACGAGTTGGTTCGCGGTCGCCAGTGAGATGTCATTCAGCAGGCCAAATGTGACTGTGTTGAGATCAGAACCACAAGAAAGGGTCATGATCAATTTATCCACCCCTTCCACGCTGCCGTGGCTCGGGATGATCAGTTTCTTATTAAGATCCAGAAAGAACTTGCCGGTCACTTCCTGTAACTGGTTAACCGCTTCGATCACCCCCACCATGACATCGAAGAACGGTTCTCCATAAGTAGATGGTGCAGAACCCGCGGCAATGAACTGATAGCTTTCTTCCACCACGTCGAAAAACACCGCCCTGGTGTGAACCGAGCCGATGTCGATCCCGAGTACCGAATTCACTTCCGTCAACAACGTGGCCATAGATCCCTGTTAGAGCACCAGGCTCTTGAGTGCTTGAATGATGAATTCAGATCGTTCGATCAGCGCGGTGATTGCCGTGGTTAAAACACCTGCAAAGACCGCGCCGAGGGTGATGGCGATAAAGAACTGACCGATCCAGGCGAAGAGGGTTCCCAACCAACCCCGTTTGGGGTCTCCTTTGGGTTTGTTCTTCGCGCTGAAGTTAAAGTAAACCAGGGTTGCCACCGTGCCCAAAAGCAGGAATGAAGCCTCCAAGATCAATGGCAGGGCAGAACCGTCAGCGGCCAGCGTCATGCCTTTGAAAGGCGCGATGGCACCTTTGAGCTGTCCGAACAAGGTACCCAGAACTGCGCCGCCGATCACCACCGCGGCACCGATCCCGACCAGAAACGCCATGGGAACATTCCCAAATTTGGAGAGGCGCGGTGAAAGTTTGAGCAGCAGAAGACCCGAAAGACCTAATGGGATTAGCGTAATAAGCGAGCCGCTCATCAGCGGTACGACGAGCCGCGGCAGGATCACCTGAAATACCAGGATCACTGCAAAATAACCGGCTGTCGCGCCGATGAAAAGTGCTGAAACAAATCGAAAGACCGGATTGTCGCCAAAAAGGTAGCTGAACACCATCAGGGTCAGAATGAAACTTACTACAGTCCAGATCAGCTCGGAAGAAAGGGGCATGGTTTACCGTTTGCCTTTTTGCGTAGAAACGGGAGGATGGATCAGCGTGATCAATCCACCCAGGAAGATCAAGATGGCCACGAACAACAGCGATGATTGGAATGCAGTGAGATGTTCAGAAGCCACAGAGGGTTGCTGGAACAGACTCTCATAAGCCAGGCTGCCGTTGAAACCACCGATATAGCCGGTTACCTGACCGCTCTGGTAGTACGGCGATAGCATGGGCGCGGCTTGTGCGCTGATGACGAAAACCAGCGGAGTTTCAGTCAGAGCCGGCTGCACCTGTTCGATCCATATCCTGGCGCTTTCGGCCTTGTCGCTGATCACAATAATCGCGCCAAAATCTGACAGCGCGTTCACTGACTGCAGGACGGGTGAATCCCAGGCCACGAGAAAATCATGGGTGTAGGGCATGGCAGAGCGCAGGTTTTGGGTGAGGAAGAGCAGACCGGTGGTGCCTCCTGGCAGGTACCCCAGGTTGACCGCGCGGGTGGTCAGATCATACGAGCTGATCTTTTGACCTGCGTCAGCCAGGAATTGGGTCAATATGGTGGTTCCGGCTGGGTTGTTTGAAAGTATGGCAATATTCAGGTCACGACGTAAAAGGTGTTCCAGCAGAGTTTGTGAGCTCCATGACAATTCACCTGCCGCGGCTGGTTCAAATTCACTCACCAGCAGGACGGGTTTGTCGACAGGGAGGGTATTCACCATGTCATAACTCGCCACCACTTCCGGGGGGAACAGGGCGGGTTGAACGGTCAGATTGCCTAGAAAATCCTTTGAAAAGAAGATCAAGGTCAGCAGGGCAAGCGCCAGCAGGCTTTTCCAGAGTACCGGTTTCAACCTGCGCTTGGGCGTTTCAACAATATCCTGGATCTCAAGTGATTCTTCCACCAGGCTGGAGAAAAGATTGGCGTTTGCCTTTTGGTGTTCAGACACTTTCAAAGCTGAACCATATCCAACCGGTTTGTGAAAGCCCTCTGATAATTCTTGACTTCGTAAAACTCCATCGATGCCGGCCAGCATCCCCAGGCCTTCAATAATGGGCGTAGAGCCATCAGTTGATTGTGTGGGTGTCGGTTCAGAGGACGGTCGCATGGCCTGCAGCCAGGGCGGCAGGTTGGCTTTTTCAAGGTCCGCATCCAGTGAACTGGCGTTCAGTTCTTCAGAAACTGCTTCATCAGGTTTCTTGGCAGATTTCTCGAGAGAAGCGGAAGATAGCCAGTCCGGCAGATCGTCGCTGACGAAGGGTATGGCTTGTGGGTTTTCATCAGCGCTGGGTGATTCACTATTCTCGGTGCTCTCCGTGATCTCAAAGGGCGGCCCGGATTCAAATAACTTATCCGACAGCAGGTCGTCCATCCAGCGGTTCGGGTCTTCCTCCGAACTGGCGGATTCCTCCGCGGGTTGGTTATCCAACCTCGAAACGGGTTCCAGTGATTCGAATTCAAACGCCGGTTCTTTGAAAAGGTCCACTGCCTCTTCAGTCGGTTCAATCGGCTGTTCCTTTTGTGGTTCAGCGGAGAACGGAACCTCCGGGACAGCTTCTGGTTCATCCAGGGGTAATTTTTGCCAGCCTTTTGTAGGATCCAACCCAAGTTCTTGAGCAGCAGGCTCATATTGTTCTGTAAAGGGGGTTTGCTTTCCCTCTTCGGAGGGTTGTTCAGGAGTGAGATGGCTTCCTGTTTCAGGCTCTGTTTGAGACCCTTCAGAGGGCTTCCAGGCTGCCAGACGTTCCAGCCATTCCTGGGTGTCATCTTCGCCGTTCGGGACGGAAGATTCAACAGGGCCGGGTTCCTCTTGCACAGGCCCAAAAAATGGGGCAGGTTCAGGCGCAGGTGGCGGATTTGCCGGTTCGGCCTTTTTGCCCGAGTTCCCGGCTTTGATCTCTTTCAGCCAATCGGGAAGGTCCTGGCGCTCTTCAGTGGCTTCTGGTTCAGCTTTTTCAGCAGACAGACTCTCGCGTTCCTGTTGTTCGCGCGTGCGAATGCGCGCCAGCCAATCGGGGACTTCCTCGTTGGGTTCCTCGTTCACAGGTGCAGCAGATTCGGCTTGTTCCGGTTCGGTTGGCTGTTCTGAGTCTTCGCGGAAATCGTCCAGCCAGTCGCTTGGCGAGTTTTCCGGTTTTTCAATTTGTGTAAGGACGGCCTGGCAGTACCAGCAGCGTTCAGCGCTGGGGTCATTCGGTCGTTGGCAGATGGGGCAAATATGTTCCGACATGGTTATCCGCTGTAAGGCCGATCTGAACCGATCAAGATGCGCACACCGGTTGCCAGGCTGCCAAGGGCAATTCCCAGCAGAATACCGCGCGCGCCCGCGGACGGGATCTGGTGAAATCCAGAGAGCAGGGTCTGTAAGAACGGGATCTCGGCTGAAAACGCCAGGATTCCGCTGTTAACGATCAGAAACAGCACCACGCTGAAGAAAAAGACCAGTCCCATCCAGTTCCGCTGGCGTTTCAGCAGGCTCAAGCTGGAATATGATAGGGTGACCGCCAGCACAGCCATGAGGCTGGTTTCTATGGGTACTTGAATGGCTGTCACCACTTTTTGATATTGAGGATCGGCAGGCCCAAAGTAGATGCCTGCCACCAGAACGATCAGGAAAGTGACGATCACGACAATGCTGAAGAATCGCTTTGCGCCAGATTCACGCAGGCGTTTGAGGTGAACCCCAAAGATGAGGTGTGCGATGGCCACCAGGCTGGCCACACCACTCAAGGTCACCGCCCAATCCAGCATGGGGGTGCGGATGGCCTTAATGGCAGGCGCCGGAAAGAAATATCCGATCAACACGATCAAACCACTTATGATGGCGACGATCAGTGAGAGGGGAGATTTCATAAGCCTCCCAGTACGTTCAAGATTGCCCCACCCACCAGAGCTACCAAAAGCAGCAATCGAAAGAGATCTTGAGCCTGCAGGCTGGCCGGATGGGAAGCCTTGGCGCCCAGGTAAGCCGGCAGGGCGTAGACCTCTTCACCGATCAGGGTGTCATCCGAAAGAGCGAAGAAAATGGATTGGGCGGCCAGCGAGTCGCTGCCTGCCAGTGAATAGATTTGACGGCTGGAGGCGGCTTCACAAAGCAAGCCTGCTTCCATACCGAAACTACCGATGTAGGCGTTGGCTTTCGTGCCCGAATCGGTCAGCGCGTCCATTGCGCCTGCTGCGTAGGCAAAGGGGGTCACACCGGACATTTGTGCAAGGCTGGGGTCAAGCATTTCAGCCGCGTTGGATTCGACCACGTACTGCCGGGTCACATCCTGGCTGAGGATCTGAAAACAGCCGCTGCCGCTGGTGCACATGGGTGGCAGGTCGCTGGTGGAGGTTAACTGCTCGATCCGATCCAGCGTGCTCAGGCCAACCAGGGTGGAACTGCTGGTCAGGTCGATCAAATTGCCGCTGCCCAGCGAAAGGTGCATGCGCGCACCATCTTCAACGGTCATGCCGATCATGTGCCGTAATTTTGAAGCTCCCCGGATCTTGCGAAAGAAAACCGGCCGCCGCAAACGGATCGATCGATTGGAAAATATCATGACCAATCCGGCAAAGAGGATTACGAGCAAGAAACCGATCACAGGCTCATTGATGTTCAAGGACTCTTCTCCTCGAGAAGATAGGCGGTAAAAGAACGGCACTCCTGCGGGTCTTCCAACATCTGCGCAAAGGAATGCCAAGAGCTGTCATGATTTTGGTCAAAAAGCGGTAAAAATCCCATCAAAACCTGCGACAATAAGATCTTTATTGGGCCGGAACCCTCCAGAAGGGTGACCACCAATCCGGTTAATTTCCTTTGTTGCAAGGTTTGGGCCCAATCCAGCCAGTATTTTCGTTCCATCTCTTTTTATGAGTATAGCATAGAACAAAAAGGGTTAAAAATCCGTCTCCATTTATTCTCTCTTGGGATAATCCAGGCTTATGCGGGAAAATGCCTCCACAAGGTGCGGGAGTAGGGCTGTCTGGCATAATCTGTGATGGCGGTTTTCATGAGGTCCAGAGAAGGCCAAAAAGAACTGATCTGCGAAGCGTAACAGGCAACGGCATTCTGCCAGGCGTTGATCGCGTTGATCGAGAACTCAAACTGGATGGGTTCAGTGTTTTCCGGCAGTGCGGATTCGACCTGGGAGGGATATTTGGCGGCATACGGAAAATCTGCATAGTAAAGCAAGGTCAGTCCCAGGGCTTCCGCTGTCAGGCGCGTGTTGCGATGATCCACGTGATTGCCGACTGCCAGGGGAATCACAAGGGAATAATCGCCTTTGGGAAGTCTGCGCCTCAGATCGCGGGTCATTTCTTCGATTAAGGTTTCTTCTTTGATCAACTGATCTGAAAAAAGATTGTCATCTGAATTGACCAAAGCCTCACCCGTGGAAGGGTTCTGTCGGTAGATGCAATCCAGGTAACCCAGGTGCAGGGGATCGCATCCCAGCAGCGCGAGCGCTTTGGCGTCTTCCTCGCGCCGCGTTCGGGATGGATTTTCCCATTGGTTCCAGCGCACGTGCAGACTTTTGGCATACGTCGAAAGCGAGGTCAGATCCGGATCGCGGGTGGCGAAGGTCCACACATCTACCTGATGGTCCTGTTTTACCAGGTCCCATAAAAATCCACCACAGGAAAAAACCACGTCGTCCAGATGGGGAGAAAGAAAGATGTATCTCATATGCTCATCTCATAATTGGCTTGATAATGATAAATTATAGTATGATTAATCCGCTGGTTCGATTTTCAATCCTCAAGGAGAACTCCCATGGGATTTCTTGATTCACTTTTTGCACCGAAGCCTTATCCCTCCCAAAACGCGAAGGAAGTTCAGGATTTGTTGGCTGAATTGATCACGATTGGGATTAAAGAAGATTACCTCTCTGAATACCCCGGTCCGGGATACAACGGACAGTGCAGGCACGTCAGAGCGCGGATGATCGGCAAACGGCTGGATGAAATTGGCGGTAATGCCCTGATGCAGTGGGCTTACTATAAGGTGCAGAAAAAAGCAGGCAAGACCCCCGCGTCGCACCTGGAATATGCCTGGCGCGATGTGGGTCATTTTGAACCCTGATCTCTGAGATTTTTTATTTTGAAGTTCCAGGTTTTCCCCGCCGGTTTTTCACCATATCCCAAACCCAACCGCTCATCACGATCACGGCTGAGATTGCCAGGATCAGCAGGATCATGAGCTGGAATGAGGTTTGCGTTCCGATGACCACGTGGCGGTTGATGTACCAATTGATAAAGAACAGCAGAAAAACCACTTCGATTGCAACAATTCTCCAAAACCAGGCGCATTTTTGAGTGCGCAAGCGCAGGATCACCCACCCGATCAGGAGTGCCATCCAGGGTAAAAAGATGGTGCGGTAGCGCGGGTTGTCCCACTGGTCACCGCCACCCCGGCAGGATGAGATCAACACCCAGGCAGCGAAAATGAGATTGAGGAAGAGCGCGATCAGGTGCTGCACTTCTTTTTTAGGTTTCAAACTCACCAGAAAACCGTAAATGATCAAGGGCAGGGCGGCGTACCAGCCCAAAGCGCGGAAAATCGCGAAACCCCTCCACAGAGGTTTGGATGGATCCACAATGGCAGCGGGTAAAACCGGTTGGGTCAACCCGTAGAACGTGATGAACGGGATCTTCAACTTTTCACCGTACTGCTCGACCAGCGCGGTGATCCATCCCGAACTGGATTCGGTCATATAGTACTCGTAGGCAAGGCTTTCTTTCAACCACTTCCAACCCGCCAAGGCCGCAACGATGAGAAGGAGCGCAAAAGCCGCTCCGCCGATCCATCTGGCTTTCTTGTCCTTCTGGGTGCTTAACCATTCAATGAAGACAAGCCCGGCCACCACCACCAGGGTCGCACCTCCGGCGGGAACTGAAAACAGGCAGCTGACCAAAGTTACCACGGCTCCCCAGATTATCGTTTGAACGGGCTTTTGCTGCCATTGAAGGCTGATCCAGAAGAGCAGGCAGGCCAGCCCGATCAGGATGGGTTCGCGCATTTGCGAACTGCCCAACAGGATGCCATCCGGGTAAAGCGCGTAGACCCAGGCGGCTATCAACGCTAGTTTCCCTGGCCATTTTTTGGACGTGGCAGCGAAAAGAAAAGCCAGGCCAAGGGTCATGGCGAAGGCTGAAACCATCACCATGAGCAGCGGACGGTGCGTGTCAGCAGAGAAGATCTGATACAGCAGGCTACTGAGGGCCAGCAGCCCGCCGTATTGGTCTGCTGCTCTGAACTCAGCCAGGTCTTGCTTGAAAAGACCGCCTTGGGTCGCGATCTGATAAGCCGCCTGATCGCGTTCGTGTGCATCTGCATAGAAATATCCGGCTTGCTGAACGGGGTTGTCAAACCCTGAAAGCGGCAGCACCTGATACAGGAAAACCCCGATGAACATGCGCACCAGAAAGGTGACCAACATCACTACCGCCAGCGTTTTCTGCGCGCCAAGTGCGCGCCAGAGGCGCAAGGTGCCAAAAATCAGCAATGAGCCCAACAGACCGAGCCCAAGCCAACCCAGCCAGAGACTGCCAGGGCTGAATAAGGCCAGGAGCAAACCAAGCAAGGCTCCGCCGATCAGCGAAACCAGGGCGTCCTTACGAATGGATTTGATGTTTTTCATGGCACCTCAACGGACTGATGACAGGATCTTGTGCATGCGTTCCTGCCAGCTGTAGTTCGCGGCGTCCGCTTTGGCTTGAGCAGCGAGCGCGGCGCGTCTGGCCGGGTCCTCGATCAGGGATTGAAATTTGACTCTCAAGCTCTCGAAATCTTCAGGAGGGTAGAACTCGGCGTTATTCTCATTTAACACTTCACGCAACACGGGCAGGTCGCTGGTGAGGATGGTGCGTCCTGCAGCCATGTACTCAAACATTTTCATCGGGCTGCATACGTCAGCCGTGTTGCCACCGCCGCTCACCGATACCGACTTTGCGAACGGCATGAGCAAAATGTCTGCAGCCGCCTGATAAAGGGGGAGTTCACTGTTGGCGACAAAGCCAGTCAACTGGATGTTTTCGATCTTGAGGTTGCGGATGATGGCTTCCCAGGCATTCACGGCTTCAGGCTTGCCGCCCACCCACAGGAAGTTCACGGTGGGAAAGGCTTTGGCCAATTCGATCAATAACTCCAGGCCGCGGCCTTGATAGAACCCGCCGGTGTAGACGGCGGTCAGTTCCTCTGGTAAGCCGAGCTGCTTTCGCGCCAGGCTGGGGTCGGGCAGGTCTTTGAAACGCTCGAGATCCACGCCATCCGGTGCCACGCAGCTTTCCGCGGCGGGGATGGACACCCCAAAGCGCTTTTCGATCACGCTGCCGAGGGCGCGGGTGATCAGCACGGTTATTTTTTCGGAGTCGGATGCCAGGTATCGTTCAAAAAGGAGCTTTCCGAAACGACC
>CAZRHZ010000034.1:0-3094 GCA_964599995.1 uncultured Anaerolinea sp. | reverse complement strand
GGGGAATGAGCAGGTGGGTATCGTGTCCGTTGAGGGTCAGCGCCTGGCATACTTTCATGACCTGGATGCTGTTGGCGGTGGAGGACGGCACGGAGGAAGTGGCGATGTAGGTGATCTTCATGCTGCCTCCGCCTCGATCACGTTCTGTTCCGATTTGCGGATCATGCCCATGCCGATCAGCACCATCAACCCGATGGAAAGGATAAAATATCCTACCAGTAAAAAGGCTTCCGCGTTAAGACCGAACTTGGGCACGATAAAGAAGGCAGACACCACTTTGAGGAGTCCTGCTCCTCCCATCACGTAGACAGGGATGTTCGCCTTTCCAAAAGCTAATAGCAAGCTGCGGCTCCAGAAGAAAATATTGGTGAATCCGTAGCCGATCAAGAGGATGATCAACGTGGGATAGGCTGGCAGATACTCCTCACCGTACAGCTTAAGCAGCAGGTTGCCAAAGATGACCATGCCCAGAATTACAGCAACTGTCCATATTGTTGAAATCAGCGTAGTTCGTTTTAGAAGCTTGCGCAACTGTGCCCATTTTTGGGTTACCACGCTGCGTGTGATCTCAGGAAATGCCGCGAAATTTATCGGGGTGATTGGCGTGACGAGAATATTTACCAAGCCCAAGGCGATTTTCAATAACCCTGTGGCTTCAGTGCCCAAAAAGTAACTGACCCACAAGTCTTCTCTTTCGCTCACAATGAACTTCAGCGTTCCGCTCAGGTTGGTGCTGACAGCAAACCGGCTCATCTCTTTAACTGACGGCAGGACCGAAGTTTTATATTTCCACCAATCGGGGCTGACTTCCTGTTCCATTTTTCTGACTGCCACAATGACCGGGCTGATCCCGATAAAGATCTTGCCTGCCAGGTATGCGAGCAGGATCATCACGGTGTTTCCATGAAGGAAAAAGAATATGGTGATGAGAGCAAACGTGATAATGGATTGGATCAGCGTCATCCAACCCTGGATTTTGTAATGGTTCAGAACCCGCAGCACACCATTGGCGGTTTCTGTGCCAAAGGCGGTCAGGATGGAGAAGGCGAAGATTTGGAATAGATATAGAGATTGCGTGTCTTTGGCGATATATTTGGCACCCAAAGGTGCCACCAAAAGCAGGAAGGTGAACGCGACCAGAGAAGTGATGCCTTCAACAATAAAAGAAGCTTTGACGACGGCTCCCGCGTGCGGCATGTTCTTCTCCGCCAGGGCTTTGCTCAAAAACCGAACGATGAACTCTCCCATGCGAAAAGAGAAGAGTTGGTGCACCATGGCTGAGAAAGAAATGGCCACCGTGACCAAACCGAGGGCTTTAACTCCCAGAAGACGGGCAGCCAGAATACTTTGCACGAAGATGATGGCCGAACTGATCATGCTGGAAGAAAAGAGATAGCCGGTATTTTTCAGAAACCGGCTGAGTAAAGGGTCTTCGCGTAGAAATTTTTGGATCTTATGCCACAAAGAACTCATGGGGTTAAGACCTGGCTCGCCCAGGAACGCTGCTCCAGATACCAGTTGACCAGTTCGGTGATGCCTTCATCGAGGTCCACTTTTGGCTGCCATCCAAGCATGTCCTTGGCTTTTTGAACATCGGCCCAATTGGCTTCCACGTCCGCCGGGTGGCGGGGGATGTACTCAACGCGAGCTTTCTTGCCTACCCGTTCTTCGATCTTGGTCAGCAGGTCAGCAATGGAAATGGTTTGGTGGCCGCCCAGGTTGATGATCTCATAACCAAGCGGTTTCAACGCCAGAATGACTCCATCTGCGATGTCTTCGAGATTGGTAAAACCACGCATTTGCGTGCCGTCTCCTGTCACCTGCACGGATTTTCCTTCAGCCACCCACTGGGTGAAACGGAACATCACCATATCGGGTCGACCTGCCGGTCCGTATACCGTGAAGAAACGCAAAACTGTGGTATCCAGACCAAAAAGGTGGTTGTACGTGTACGCCATGACCTCGGCCGCTTTCTTGCTGGCAGCGTAGATTTGCAGCGGACGGCTTGATTCTGCACTTTCAGGGGTTGGCAGGGGGGCGTTCGCTCCATAGATGGAAGAGGTTGAGGCCAATACCATTTTCTTGATGCCTGACTTGCGGCACCATTCCAGCACATTCAATGACCCTTCGGTGTTGGTCTTAATATAGATATCAGGCATTTCCACTGCCTGCCTGACGCCCGCTCGCGCGGCCAGGTGGATCACCGCTTCAAAATCGGGGTGTTTGGCGGCTAGTTCATCAAACATGCCGGGTCGGCAGATATCATCCTTGATGAAGGTAAATTCTCTGATGCCCGAAAGTTTTTTCAACCGCCATTGCTTAAGGCGAACATCGTAGGAATCATTGATGTTATCGATCCCTACAACCTGGTGACCAGCGCTGGTCAATTTTTCGATCACCCGGCGGGCGATGAATCCGGCCGCACCGGTTACGAGATATTTTGACATTAGAGACGCACCACCTTCGGGTTCTTGGTTCCGGCCAGGTTGAGAGCGTTGCGTGTATCAACGATGAGCTTGGATTCCTTCAAGATGGCCGTGTAATCGTAAACCTTGTGATTGGTCACGATCACCACGCAGTCAGCAGATTTCACGGCTTGCATCATGTCGGGCACCGATTTGATCTGCCAGTCATCATGCTTGATTACAGGAACATAAGGATCATGGTAGCTGACCTTGGCACCTTTTTGTTGCAGCAGGCGGATCACATCAATGGCGGGGGATTCGCGCAGATCGTCAATATCGGGTT
The DNA here is from genome assembly GCA_964599995.1 of uncultured Anaerolinea sp. Classification (GTDB taxonomy): domain Bacteria; phylum Chloroflexota; class Anaerolineae; order Anaerolineales; family Anaerolineaceae; genus UBA6107. Next base: position 346 of record CAZRHZ010000034.1, on the reverse strand, counting down.
TGTAGGCGGCTCCCAAAACCAGCACATCGCTGCCTTTCAAAGATTTCTGGTGGTCGTTGAGGGCATCTTGCACTTTGGAGATCACGAAACGCGGCATTCCCAGGTTGATCTCTGAGGCCAGTTCTATGAAGCGCGCGGTGTAGTTCAGCGAATGCAGTTTCCATGACAGGTAGAGGGGATCGATGGGAATGCAGTGCCCGCCAAGTCCGGGGCCGGGGGTGAATTTCATAAAGCCAAAGGGTTTGGTGGCCGCGGCGTTGATCACTTCCCACACGTCCACACCCAGGCGGTCGCACATCAGCGCCAGTTCGTTCACGAAACCGATGTTGATCATGCGGAAGGTGTT
>CAZRHZ010000033.1:2277-20052 GCA_964599995.1 uncultured Anaerolinea sp. | reverse complement strand
CAATTTTGTTTATTTACTGAGTTAGATGGCAAAAAGAGAAAAAAGATACAAAAAGACCCGGTCAATTACCAGGTCTTTGATGTTGGTTCAATTACCGCGTTGATAATTGGGTGCTTCGCGAGTGATGGTGATGTCGTGGGGATGGCTTTCGATCAAACCCGCTCCGGTGATCTTGACCAGCCTGGTTTTGGCGCGCAGGTCATCCAGGTTCGCTACACCCGCGTATCCCATGCCAGAACGCAGGCCGCCGATCAGTTGATAGACATAATCGCTGAGCGACCCCTTGAGCGGGATCATGCCTTCCACCCCTTCAGGAACGAGCTTAGAGGGGCCTCCCTGACTGGTGCCGTAACGATCCTTGCCGTAACCCTGCAGTGCACCCATGGAACCCATGCCACGGTAGGTCTTGTACTGGCGGCCTTCATAGAGGATCTCTTCACCCGGCGATTCTTTTAATCCGGCCAGCAGGTTGCCCAGCATGACGGTATCCGCACCGGCCACGATGGCTTTCACCAGATCGCCGCTGTATTTGATGCCACCATCCGCGATGACCGGAACACCCAGGGGATGTGCCACTTTCGCGCAGCGGTAGATGGCGGTCAACTGTGGCATGCCTGTGCCGGAAATGACGCGCGTGGTGCAGATTGAACCGGCGCCGACACCCACTTTGATGGCGTCCGCTCCAGCGTCAATGAGCGCCTGAGTGCCTTGCTCGGTGACCACGTTGCCTGCGATGACGGGAAGGGTAGGCTGCATGGCTTTGATGCGGCGGATGGCTTTAATCACACCGGCAGTGTGGCCGTGAGCGGTGTCGATCACCACCACGTCCACGCCCATTTCGGTCATCAAGTTGATGCGTTCTTCCAAATCCGTGCCAACGCCCACGGCGGCCCCGACCAGCAAACGACCGCGGCTGTCTTTAGCGGCGTTCGGATATTTGAGTTTCTTTTGGATATCTTTAACGGTGATCAATCCCTTCAAGAAGCCGTTCTCATCGACCAAGGGTAATTTCTCGATGCGGTGCTTTTTGAGGATCAATTTCGCCTGTTCCAGAGTGGTGCCGATCTTGGCGGTGACCAGGTTAGTGGAGGTCATGAATTCCGTCACCAGATGCGACATCTCTTCGGGTTCCACAAAGCGCGTGTCGCGGTTGGTGAGAATGCCAACCAACTTCTTGGTCTGTGGATCGACAACCGGCAGGCCGCTGATGTGAAAACGCGCCATGATGGCTTCGGCTTCTTCAAGTGTGGCGGTGGGCGGCAGGGTGATCGGGTCGGAGATCATGCCGGATTCTGAGCGTTTCACAATTTCCACTTCGCGCGCCTGATCAGCAGGCGCCAGGTTGCGGTGAATGATGCCAATGCCGCCTTCGCGGGCCAACGCAATGGCCAGCCGTGAATCTGTGACAGTATCCATGGCCGCAGAGAGCAGGGGGATGTTCAAGCGGATCTCGCGCGTCAGTTGGGCGTGCACATCTACTTCGGAAGGCAGCACTTCACTGTAACCGGGCTCGATCAATACATCATCAAAGGTTAAGGCATCCGCCTGCTCAAATAAGACTCGATTCATTCTCTCTCCTCGAAATTAATGTCGAAAGTGACGATACCCGGTGAAAACCATGCTGATCCCTTTTTGATTACAGAGATCGATCGATTCCTGATCGCGAACCGAGCCGCCAGGCTGAACGATAGCCTTGATGCCAAAATTGGCGGCTTCTTCTGCAGAATCGGGGAAGGGGAAGAAGGCATCCGAGGCCATCACCGCTCCCACTGATTTGTCACCAGCCCGTTGTTTAGCTATTCTAACGCAATCCACGCGATTTGGCTGCCCGCCACCGATACCCACGGTGGCTTCCCCCTGGGCAAACACGATGGAATTCGATTTAACATGCTGACAGGCCGTCCAGGCAAATTTCAAGGAGGCCATTTCTGCTGCGGATGGCTTGGTCTCGGTGACGACCTTCCAGTCTGCCTGTGTCATGTCGCCAAAATCCACGTCCTGGCGCAGAAGTCCGCGCACGATGGAGCGGTATTCCACTTTGGGCTCGATCTCAAGATCGGGCATTTCGACCAACCGGACATTCTTTTTGGCTTCCAAGATTTGTAAGGCTTGCGGGTCGAAACCCGGCGCGATAATGCATTCCACGAACATCTCGCTAATGGCTTTGGCGGTTTCGGCTTCGAGCAGCCGATTGGCGGCGATGATGCCTCCAAAGGCTGAGACAGGGTCGCTGGCCAGCGCAGCCTTGAAGACCGCCAACTGGTTTTCGCCCGAGGCGATACCGCAGGGCGTCAAATGTTTGACAATCACGATGGTGTTTTTCTTGAATGAGACCACCGCGCGCCAGGCCGAGTCAAGATCCAGCATGTTGTTGTAGGATAGTTCCTTTCCATGCAGAACTCTTCCACCGAGGGGAGTACCGTCAGCCGAATAGCTTAGCAGTGAAGCGGATTGGTGCGGGTTCTCTCCGTAGCGCAGGGTTTGCACCGGGTAGAGGGTAAGGGATTGGGCTTCTTTGCCTTCCAGGTAATTCGCGATGGCCAGATCGTAATGGGAGGTGAGGCGAAAACCCTTCAACGCCAACTGTTTGCGCGTGGACAGGTCGAGGGTCTTGGAAGATATTTTTAGCAAGACAGTCGGATAATCCTGCGGGTCACAAACCAGCGTGACGCGGTCGTGGTTCTTGGCCGCGGCGCGGATGAGGGCCACACCGCCAATATCGATCTGTTCAATGGCGTCCGCGAGTTTGACGTCGGGTTTGGCGATGGTGGATTCAAAAGGATAGAGGTTCACCGCCACAAGATCGATGGGAGTCCATCCCAGGGTCTTTAATTGAGCGAAATCTTCCTGTGTGTCGCGTGCCAGAAGCCCGCCGTGAATGGCTGGATGGAGGGTCTTGACACGACCACCCAAAATCTCAGGCGAACCGGTGTAATCGGCCACTTCGGTGACCTGGATGTTATTTTGAGTCAGCAGACGGGCGGTACCCCCTGAGGCCAGCAATTCCCAACCCAAACTGATCAGACCGCGCGCGAATTCGACCAATCCGGTTTTATCATAGACAGACATCAACGCTTTAGGCATGAACTTCCTCCAATTGATGAATATAAAGATCCAGCGTTTCGACCAGCAGGTCGTGTTCGCAAAGATGAATCCGCTGTTGCAAGTCTTCGAGCTTGTCTTCGGGTAAGATCTTCACAGTGCGCTGAGCGAGAACGGGACCCACGTCGACGCCCTCGTCAGGAACCAGATGAACCATCACCCCGGTCTCACTGATCTCTCCCTTTTGCCAGGCATCGAAGGCGCGTTCAATGGCATTCACACCCGGAAAAGTACCCGGCAGGGCAGGATGAAGGTTGAGGATGCGGCCAGAGAATTGGCCGATGAACTGCATGGTCAGAACGCGCATCCAACCAGCGAGAACCACCAGATCAGGGTGATATTCCTTGACGAGGTTGGCCAGTTCCGTATCATACTCCCGGCGGTCTTGCTGCTTGAGTTTGGACTTCACCAGAGCCGGAATGCCGGCTGCCCTGGCGCGTTCCAAACCGAACGCCTCTTTGGTGTTGGATACCACCGCACGGATCTCAGCGGGTAAACGACCTGAACTCACAACGTCAATGAGCGCTTGCAAGTTGCTGCCGTTGCCTGAGATCAGTACCACGATGGCAGCTTTTTTCATTGGAACAGCACCTCTGCCTTGGGACCTTTTTGCAGGCTGCCGATCACCCACGCGGGTTCAGGCAGCATGGATTGAATCTCATCCAAAGAAGCAGGGTTGATCACGGCCACCATGCCGATGCCCATGTTGAAAACGTGGAACATCTCTTGCAGGTCGATGCCACCTTGCGCCTGAAGCCACTGGAAGAGCGGTGGGACCGGCCATGAAGAGAGATCGATGACGGGCTGCAGTTCCTCCGGCAGGGCGCGGGGGATGTTCTCGATGAAACCGCCACCGGTGATGTGAGCCAACCCTTTGATCTTTGACAACACAGGAAGAAGCAAATTCAAGTAGGAGCGGTGCGGAACCAGCAAGGCATCCGCCAGGCTGGATTTTAACTCCTTGCGGTATGCCAGCAGGTCCTGCCCTTGGCAGATCTTGCGGATCAACGAGAAACCGTTGGTGTGCGGACCGTTGGAGGCGAACCCGATCAGCAGGTCCCCTGCGCGCATGGCTTGCAGGTCGGGTAGAATTTTGGCGCGTTCGACCAGCCCTACAATGGTCCCGGCCACGTCGAAAGCTTTGGGATGGTAAACCCCCGGCATCTCGGCGGTTTCACCGCCCAGCAACACGCAACTGGCTTCACGGCAGGCTTTGGACATGCCGCTCACGATCTCAGCCACCAGTTCGGGTTTCAGTTTCGCGGTGGCGAAATAATCCAGAAAGAAGAGGGGGCGTGCACCCTGCACGAGGATGTCATCGATGCAGTGGTTAACGATATCTTCGCCGACCCCGGCCAGGCGATCAAGGCGGGCGGCCAGTTCCACCTTGGTGCCCACGCCATCCGTGGATGCCACCAGCACGGGTTGCTCTCCAAGACTGGATGCGTCAAACAAACCGCCAAAAGAGCCGATCCCGGCTAGAACACGCTCGTTGTAGGTGGATCGAACGGCGTCTTTCATCAGTCTGACCGCGCGGTTGCCAGCTTCAATATCCACGCCAGCGTTTTGATACGCGGAGCCGGTCTCTACGTGTTGCAGCGCTTTTTGACCGATGTCCTTGCGGTAATGCATACCGGTGAAGGAAATCTGAGTCACAGCGCGGTAAGTGTCTTCTATGGCAGTACGCAACGTGGAATTCCAACAGGTCACTCCCAAAACCCTGCCGCCCGTGTTGATCAATTGGGGGCCGTTCAGACTGGTGCCGGCATGAAAAACCACGCCATTCTCAATGGGAGTCTCCAAGCCCTGGATGGGATAGCCTTTGAGGAGTTTTTTCGGATATCCACCAGAGGCCAACACCACACACACCGCGGCTTGTTCCTTCCAATCCACCTGGATGTCCTTTAAAGTGCCTGAAGTACATGCTTGCATGATTTCCAATAGATCGGTTTCGAGCATGGGAAGGATGACCTGGGTTTCGGGATCGCCAAAGCGCGCATTGAACTCAAGCACTTTGATGCCGTCGTCCGTCAACATCAGCCCGGCGTACAACACTCCAATGTAGGGCAATCCCTCAGCGCGCAGGCCGTCCACAGTGGGTTGAAGGACTGATTTTTTCGCTTGTTCGATCTGTTCGTGAGACAGGCAGGGGGCGGGGGCATAAGCGCCCATACCGCCGGTGTTGGGTCCTTCGTCATGGTCCAGCAAGCGTTTATGATCCTGCGCGGGGGGCATTATGGAGATGCTGGTTCCATCGCTGAATGCCAGAAGAGATACTTCTTCCCCTTTAAGGCGTTCTTCAATGACCACTTCTTCACCGGATTTTCCAAACACTTCGTTGACCATGATCTCGTGTAAAGCGGTCAGGCCTTCTTCGATCGAATCGGGCAGAAGTACCCCCTTGCCGGAAGCCAGACCGGAGGCCTTGATCACCACCGGATAGTTCACAGTGCGAAGATGTTCGCAGGCTAAATGATAATCAGAAAAAACCTCGAAGCGCGCGGTGGGAATCTCGTGCCGCCGCATAAATTTCTTGGAAAAGCATTTGCTTGATTCGATCTGCGCCGCTGCCTGGGACGGCCCAAAAACGGGGATCTTGTGTGAGCGAAAAACATCGCTGACGCCCGCTGCGAGAGCGGCTTCGGGTCCGATGACGACCAAGTCCACGGCGTTGGTCTGGGCGAAAGCCAGCAAATCAGCGCTGTCTTCCACGGAGAGGGGAATCAGGGTTCCGAGGGTGACCATGCCCACGTTGCCGGGGGCAATGAACAATTTCTCAAGCAAAGGAGACTGGCTTATCTTCCAGGCAATAGCGTGCTCGCGGCCTCCCGAGCCGATCAATAAAACATTCATCCCTTCACTCCTCTTCGTTACCCGTTCGGTATTTCAAAACCGTTCTTGGCGATGCCCTGCGGTACCGGCAATGGATATTCACCCGTAAAGCAGGCATTGCAGTACCCGCAAGGGGTGCCGATGGCTGCCATCATTTTTTCAAGAGAAAGAAAAGCCAGCGAATCCGCGCCGACCATCTCACACATTTCTGGAACGGTGTGATGCGCTGCGATCAGGTCATCATCCCCGCCCATGTCTACGCCCATATAGCAAGGAAAACGGATCGGCGGGCAGGTGATGCGCACGTGAACCTCTCTGGCGCCGGCGTCTTTCAGCAATTGGATGAGGGGACCGGTGGTGTTGCCGCGCACGATCGAATCATCCACCATGACGACGCGCTTGTTGAGCACGTTTTCCATGATTACGTTGTATTTCAGGGATACTCCCTGTTTACGCAAAGAATCCGTGGGCTCGATAAAGGTACGTCCGATGTAGCGATTTTTGATGAAACCGTCGTTATACGGAATGCCGGATGCGGTGGCGTAGCCGATGGCAGCCGGTGTGGAAGAATCCGGGATGGGGATGACCACATCGGCTTCCACGGGAGATTCAGCGGCCAGGTTGGCTCCCAGTTGCTGGCGTACCTCATGAATGTTCCGGCCACCCCAGGTGTTGTCGGGGCGGGAGAAATAGATGTGTTCAAAGGTGCATAAGGCGGTCTGGGGCTGGGGTTGAAAAGCCTGATAAACCGTGAGGGCATTGTCGCTTAAGGCCACGATCTCGCCGGGCAAAACTTCACGGCAGGCCACGCAGCCAAGGGTGCGCAGCGCGCCAAATTCCGAGGCGGCCACATGTCCACCGTTGGGAAGCATGCCGATGCTCAAAGGGCGGAAACCCCACGGATCGCGCACGGCAAAGACCTGGTTGCGGGTGAGCATGACCAGCGAATAAGCGCCCACCCAGTGTTGGATGGCATCCCGCAACCGCTCGAACCAGGTATTCCCTTTGGAACAGGCCAGGGTCATGATCATGACCTCCGTATCGGAGGTGGAGGACATGCCCACACCCTGATGCAGCAGTTTGGAGCGTAACTCCGCGGCGTTCACCAGGTTGCCGTTGTGCGCCAGAGCCAGCGTGCCATATTGGGTATCGATCATAAAGGGCTGGGCGTTGCGGGCGGAGGAGGAACCGGTGGTGGAATAACGCGTGTGCCCGATGGCGAAATCTCCACGCATCTTCGAGAGGGTAAGTGGGTCGAATACCTGGCTGACCAGACCGACGTCCTTTTGAAGACGGATCATCTGACCGTCTGAGACGGCCAGGCCGGCGGCTTCCTGTCCGCGGTGCTGCAGGGCGAACAGACCGAAGAAGGCCATGCGCGCCACATCCTCACCGGGAGCGAAGATGCCCAGCACACCGCATTCCTCTTTGGGTGAATCTTTCCAAATCATGTTCGAGTTTTCCAATGTGTCACAGTCGTTTCTATGAGTTATTTGATCTGAATTTCCTGATCGTCGGTCAGGATGATGTTCTGATTTTTGTATTGATAGGTTTTTACTGCTTCGCGCATCTCAGGATCGGAAACCGCGATGATCTTGGCGGCCAGCAGGGCAGCGTTGGCCGGCTCGAGCACCACGGCCGGGGCAATCCCGGATGGCATGCGCAGGGATGAATAAATATCCGCGCCAGAGAAGGCTTCTGAGCAGGGAGGGCAGGCGATGACCGGAGATGCCACGGCACCATCCGTGAAACCCGAAAGGGCATTGCTCCTGCCCGCGATGGTCACGTACACTTTTGGACGGGGATCGGTCTCGTATTTCTGCAGGATATCCAGAGCGTGGGCGGCAGTTTTATGTGCGGAAGCCACGCGCAGCACCACCTCAAAACCGAAGGGTTGGGCGGCGTCTGCGATCTTTTTGGCGTGTTCCAGGTCGGACTTTGAACCCATCAGGATGACCAGCAACGGTTTCATGAGAGGATGCCTTTCTCGCGCAGGTTCTTGATCATGCGCGGATTCACTGGATAAGCACCCGGTTTGAAGGTCAATCCGGTCAGGAGTTCATAGATCTCAATGTAGCGCTGCGAAGCCTGAACCCAAAGATCAGTGGCCATGAAGGGAGGTTCACCCTCACCGCGGTAACCGAGGTTGGCGTAATGCCGGCGAATGAATTCCTTGTCGAAATTCTCGGGTTCCTGTCCAGCAGCGAAGCGCTCCTGGTAGGAATCAGCTTTCCAGAAGCGTGAAGAATCGGGAGTGTGGACTTCATCGATCAACACGATTTGTCCGTCTTCAGTCGTGCCAAACTCGTACTTGGTATCCACCAGGATCATGCCAGCCGTAAGGGCGATCTGCTGTCCGCGTGTGAAGATATCCAGGGCGGCTTTCTGAACCACGTCCCAGTCTTTGTCTTTCAGGTAGCCCTGTTCCACCACTTCCGCGCAGGTCAAGCGTTCGTCATGGCCGGTGACCCCGCCCTTGGTGGTGGGGGTGATGATGGGGTTCGAAAGCTGCTGGTTCTTCTGTAAACCATCCACGAAGTGGTAACCGTAGATCTCACGCTCGCCCAATTCGTAGCGCCGCCAGAGGGCAGTTTCGGTGACCCCTGTGATGAATCCGCGTACGATGACCTCAATGGGCAGGGGCGAGACGTTTTTCACCACCACGGCATTCGGGTCGGGTATGGAGAGGATGTGATTGGGGATGACGTCGGCTGTTTTTTCGAACCACCAGGCAGAAAGCTGATTCAAAACCTGACCTTTAAAGGGCACATCAGCCAGAATGCGGTCAAATGCCGACAAGCGGTCAGTGGTGACCAGCAAACGCTTCCTGTCAGGCAAGGTATACCAATCACGCACCTTGCCGCTCTCGCGATTCGGGAGGGGCAGGTCACTGGTTTTGAAGGCCAATGAAAGTGTTTTTTTGATCTCGTCTGCAGTTAACATGTTGACTCATCCTCTTAAAGATCGGCAGCGTAATTCACGCCGTTAATGAATAATGGCAACCCCGAAAACCCTGGACGATGGACGCGGTCAGGCGTCTGGAAAGGATAGATGTGATCCTCAGGGTGGGGCATCAAACCCAACACGTTGCCCTGCGGATTGCAGATACCAGCAATATCGATCACAGAACCGTTTGGATTGACAGGGTACTCTCCACCAGCGGGCTGACCATTTGGATGGACGTAGGTTAGCGCGACCTGATCGTTTTGCAGCAGTTCGCTGGCTCGTTTGGGCTCATTGACCTGGAAATTCCCTTCGCCGTGAGCCACCGGGCAGTCAATGAGGTCAGACAGACCGTGCGTCCAGACACATTTACGCGAGACGGGTTTCAGGCTGATCCAGCGGCACTCGAAGTGATTGGCCTGGTTGTGGGTTAGCGTTGCCCAGGGCGAAGCGTGATCCTTCTCGTTGCCAGGTAGGAGGCCGGATTTCACCAGCGCTTGAAAGCCGTTGCAGATGCCGATGACGGGTTTACCGGCAGCCACGAAAGCCTGCGCCTGATCGAGAAAATAATGAGAAAGGTCAAGCGCGAGAAGCTTGCCCGCCCCGAGCGCGTCCGCGTAGGAGAAGCCGCCGGGCAGGACGAGCATTTGATAGTCCGACCAGTCGATCTTGCGGGCGCGCAGGGTGGTTAACGGCATGATCTCGACCTGGGCGCCGGCCAGTTCCAAGGCACACGCCACGTCCCCGTCACGGTTGGTGCCGGGCGCGAAAAGGATGAGGGCTCGCGGGTTCATTGTGCACCTCCTGTAGCAGGAAGGCGCTTCCAGGCGGAGATGAGATCACTGAGCGGCCAGACCGCGAATTTTTTATCAGCAAAACTCACGCGCAGCTGGTCCGAGTTATCTACTACGCCCAGCAGCCTGCAAGATTGATTTTGCAGGAGCGCTTCAAATTCAGCCTTGTTTTCAAGATCGATCTCAACCAGCAGACAGCCGGAAGTCTCGCCGAACCAGGTTCGCAAGTCATCCTCGTCCGTTTCGAGGTTGAGGTTCGCTCCAAGCCTGCCAGCCACGCACATTTCAGAGATGGCCACGGAAAGGCCGCCTTCGCTCAGGTCGTGACAGGCAGCCACGAGCCTTTTTTCAACCGCGCGATGGAAAGTACGGTAAAGTTGCGGATTTTGCTCACTGCACACTGGAACCCCTTCTTCGACGCGACGATCCGGGTTAATCAGGTTGTAATGGCTGCCGCCCAAAGAAGGTGAAAAATCACCCACCAGATAAAGCAGATTACCGGCTTTTTTCAGATCCATGGTGAGCGCATCTTCCCAGTCCGGCATCCACCCGAGGGCGGATATGAGCAGAGTGGGAGGGATGGCGTGCAGCTTGCCATCAGAACCGAGATATTCGTTGTTGAAGGAATCCTTACCGGAAATGAAGGGGGATTGGTAACGCAGAGCGGCGTCGAAACAAGCCTGGGCGGCTTGCACCAGATCGCCCATGATCTCTGGGCGGGTTGGATCGCCCCAGCAGAAATTATCGAGCAGCGCTATGCGCTCAGGGTCAGCACCGCAGGCCACGGCATTGCGGATGGCTTCGTCCACCACCAGCAGCGTCATTTGATAGGGATCCAGTTTGCCATATTCAGGATTCAGACCGGTCGAGAGGACAAAGGCGTCTTTGGTGGAACTGAGCAGGGGTTTGACCACGCAGCCATCCGAAGGACCATCGTGTTTTACCCCACACAGGGGTTTGACCACTGTGCCGCCCTGCACTTCGTGATCGTAATCGCGAATGACGCGTTCCTTCGACGCGATGTTGGGATGGGCTAACAAGCGCAGCAAGGTGGTTTGGAAATCAACCGGTTCTAATGAGATATCAAGATTTTTCTGACCGGGAGAGAAGCGTGGAGAGCGTATGAATGCTGGGTAATGGCGTTGGGGAAGTCCGTGGTGCAGGAATTCGTTATCGAGATCGAGCACCTTTTTGTCATGATAAAAAATGCGCAAGCGATGGCTGTCATTGAAGGTGCCAATGTCGGTCCATTCCACTTCGTACTCGGCGCAAATCGACGCCAGCGCGGCACGGCTCTCCTGCGGGATCGCGATCACCATGCGCTCCTGGGCTTCTGAAAGCCAAATTTCCCATGGGGCCAGGCCGGGATATTTGAGCGGCACATCCGCCAGCTGAACGTCCGCGCCGGTCTCTGAGGCGATCTCACCCACGGCGGAGGACAAACCGCCCGCACCGCAATCCGTGATGGCATGGTAAAGGTTGCGATCCCTGGCCAGCATGAGCACGTCTACCAATCCCTTTTCAACCACCGGGGCGCCAATTTGCACGGAAGCACCAGAAACCTCACCGGTCTGAGCATCCATGGTCATGGATGAGAAAGTGGCACCACGCAAGCCGTCCCGTCCAGTGCGGCCGCCCAGAACGAGAATGTGATCGCCGGGTTGGATGCCGTGCGGATTGGATCCGCGGGGAGCGATGCCCACACTGCCGCAGAAGACCAGTGGGTTGGCCGTGTAACCATGGTCGTACCAGATGGCACCGTTCACAGTCGGGATGCCCATCTTGTTCCCGTAATCCTGAATGCCGGCCACCACGCCCGAAGCGATACGGCGTGGATGCAAGACCCCTTCCGGCAGATCCTGTATGGGTGTTTCCGCCGGACCGAAGCAAAGGATATCCGTGGAAGCGATGGGTTTGGCCGAGACGCCGATAATGTCGCGGATCACGCCGCCGATGCCCGTGTTGGCACCGCCAAAGGGTTCGATGGCGGAGGGGTGATTGTGGGTTTCCACTTTAAAGGAGATCTCGTGAGTGCCGTCAAATTCAACGATGCCGGCATTTTCGGTAAAGGCCGACAAGACCCAGGGAGCAGAAACCTGGCGGGTGGCCGCCCGGATGGTCTGATTGAAAAGGTGCTCGTATGAATCAGGGAAAGAACGTTCAAAATTCTTTTCACCCTCGACCGTCACCCTGGATTTAAAAGTCTTGTGCACGCAGTGCTCGCTCCAGGTTTGAGCCAGCATTTCGAATTCCACATCGGTCAGGTCGCGATCTTCGCGCTGGCAGTATTGACGAATGGCCTGCATTTCGGTCAGGTTCAAAGCCGCGCGGCGTTCGTTTGAAAGCTTAATCAAGGCTTCATCCTGCATGCCGCGAAAAATGAAGCGTTCCACCTGGCTGTTTTCTTTGACGGCCTCGGCAAATGAAGGAGAAATCTCACCGAGGGTGAAATATTGGATGACGGCATTGGCCAGCAGGCGTTTTGCCAGTTCCTGAAGCAGGTCGTCAGACAACTGGTTTCCTTTAACAACAAAACGCAGCCCGGTGGAGGCAGCGTTTATGTTGGGGATTTCGAGAAGGGCGGCGGCACGCAGGATCTGTTCCGCCACCGGGTCGGTGACACCTGCGCGCAGCGCCACCTCGACGATTCGTGAATTGGTTGGAATATTGCGCTGCCTGAAAAGATCCTTTTTTGGGCCGTTCAGCGTTTCGATCTCGACCGATTGGGTTACCGGGTCGTGCAGGATTTTCTCGGCGAGGGTTGAAGCCTGGTCTGCATTGATCTGCCCGCGCACAAAGTACAGATCGTGGCAGGAGATTTTCTGAATTTGGGTTAATCCGAGAGATTGGGCGTCTGACAGATATCCGCTGGAGCGAGGGTCGTTGGCAGAGTTTGGCTTAATGACAAAACGATAGACTGCGTTTGAGTCGGTACCGTTCATAGAGATGAGACCTCTTTAGCTATTGATATTCAATCATTTTAACGGCGAAAATTTTATTTGTCTAGACAAATGACCTTAAAAAATCAGAAGTAATCTATTTCGCTCATCTCATGAAGAAATTTTCATAGTTTTTCGAATTTGATTGACAAGACTGCGGCTGGCCTTGGGCGCGATCCCGGTATATGTGTTCACCTGCGAAAGCGTCTTGATCTGAGCTGGAGTGATGTATTTCAAAATATACTGATCTTCTTGCAACAGCTCGACGAGCGGATTCGGGTTGCCTTGCTGCACGACCTGCCAGGCGGTCATGGCGTGCTCACGCAAGCGTTCGTGGGTTGCCTGGCGGTCAGCCCCTTGCTTGCTGAGTTCCATCAAGATGCGTTCGGTGCAGGCAAAGGGAGCGTAGCGATCCAGGTTGCGCTGGATGGCTTCGCGGTTGATGTTCATTTTGGAAACCAGTCTGCCCATGACTTGCAGCATCTCGTCGCAGATCAAAAAGGCTTCCGGCAGGAGGGTGCGGCGGTTGGCACTGTCGTCGAGAGTGCGTTCGAGCAAATTAGTGGCAGCGTTCTGCCAGGCGATCTGTGGAAGAACGGATAACTGACGCGCCAGCGAATCGACCTTTTCCGCGTTGATCGGATTGCGCTTAAAGGGCATGGCGGAAGAGCCGACCTGTTTAGGGGAGAAATACTCGCTGACCTCTCCGATGGAAGGCGATTGCAACAAGCGCAGATCGAACGCGAATTTATGCAGCGTGGCACCCAGACCGGCCAAAGCACTGAGCAGCGTGTAATCCTGCTTGCGGGTATAGGTTTGGGTACTGATCGGGAAGAAGTTCAGATCCAGTTCTGCGCTGAGCTGCCGTTCAAACTGTTGAAAATTATCCTTGTCAAGCAGATCCAGATAGGCTGCGGCAGTACCCACGGCACCTTTGAAGCCCTTGCCGCGCAGGTTCTTTCTGACCTCCTGCAAGGTTTTCCAGTCTTCGAGCAAATCCTGGGCGATGACCGCCAGACGATAGCCCAGCGTGGAAGGTTCCGCCGGCTGCAGGTGGGTGTAAGCCATGATGGGCAAATCAGCCGTTTCCTCCATGCGGTCAGCGAGGGAGAGCAGCAAGGACGACAATTCTTTCAGCACGAGGTCAAGCGCAGAACGGATGCGCAGCACATCGGTGTTGTCTTCGATGTCCATCGATGTGGCGCCCATATGGATCACACCACCAGCAGTTGGACACTGCGCGGCGAAGGTTTTCAGTTCCGCCATCAGATCGTGATGGATCTCCGCCTCAATCTTGAGCGCAGTGTCAATGTCGATCTCTTGCGCGTGCCCCTCGAGTTCAGCCACTTGCTGCGGCGTGACCAACCCAAATTGGGATTCGGATCGAGCCAGCGCCACCCAAATTCTGCGCCAAAGCAGGCGTTTGTTGGTTTCGCTCCAGATGCGGCGCATTTCTTCGGATCCGTAGCGCCAACTGAACGGGGATTGGTAGTTATCATAGAGGGTCATAAATGATCTTCTTCTTTCAGTGTTTATTCGTGCGGTCTTAAAAAAAACGACCATGCAGGATATCAATTGCCATAAACCACAATCAATTTTATACTAGATTATCGTAAATATTGAAAAAGGGCATCAATGAAAAATCAGCGCAGTATCTTTCTTTTATGCATCATTTGCATTATTCTTCTGGTCGGATGTTCTCAAACCTCTGCAGCAACTGTGACATCCACTCAGGAGATTCCAAAATCAAACACACCTGAACCAACCCAAACATCGACCACAACTCCTACGATCACCAGCACTCCTGAATTCTATACGGAAGAAGAAAGAAATGCTGAAGGAAAAGTATGGGTGGCTGAGGAGTATTTCATGCCTGGTTTCAGTATTGATTGGAAAAGTGCTTCATGTCTCCCCCTTCCACCAGAACTTGCCGGTGAAATGAGTCAATCCACACTTCACCTTTCACAACCAGGTGGAAAACTGGCTTTTGACCACAACGTTTACACACGGGTTTTACCAAATCTCTGGATCAATGAACCCAATTCTGCAGAGGTAGAGTATTCCACTGAAGGATTATCATCACAAACACTTGAAATATCCATCGACCAAATAATTGTTACAACGACCCTCATCACAACCACAAACGAAGAGGTTACGTGCGTCAATCAATATACGCTTCAGTCGGATGATCCTTCGTCAATCCCCACATTCACAAAAACAGCAGTGACCATTGGCCAAAAAATCGAAATGACACCGGGTTTTTACACCGAAGATGAAATATCCGCACAAGGTAAAACCTGGACCGTTGATTTTTATCAGACGGCTCAACTCTATACTACGGGGTTTTCACATTGCAAATATTATGAAGATGAGTCAGGTGAATTTTCGCGAACGTTGGGTTTTGTGCTGCCAAATCCGGATGAGGATCTGGTAATCGGAGAAGCGAGGTATTCAAGGATCTCTCCAAATGTTTGGGAACAAGTACTTCCAGCGGTTCCCTATGGATTCCAAGTTACGATCACGCTTGAGTTTTCAAATGATAGGATTGTTGAAACGATGACTGTTTTGTCTCAGATCAACGGAACAACGATATGTATTAATGAATACCATGCCATAGATTAATTCCGGGGTTGAGCATCCTTAGAACGGTTTTCGCGGATAAGACCCCAGCACACGCAGGAAAGACGCGTATTCTTGGAGATGGTTCAACGCGCGTTTCACTTTTTCATCAGAAGTTGAACCGGCGAAGTCGATATAGAAGAGGTAATTCCCAGGCTGGCCGATCAACGGGCGGGATTCGAGCTTGGTCAGGTTAATGTCGCGCAGGGCGAACACGCTCAAGGCTTTAAAAAGGGAGCCCGGTTCGTTGACCAGGCTGAGGACGATACTGGTCTTGGCGTCCGTGCCGGGATCGACAGGAAAGCGGGACAACACCAAAAAACGGGTGTAATTGGCGGCGTCATCCTCGATGCCTTCCGCCAAGATTTGCATGCCGTAAATCTCGGCCGCTCGGTGCGAGGCGATGGCGGCAACGGAGGGATCACGGCTTTCAGCGAGCTGTTTGACTGCGCCGGCCGTGTCGTAAACCGGTTCGATCTCGATGCTTGGCCAGCGGTTCAGGGATACGCGGCACTGATCGAGAGCCTGCGGATGGCTGATGACCTTGCGGATCTGAGATTGTTGGGCTCCGGGTGCTGCGATCAAGCAGTGGCGGACACGCAGCGTGGTTTCTCCCACGATATGCAACTGATGTTCACGCAGCAGATCGTAATTGCGGTGAATGCTGCCGGCCAGCGAGTTCTCGATGGGAATGAAACCCAGATCGCACTTTTCCTGCTCGACGACCTCGAATACGTCCTCAAAACGGCTTAACCCAACCGGGAGCGCGCCACTCTTGAAGTACTCCAAAAGAGCGGCCTCTGAATAAGCTCCCGGTTCGCCCTGAAAGGCGATCTTTTGAATTTTTTCAGTCATTGATCAGCCCTGCCAATGCGGACAGTGCCGCGGTATAAGAACGCCAACCCAGACCGGCAATGCTACCCACGCAAACTGGGGAGATCAACGAGGTGCGGCGGAATTCCTCCCGTGCGTAGATGTTGGAAAGGTGCACTTCGATAACCGGCAGCCCCACATCCGCCACGGCATCCCGCAGGGCGACGGAGGTGTGTCCGTAACCACCAGGGTTGAGGATCACGCCACTGGCCCAACTGGAAGCGTCTTGCAGTTGATCGATCAGTGCGCCTTCGTGGTTGGATTGAAAAAAACGAACCTCAAGGTCAAGGGTTTTGGCGAGGTTCGCGATCTTCTGATTGATCTCCTCGAGGGTCAGGGCTCCGTAATGGGCGGGATCCCGCTTGCCGAGACGATTCAGGTTCGGTCCATTGATCACCAGTATTGATTTCATCTTCATTCTCTCCTTCTTACCACTCGATCAGGTCTTTCCAGTTCTCGATCGTCACGTCCCATTTCATCCTGCCAATGGCTTCAGGCAGCGCGAAATGAAGCTGTTTGCCTTTGCGTTTTTTATCCAGCCCCATGATCTCAATGACAGCGTTTTTATCCAGTGAATCGGGTACGGTGACAGACAGATCGGTTTTTTGCAGCGTTGTTCTGATCTGCTCTGCCAATCCCGGCTTGGCCAGGCCGATCTTTTCAGCCAGGCGGGTTTCAAGCAGCATGCCGATGGCCACGCATTCGCCATGCGAGAGTTGGTAGTTGGAAGCCCTTTCAATTCCGTGTCCGATGGTATGCCCAAAATTCAGGATCTGACGCAGGCCTTTCTCAAGGGGATCAGATTGGATGACGGAGGCCTTGACCGCCACCGCCCGACTGATCAGCCGTGAAACCGCGTCTACGTCTTGCGGCCAGCCATGCAGGCTGAGCCATTGATAAAGGTCGGGATCGGCGATGATGCCGCTTTTTAAGGTCTCTGCCAGGCCGCTGCGCGTTTCCGAGGCGGGCAAGGTGGAAAGGACGAGGGGATCTGAGACCACCAGTGCCGGGGCGTGAAAGGCTCCGATCAGGTTCTTACCCTGCGGCAGGTCCGCGCCGGTCTTGCCGCCCAGGCTCGCGTCGACCATGGCGAGCAAGGTGGTTGGTATGTTCACCCAAGACACACCGCGCAGAAAGGTGGCCGCCGCGAATCCGGTCAGGTCACCGACCACGCCGCCGCCCAAAGCCAACACAAAACTGCTTCTCTCGACACCGGCTTGAAGGAAGGCTTCCCACAAGGTCGAAACGGTTTGAATGGTCTTGTGTTCTTCACCGGCCGGGATGACCACTTTTGTCACCTCGTACCCTGAAGCGCGCATGGAAGCCAGAACGCGCTCCGCGTAGAGCGGTTCCACGTTCTCATCGCAGACCAGAGCGGAGGGTCCCTGTAACTGGTTGGCTGTCAGCAGGCTACCGATCGAATCAAGAGAACCGGGTTGAACCATGACATCATAGGGTTTGCCCATGCCTGAGATATGGAATAAACCCAACTTGATCTGGATTTCCTTCATAATCTCATCGGTGGACAATCCATCGGTCAGCAGTGGTTCACCAAAGGATTCATAATGCGCCTTGCGCCTGGCAAGTAAGTCGGTCAAGCGCTGACGCGCATCCCCTTCGAGCAGGGGGCGGGTGGCGACGTCGGTTCTCAGTCTGGAAAGCAGGGTTTCTGG
>CAZRHZ010000033.1:0-2177 GCA_964599995.1 uncultured Anaerolinea sp. | reverse complement strand
GAACCGGATGGACCGTAAAGTAGAATTTTCATGCCTGATCCTCCTTGGGCCAGTAAAGGGTATCCGTGCCGCTCATTTTGAGGTCTTTCAAATTAGCCTGGCGCAATGACTCGAATCTTGGTTTCATCTCGGTAAGAGAGTCTCCCCCCAATTTCTCGAGGAGGGCATCCGCGAGGACAAAAGCGGTCATGGCTTCTGCCACGGGGACGGCACGCGGGACGGGGCAGTAATCCGAGCGTTCGTAGACGGTGTCCGTTTCAATGTCGCTGGCCAGATCTACCGTGCGCTGGGGTTTAAGGGTGGTGGGGATGGGCTTCATCGCCAGACGCAGTAAAAGTGGCTGCCCGTTGGAAACGCCGCCCTCGACGCCTCCTGCGCGATTGGAGTCGCGTACGATCTCTCTGTCTTTCAAGTGAAGGGCATCCTGCACACAGGATCCAGGCAGGCGGGTGTTATCGAAAGCCGGACCGATCTCCAGCCCTTTGATGGCAGGGATGCTCAGCAGCGCGGCTCCCAGGCGGGCATCCAGGCGTCTGTCCCACTGGACGAAAGAGCCCAACCCAACCGGCAGCCCCACAGTAGCCACTTCAATGATCCCGCCCAAGGTGTCGCCGGTCCGCATGATCTCTTCCAAACGAGCCCTCATGCGCGTTTCAGCCTGTGGATCGGGACAGCGCAGGTCGCTGTTCTCAGAGCGTACAAACCGTTCTTCGAGATCGATCGATCCAGTATCCGCGCTGATCTCGCCAATCGAATGAACATATCCGAAGACCCGAATGCCAAATTCTGCCAGCAAAGACTTGCAGATTGCTCCCATAGCCACACGAGCGGCGGTTTCACGCGCTGAGGCTCGTTCAAGAGATGGACGCAGATCATCGTATCCGTATTTGATCGCGCCGGCCAGATCCGCATGACCGGGACGGGGAGTTGTGAAGGCCTTGATCGGTTTGCCCTGCCAGTGGACGTGATCCCGATTTTCGATCAGGATGGCCAACGGTGCGCCGGTGGTCTTGCCAGCCATGACTCCGGCCAGGATGCGCGCGTGATCAGACTCGATCTTCATACGTCCACCCGAGCCAAACCCTTTTTGCCTGCGTTTCAATTCCTGATCGATCACGGATTCATTGACCGCCAGACCTGCAGGCAGGCCGTCCAGAATGACGGTCAGGGCGGGACCGTGGGATTCACCGGCAGTTAGAAATCGTAAGCTCATCGCGTTCCTCCTGCGAGAGATGGATTGGTTTTCACCACTTCATCCCACATGCGGGAGCGCGAAGGGTTGAACCCCGTCCAACTTTCAAAGGACAGCGCCGCCTGTTCCATTAACATGCCCAATCCATTGCGACAGGGCAACCCGGCTGCTTTGGCGGATTGAAGAAGCCTGGTTTCAGCGGGATTGTATACCAGGTCATAAAGGCAGGCACCCGAAGGTAAGGCGACGCCTTCCGGCCAGGGAGTCTCATTCACCAGGGGATGCATGCCGGCGGGCGTGGCGTTGACGATCAAGATGACCTGTGATGAAGCTTGATGGATCTCCTGCGGGGTGTCCGCGATCACGGTCAGGTTGGCGCTTTCGACTTCCTGAGTTGCGAAATGTTGATAGAGGGAAGATGCCTGATCAGGATTGAGATCGGTCATGAAGATCTTCCAACCCTGGCTGAGCAAAGCGTAGACCACGGCACGCGCGGCTCCGCCGGCTCCCAGAAGCAGGGCTGTTTTTGATTTACGAAGTGGCAGTTGACTGACGTCCGCGAGGAAGCCGGGGGCATCCGTGTTGTGGCCGATCAGGCGCCCGGAGTGATGGATCAGGGTGTTCACCGCGCCGATGGCTTTGGCGGAAGGCGTCAATTCGTCGACCAGCGGTAGCACGGATTGTTTGTGCGGGATGGTCACGTTCAAGCCCTGCAGTTCACCCTGACGCATACGCTGGAGCGTTTCAAGCAGGGCAGGTTGCCCTTCAGGCAGAGGAGGGATGGGGAACAAGGCATAGTCCCCAACCAGGCCGGCTTCGGCAAGCGCGGCCTGGTGGAGGACGGGAGAGAGGCTGTGCCCGAGGGGATGTCCAATTAATCCAAGGTGCCAGGTATTAGGCATAATTACTTTTCCTTTTAAACAAGATTCGCGCCCAATTTGCGTAAAACTTGCGCAAAAGCAGGGAAAGATTCCGAGGTGCATTC
>CAZRHZ010000032.1:15907-20624 GCA_964599995.1 uncultured Anaerolinea sp. | reverse complement strand
TTAAAGAACAATGGGTATTTCTGACTTCAATTTACAGAAAAAAGGTTGCTTTATCTAATGCAATACTTTTATGATTATTTTTGTATTACCGATATAGATTGGATCATCTATTGTAATACCTAGTCAACATTCCATTACCATCATAAAAAGCTTCACCATCACGAGTTAGCATACCTTTACCGTCGTAAAATGGCTCACCAGGTCGTGTTAGCATACCTTTGTAATCATAAAAAGCTTCACCGGGTCGTGTCAGCATACCCTTACCATTATAAAAAGACTCCCCTGTAAGTGTGTACATATTAGTTTCCTCCTCTTACTTTATTATGACGTTATGCTTTTAATAATG
Source organism: uncultured Anaerolinea sp. (assembly GCA_964599995.1). Taxonomy (GTDB): domain Bacteria; phylum Chloroflexota; class Anaerolineae; order Anaerolineales; family Anaerolineaceae; genus UBA6107. Next base: position 20,278 of record CAZRHZ010000032.1, on the reverse strand, counting down.
CGTAATTATTAAAACCAATTTAATAATATTTCTAGATCAAATCAATTTATTTCTTTTCATGAATACTTGAAGTGGGTAGGGTGAATTCCGTTCGCCTGCCCTCCCGAAAGACACCGGGACGGTGTGGAGGGATTTCCAGGGTGAACTCGCCTTTTATGAAATGGTATCTTAATCTTTCCCAGATTCATTATACAAGAAGACGAAAGGTTTGCCTTCGGTCATCGCGCACGTCTTTTAGTTATAAATCTCGTTCAGGGTTCCATCCTCTTGACATATTAGAATTATTGTTCTATAATATCCTTTCGATTCCCTTGTTCTTTACCAACTGAATACCCATTTCCACCACGATTCGAATTATTCGTTCCCGCATTATTAAACAAATACGAATAAATTAGTATTCTCCCAAATGGCGTGTATTGCATCATGAAAATGATTCGTTCTTTCGTTTTAGATATTATGCCCAAACGAAAACGAATCGCATCGCATTTGGCGTAGGGTGCATTCCGCTCTTTGGAATGCACCATTGATCAATTAAATGACGCTCGAATTGTTTTTTAATTGAATCGTAATTGAATTCAATTAATCAATTAGGCGAAGGCTCCTCGTCGACCCGCCTGGGTGCCGGGAGCAAGGCTCTGAATAAAAAACACCCCTGCGGGGTGTCTTTTATTCAGGCTCCTCGTCGAAGACTCGAACTTCGAACCTAGCGGTTAACAGCCGCCCGCTCTGCCGATTGAGCTAACGAGGAACGTGCCCCCTATTATAATTCAAGCCTCACATCTGTCAAGCAGAATTGTTCACAAGGCTTAATTAACGGAAGAAATAACCCTTGTGGTTGGGGTTTACCTGTGCGCATGATAAAATCACTTCATCTAATAATGAAGACGCTCACCTCGAAGTCCAAACTGAACCTGATCATCTGCTTCTATCTGGGCCTGGCCGCCCTGGCTGGCGGAGTCTATGCAGCGCTTTCCCCCGCCCAAAGCCTGAGCCACTGGTACAGCATGGACGACGCCTTCTACTATTACAAGGTGGCGCAAAACGTGTGGGAGGGGCACAACTTCACCTTTGACGGCGTCAACCTCACCAACGGCTACCATCCGCTCTGGATGGCGGTTTGCCTGTGCGTCTTCTGGCTTGCGAAATTCAGCTTGATGCTGCCCTTGCGCGTGCTGGCCGTGATCAGCGCCGGGTTCAATGCGCTGTCATCCGTCTTTCTCTATCTCATGCTAAAAGACCGCATCCATAAAGCAGCCGCAGTCTTGTCTGCCGCCTTTTTGGGGCTTTCTCCATACCTCTACAGCATCACGGTGGTCAGCGGCATGGAATCCTCCATCAGCCGCTGTTTCATCGTGCTCTTTTTACTGTTGGCGGTGCGTTTCTTGACCCGTCCCGAGATCAAACCAGGCGTGAACCGTGAATTGTTCTGGCTGGGTCTGGTCGGTGTGTTCACCATCTTTGCTCGTCTTGACAACGTCTTTTTGGTGGGGGTGATCGGTTTCACCCTGCTGCTGCGCGTGAAAAGCATACCCCGCCGCCTCGCGCTGGATGTGCTTGCCCTGTTTACGGCCGTCTTTGCAGCCTGGATCATTCGCCTTGGGCGGTATGACGTGTTGATGAAGACCTACTCCATCTATCCGATGCTATTGGTCGCCGTGCTGGTGAAACCTGCCGTCTTCTATTTCTGCGGCCTTTACACCTCGGTAAAAGAGAAAACGCGTTTTCTTTCCGTTTTGCGGGTGGCGGCTGCCTCGCTCCTCGCGCTGGTGCTCGAGACCTTGATCCTCTACTCGCTTTACCGGTTGAAGATCACCCTGATGTTCTCGACTTCCCTGATCGCTCTGGAGGGTTTGCTCAGCTTTCTTTTCGTCCTCCTCGCGCGTGGGTTCGCCGGCTTCGCTGGCCAAGCCACCCCCTCACATCCGTGGAAACGCCTGACCGACTGGGTCAAGGAGAACGCCTCGCGTGTTCTGCTTGGCGGGTTTTCATTCGCTGCGCCCATCGCGCTGTTGCTGGGAGCCTATATGCTGCTTAACCAATTATTCTTTGGCACCTTTATGCCAATCAGCGGACAGGTCAAGAGCTGGTGGGGCAGCCTGCCCAATGTGATCTACGCACAACCCAAAGACCTGCTGGTGGTGTTGGGCTTGAACAGCGATGGACCCTGGGGCCTGGTGACTGCTCCTTTGCAGAGCCTCGCGGCCTCCCTCGGTGGCAGCCTGCCCGAGATCGTCGTGAACCTGATTTTTCTTGGGATCGTTGCCCTGGTGTTCATTGGGCTGGCGTGGGTGCTGAGCGCTCAAAAGGGGCGCCTTGGACAGAAAGCGGTGGACCTGCTTCTTCCATCTATTTTTATCGCCTACTTGTTCCACATCGCCAAATACACCGCCACCAGCTACGCCGGTGCGCGCGACTGGTATTGGATCGGTGAGACCGTTCTGCTCGTGCTGCTTGGCAGCTTGATCCTGGATGCCTTTTTCACCTGGCTTGAGCGCTGGCCAATCAAAGTTAAACTGGCCTGGCCGATCGCTGCGCTTCTTTTGGCTGACCTTGTTTTTCACCACGCATCTTATATCAACCGCCTGGCTCCTTCCAAAGTGGCAGCGGGGCACGAATTGGATTTTCTCGCAGAGATCAGGGTGCTTGAAACTTATACAGAACCCGGGTCGCGCATCGGCATGACCGGCAGTGGTTTCGTGGGCTACTTCATCCAGGACCGAACGGTGGTCAACCTGGATGGATTGATCAACAGTGAGGCCTATTTTGAAGCCTTGAAAAGTGGAACCGCAGACGTTTTTCTCGACCAGTTGGGGCTGGATTACGTGTACGGAAAGCGCTATACCCTGCTCGAGTCTGACCCGTACAATATCATCTTCAAGGACCGTTTGGGAGAGGTCGGATTCATCCGCGGGGCAGAGAACTTCACGCTCTACACCTACGGCATGAAACAAGACAACTCTTCTGATGATTAATATTGGTTAATATTCGGGTCCACGTCTTTGGCCCAAGCGTTGATGCCACCGCTCAGGTTCTTCACCTGATTGAAACCATTTTCCTTTAAAATGCGTAGCGCTCGCCTGGATCGTGTGCCGTTGCGGCAGAAGACTACCACCGCGCGGCCTTTGTCGATCTCGTTCAAGCGCTCAAGCAGTTGACCCAGCGGGATGACCTGCGCATCCGGTAAAGCGGAAACCTGCGTTTCCACCTCTGAACGCACATCCAGCAGCAGCGGGGGATCCGATTCCTTCAACCGGGCAGCCAGTTCTGCGGCCGTGATCTGTTCGGATGCATCCAGCGGTTCGCTCATATCAACCGCGCAGAAAGAGTCATAATCGATCAGGTGGGTGAGGCTCGCATGCTCCCCACACATCGGGCAATCGGGTCTTTTATGCAAATTGATCGATCTGAAATTCATCTCGAGGCCATCGAACATCAACAGCCTGCCGATCAAGGGTGTGCCAATGCCGAGTAGAAGCTTGACGGCTTCCACGGCTTGCAGGGTCCCGATCACGCCGGGGGTAATGCTGAACACACCGGCTTCACCGCAGGCAGGCGCCAACCCCTCGGGTGGTGGTTCAGGGAAGAGGCAGCGGTAGCACGGTCCGCGGCGGGCGTCGAAAACGCTGACCTGCCCCTCAAAGCGGTACACCGCGCCATAGACCTCAGGCCGGCCGGTCAAGGCGCACAAGTCGTTGATCAGATAGCGTGTGGCGAAATTGTCGGAACAATCCAGCAGCAGGTCATAGCCGCGCGCGATCTCTTCTGCGGTGTGTGAATCAAATGAAGACAGGTATGTCTTCACATCAATAAAGGGATTCAGATCGTTCAGCCGCTCCCGACCGGATTCCACCTTGGGTCTTCCAACCTGCGAACTGCCGTGCAACACCTGGCGTTGCAGGTTCGAAAGGTCCACCACGTCGTCATCCACCAAACCGATGCGGCCCAGGCCGGCAGCGGCCAGGTAGAGCGCAGCCGGGGAGCCCAGCCCGCCGGCGCCCACGATCAGCACCGACGCGGATTTGAGGCGCTTCTGACCCTCCAGGCCGATCTCGGGCACCATCAGGTGGCGCGAGTAGCGCAGGACTTCGTCCTGTGTAAAGGATTTGGAGTTCATCCTAACAATTATACGTTCATCTGTCCGGTTATTCGGAACAATAGCAAGGGTTTTTCTGAAAATTGTGCTAGAATGCTTCAAACTTAGATTCAAAACAGGCCAAACATGCTTAACCCGCAACGCGTTGTGATCAAGATCGGTTCCTCCACCCTGACCGCCGGCAGCAAGAAACTGAACGCCGCGCAAATGGTGGATCTGACACGCCAGTGCTCCGTGCTTCATGGACAAGGGGTTAAGGTGGTGCTGGTTTCGTCCGG
>CAZRHZ010000032.1:13838-15807 GCA_964599995.1 uncultured Anaerolinea sp. | reverse complement strand
GACAATGACAACCTCTCAGCGCAAGTGGCTAACCTGATCGAGGCTGACCTGCTGATCTTGTTGACCGACCAGGATGGGCTTTACACCGCTGATCCACGCACCAATACAAACGCGCAGTTAATCGCCGAGATTGGCCCCGATCCTTTTTCAAAGGAGTTGTGGCAGGCCGCGGGTGGTTCTGAAGGCGGGCTGGGCACCGGTGGAATGCTCACCAAGCTACAGGCGGCCGACCTGGCGCGCCACGGAGGAACCGAGGTGATCATCGCACACGGTTCGGTTGAAGAAATCCTGCCGCGGCTGGTAGGCGGTGATCCCCTGGGCACACGCCTGTTGCCCGTGATCAACAAACTGGAAGGCCGCAAACGCCGCATCCTTTCGGGCAGCCATGCGAAATCAGCGCTCGTCATTGACGCGGGCGCCATTCAGGCTTTGCAGAAGGGCGGATCCTTGCTGCCAGCGGGTGTTCTTGAGGTGCTCGGCGGCTTTGAACGCGGCGACGTGGTCAAGATTGTTTTTGAGAAACAAGCCATCGCGGTCGGATTGGCCGGATACAACGCTGCTGACCTGCAGCAATTATGCGGTAAAAGATCTTCAGAGATCGAAACTCTGCTTGGTTATTATTACGGCGATGAAGCCATCCACCGCGACCACATGGTGCTGCTATGACCGATCCACGATTTACCTCTCTACACACCCTCGGCCAGCAGGCCAAAGCGGCCTCCCGCCTGCTGGCTCAGGTACGCTGCGAGCAAAAGAACGCCGCGCTGTTGTGTGTGGCCGATCAGCTTGAAGCGGAAGCAGACAAGATCCTCGCAGCCAACGCGGACGACCTGAAAACCGGTCGCGAAGAGGGGTTGAGCGAGGCGTTATTGGACCGCCTAATGCTCAATGAAGGGCGATTGAAATCCATTATCGCTGATTTACGCAGCGTGGTGAACCTGCCCGACCCGGTGGGTGAGGTCTTCGACGCGCAAACTCTGCCCAATGGCTTGAAAGTTCACAAACGGCGCGTACCGTTGGGTGTGCTGGGGGTGATCTATGAAGCCCGTCCTAACGTGACGGTGGACGTGGCCGGGCTGGCCTTGAAATCAGGTAACTGCGTGATCTTGCGCGGCGGCAGCGAGACCCTGCACTCGAACGCAGCACTCGTCGCGGCCATCCAACACGGTTTGCAGGGGACTGCAATCCCCACCAACGCGGTGCAACTGATCAGCGACCCTGACCGCGCCCTGGTAAGCGAACTGCTGCATATGGACGAATCCATCGACCTCATCATCCCGCGTGGAGGGAAAGGTCTGCACGAATTTTGCAAAGCCAACAGTCGCATTCCGGTGGTGACCGGTGGGATCGGCATCTGCCACCTGTTTGTGGATGAAAGCGCAGATTTGCAGAGATCGATCGAGGTCATCCGTAACGCCAAGATCCAGCGGCCTTCAGTGTGCAACGCGCTGGATACCGTGCTGGTGCACCGCAGCGTGGCTCGCGAGCTGTTGCCCCGGCTGGTGGAACGACTTTCTGCGGATGGCGTGACCTTCCGCGCGGACGCTGAGGCGAAAAATCTGCTTCAATCTTATACAAGTGTGACTCCCGCCGGCGAGCAGGATTTTGACACCGAGTGGCTTTCGCTGGTACTGGGCATTCGGGTGGTGAGCGGGTTGGAAGAAGTTGTGGAGCACATCGCGCTGCATTCCACCGCCCATTCCGATGGCATCCTGACCGAAAATCGTGAAAACGCCGCCCGCTTTTTGGATGTGGTGGATTCAGCGGCGGTGTATGTGAATGCCTCCACACGTTTCACAGATGGCGGGCAGTTGGGGTTGGGGGCGGAAATAGCCATATCCACCCAGCGCACCCACGCGCGCGGCCCGATGGGATTGCGCGAACTGACCACTTACAAATGGGTCATCGAAGGGGATTACAACGTAAGACCGTAAAAGATCAATCGAAATCCGAAGAGCGCAGGCGGCGG
>CAZRHZ010000032.1:0-13738 GCA_964599995.1 uncultured Anaerolinea sp. | reverse complement strand
GCACATCGAAGCGCAGTTGCACGGCCGTGGCAACTTTATTCACGTTCTGCCCGCCCGGACCGGCTGATCGAATGTACGAAAACAACAATTCGGTTTCATCAATGAAAATATCAGGGCTGATCTCTATCATAAAAAAAATTACGGAATGAATTATAGGGCTTCAATCACCTGTTTGGCATATTTTGCATAAACCAAAAAGGATCAGGTGATTGGTTTTGATCTGGTAATTGTATTTCTTCTCCAGTTGGGCAATAAAAGGCGCAATCTCGTCATTTTCCAGCAGGGTGATGGTTCCGCAGCTCTGGCAAACCAAATGATGATGCTTTTCATCCCCTGCGATCTCAAACACCGCTGCGCCAATGCCCATGTCCGATACAGACACCTTGCCAAGTTCGACCAACCGGTCAAGCGAACGATAGACCGTGGAGGGATTGATGGCCGGCAGCCTTTGATGGACTTCTTCATAAACCTGGTGAGAAGTAAGGTGGGATTTCTTTTGAGTGAGGGTTTCAAGAATGATTTGATCGGTAGATGTGTTTTTCATATCAGCAACCTATTGCAAATGCAAAGATTTGCATTATAATGATCCTGTTTCACTAAAATTGTATCATCATATCCATGGAGACGAACATGCTGCCATCGAAGCTTTTTATGCACATCCCGGACGGTTTTCTAAACATACCCGTCTCAATCGTTCTTTGGGTGACCAGCATCGCTGTAATTGCGATCGCCCTGCGCAAAACAAAAGATCAACTTGGTGAAAAAGAAATCCCGCTGATGGGCGTGCTGGCCGCGGCCATCTTTGCCGGGCAAATGTTGAATTTCAGCGTGACCGGCGGCACCTCAGGTCATTTATTGGGAGCCACGCTGGCCGCAATTCTTGTGGGCCCTTGGGCGGCAGTGTTAGTGATGACCAGTGTGGTCTCCATCCAGGCGTTGGTGTTTCAGGATGGTGGGTTGATCTCTCTGGGAGCCAACCTGTTCAACATGGCGGTGGTGGGTGTTTTTGTGTCTCACGCTGCCTTTACACTAGTCAAGAAGATAATCAAAATCGAAAAGGTCGGTCTGTTCATGGGGAGCGGATTGGCTGCCTGGATGTCCATCTTCATTGCCTCGCTGGCTTGCGCGTTGGAACTGGCGCTCTCGGGCACTTCCCCGGCAAATATTGCTGTGCCTGCCATGGCGGCGATCCACGCACTGATCGGCTTGGGAGAAGCATTGATCACAATTGGCGCAGTCAGCCTGGTTTATACCGCGCGCAAAGATCTGGTGATCAGCCAAGCGAGTAACAAAGCATCGTCAAAAGGAATTATGATTGGTGGAGGTCTTCTGACCCTGGTTTTGGCAGTGCTGTCGCCGCTGGCTTCCAGCCACCCCGACGGGCTGGAATGGGTGGCTGAAGAGAAGGGCTTCCTCTCTACTGCGCTTGGATCGTTTTATGACTTGATCCCTGACTATGTGCTGCCTGGAATTTCCAACGAAGGATTAGCGACCATTCTGGCAGGCATCATCGGAGCAGTCGTGGTTTTCGGAATCGCTTATGGTGTGGCAAAAACAAGAAAGAAAACCGCATAAATTGGGAAGGCTGAATCTGAATTGATCGACCTTTATCAATCTCAACCAAGTTGTATCCATCGAATGGATGCGAGGGTGAAAACAATCTTCACCCTCGTTTTTATCGTTTTCGTGAACTTGGTTCCCTCTAAAGCATGGTCATCTTATATTCTTTTTTGCGCTTTGATCGTATCCATTCTTCTTCTCTCTCTGATCCCAGCGAAGAAAGTGCTGCTGCGTTCGCTGATCGGCCTTCCATTCATCTTGGCTGCTCTGCCCCTGGTCTTCACCGCTGGTGAACCATGGCTGCAACTTCGCATTTCGGAAAAGAGTTCGGTCCTCATCAGTCAACCAGGTTTATTCCAATTGATCGGGATCAGCTTGAAATCCTGGCTGTCGATCCTGGCTGCCATTTTACTGACTTACAGCACTTCTTTTTCTGAGCTGATGCGGGCCTTCCTCCAGCTCGGACTTCCCCAGACGCTTGTGGCGATCTTCTCGCTGATGTGGCGGTATCTGGGATTACTCATCACCGAGGCTGAAAATCTTATGTGCGCCAGAAACAGCCGGAGCGGATATTCCATGAAAACTAGAACCCCTCATGCACCCATCTGGTGGCAAGCGCAGGTGACAGGTAAAATGGCCGGCAACCTTTTCTTACGATCCATTGAACGTAGCGAGAGGGTATATGCGAGCATGGCTGCCCGGGGATACAATGGTGAGTTACCGGACATCAAGCGAGAACCCTTGTTGGCAAGAGAAATCTTTGTGTTGATCTCTACGATCGTCATTTTATTGGCGATTCTGACAACAGGTTTTTTGTTTTACTGAGGCAGGTAAACATGATCGAGATCATTGATCTGAAATATCAATACCCTGATGGCAAGAAAGCGCTTGAGGGGGTTAACTTGCGAGTGCAACCCGGTGAAAGAGTGGCTCTGATCGGCCCAAACGGAGCTGGAAAATCCACCTTGCTGCTGCACATGAACGGCATCCTGCAGGGGGAAGGCATGGTCAGGGTGAACAATCTGGAGGTAAACAAAAAGAATCTCCCGCACATTCGGAGCCTGGTGGGAATGGTATTTCAAAACCCGGATGACCAGTTGTTCTCGCTGACTGTGGGCGAAGATGTAGCTTACGGTCTTCAATATAAACGGGAAAATCCCGACATGATCGCGCAAAAAACTCAGAGCGCATTGAAAGCGGTAAATCTTGAGGGCTTTGAAAATCGTCATCCTTTTCACTTAAGCAGTGGCGAGAAAAAACGGGCATCCATCGCGAGCGTGCTTTCAATGGATCCTGAATACCTGGTTCTGGATGAACCCACCGCCAACCTGGATCCAAGATCAAGGCGCGAGTTGATCGCCCTGCTGCACACACTGCCGCATGCCCAGATTATCGCCACACACGACCTGCCGCTGGTGCAAGATCTGGCTCACAGAGTGGTGCTGGTCAATCAAGGCCGGGTGGTGGCTGATGGCTCGGTGAATGTGCTTCTTGCCGATCGTGAGCTTCTGCAACAAAACGGATTGATATAATCATAAAAAAGTGACCTTGATCCTTTTTCCAATCCTGCATTTTCCCATGAAGTTGACTATAATCAGAGTACGAAGGTATAGTGACCTTTAGAAAGAGTAAACCATGACTGAACTCTCTGTTGACGATCTATCTGTTGACGAATTAATGCAGTTGAATCAACGCAAGATCAGCCTTGAAGATCAAAAAAAGTACGAAGGGTATATTGCTGAAATCTTTACCGCCCTCGGTATGGATTTGAGCACACCCTCCACTCACGAGACGCCCAGACGGTTCTTTGAGGCCTTATTGGAATCCACCAGCGGTTACGAAGGGGATCCGAAATTGATCAAGGCATTTCCGAAGGAATGCCGCGGTGAACCAGATTGCCGCTTAAGCCAGGTCATTGAAGGCCCGATCCACTTTCATTCATTATGCGAACATCACGTGTTTCCGTTTTATGGCGAAGCTTACGTGGGGTATATTGCGGATGAACGGATTCTGGGTATCTCCAAGCTCACCCGCCTTGTACGCCTGTATACCAAGCGATTCGCGGTGCAGGAACGCATCGGATATCAGATCGCTGATACACTTGAAGCCATGATGAAACCTCACGGCGTGGCAGTTTTGATCAGGGCCAAGCATATGTGCGTTGAGATGCGAGGTGTGCGCGAAACCTCCCCCGCCACGCGCACGACGGTTTTTCGTGGCGAGTATGCCAATGATCCTTCGCTGCGATCAGAGTTTTTGAACGTGTGCGGTCTGACCAAAACTTTATAACCGATATCTCAAGCGGGATCTACAAGATCATCAGCACCCGTTTGTGGCTGCTCAATTCGGCATATAGGCCATCCATTTGCACACGGCTTTCAGCAATGAACTGAAAGGAAACGGAACGATATTTATTACCAGCAGAAAGTTTGCTGGTAATATTTTCTTCCAACAACTCGGGGACATGACGGCGCACGATCTCAACGGCGAACTCCTCAAAATCCGGTTCGTCCAATCCGATCACTCTTAATGGAAAAAGGATGGGGTATTTCAGTTCATCCATTGGATTATCGTGCATTTATAGTCCTTCCCGGTGATCCAGTCTCTACCCCAGAACGTCAAGCAATCTTATCAAAAAATCCGAAAAATTTACTTTTTCCTTATAGCCAAAACTGGAAATTAAAGTGTATAGTATCATAATATATATTGGTTAAGTGATGGTCAGGCAGGTGCTTAATGCTTAAAAGTATCTTGCGGCGATTGCGACAGGACTGGGTATTCATCGTGATCATGTTGGTGATGGCTTCGGTCATCCTGGCAATCTGCGTCCTTTATAATCGGGAATATGCAAAGAAGATCATTAATAACTACAACGATCAACTGATCACACTTGCCCATCTCAAATCCATGCAGATCACGCTATGGCGGCAGGAATTAGTAGCCGATGCGCAAACGCTTCAAGACGATTCTGCTTTTTCAAAAGACATTCAGTCATTCTTAACTGAGCCAAACAATTTTCTCTTTGTTAAAGAGGTGCAAGATCGATTGCGGTTACAGCTTTTGGACCCCAATTATTCTTCAATTTTTCTTGTAAATCCAGAGGGTCAAACACTCCTTCAAGTTGGCAAAATGGAGGAGAACCCCGAGTTTTCTCAAACAGAAGCGATTCATGAAGACTCTGCAACCAAAAATATGCTTTTGACGAATCCATACCTGACATCGATCGATACGATCAGAATGAAGATGATCGTTCCTATCGAGTATATGAAGGACGAAGAACGCCCTTCAATGGTTTATATAATCTTTCTGATTAATCCTGACAGCATTTTATATCCGTTGATCGAAATTACGCCGGGGTCCAATAAGACAGTAGAGACTCTACTGGTTCGAAAAGAGGCCGATCGGGTTCTTTTTCTGAATGATCTCAAATACGTGGATAATACCAAATTACAGCTAAGTTTGCAGATGAACGATAATGAGGAAGTCCCTGCGGTGATGGCTGCCAGGGGGATCATCGGGATCATCGATGGTAATGATTATCGAGGGGTTCCAGTAATGGCCGCCATATCCTCCATCCAGGATTCCGACTGGAAAATCATCGCAAAAATGGATTGGGAGGAGATCAATCAACCCATCCATGAACAATTCCTTTTTATGTTAATTCCCTCGTTCTTATTGCTCTTTGCGGCTGGTATTTCGTTAAAAATGGTCTGGAACAAACGATCTGCAGACATGAGCCGTGGTCTGACAGATTCTGAAAAAAAGCGGAAAGTGCTGGAAGATCAATACACCACCTTATTTAACCAGGCAAACGATGCCATCGTTCTTGTCGCAGAAGATGGAAAGATAGTCGACGCCAATGAGCAGGCAGTCAGGCTGTATGGTTATTCACGGGATGAGCTGCTTTCTATGGGCGTATCTGATCTGCGAACCAAATCCACCCAAGATCTCGTCCAAAGTGATATGGATCAAGTTAAAAGCGGGGCGTTAAATTACTTTGAAACTGTCCATAAAACAAAAAGCGGCAAAATGATCCATGTGGAAGTAAGCTCGAAGTATATATCGATTGGTGAAAGAAGTTATTACCAAAGCATCATTCGGGATACCACACAAAAAATGGAGGCGCAGGAGCAATTGCGCAGGTCAGAAGAGGACCTCAAGAAAGCCCAGAAAGTCTCACATGTGGGTTCGTGGAACTGGAACCTTCGAACAAACCAGCTTGACCAATCAGATGAAATGTTTGCGATTTTTGGATTGGAGAAGAAATCTGGTCACATTGATATGTATGAGTTTGCACAATACATCGCAGAACCCGATGAATTTGAGAGGATCATGCGGATCATTGAAAACGCGAATCAGACAAAACAACTCTATTCATACGAAACTCGGATCAAAAGAGTAGATGGTGAAATTCGTGATATCTGGGTGGAGGCTGGCGAAATAGATTTTAATGAGAAAGGAGAGATTCAATTTATTTCCGGCATCGTTCAGGATATCACTGAGAAAAAAGCCGTTGAAGGTGAGTTGCGAAAAAGAGAAAACCTTTTACAAAGGATCTTTGATCTTCTTCCGGTGGGAGTTTGGATCACAGATAATCAGGGAAATCTCGTTCGATCAAATAAAATGGCAAAAGAAATCTTTGGAATTGACGCACCCACAGGCCAAATTGGTGCCGATTTCATTTCTGGACGAAAATTACCTTCTGGCGAAAAGATCAAACCTGAAGATTGGTCTATCTTTCATGCAATTAAGGAGAGAGTCACAATTAGGGATGAGTTGATAGAGTTAAATACTATGGATGGTAAAACGAAGACTCTCATAAATTCAGCATCCCCAATTATTGATGAAACTGGAAGTCTGGAGGGTGGAATTGTGGTTGCCTCAGATATTTCAGAGCTCAAGAAAGCTGAGGAGCAACTTTCGACACAATTAAATGAATTGCGGCGATGGAATCTGGCCACCCTTGGACGCGAAAATCGTGTCCGAGAACTCAAAAACGAGATCAACGAACTGCTTTCCAAACAAGGATTGCCGCCCAAATACCCAAGCACAATGGATGAATCCAGTGACTAATACATCATTTATCAGCGTGGCTCAAAACGCCGCTTTACTCTTGGCATTGGCAGTGATCTTTAACACCACTTCTCCGAAGTGGTGGCTAAAGGGACCCCTTTGGCGGAAAATCGTGATGGGGCTTTTGATCGGGGGCATTTGCCTCATTTTAATGAACACCCCATGGATCTATGGGCAAGGGCTGATCTTCGATACACGCTCGATACTGCTTAGCATATCAGGTTTATTTTTCGGGACAATCCCCACAGCCATCGCCATGGTTATCGCCTCGATTTATCGATTCAGTCAGGGCGGCGCCTACCTAACTGGAATTTCTGTGATCCTAGCTACCGGTTTATTGGGAATCGGATTCCGTTATCTAAAAAGAAACAAACCGATCAATTTCACCTGGTGGCAACTTTATTTGTTTGGAGTTGTTGCCCATGTAGTCATGCTGCTTTTGATGTTTACTCAATCTCTTGAGGTAGCCCTTCCGCTTCTATCAAAAATTAGTTTACCCGTCATGCTCATTTATCCCATTGGGACCATGCTTTTAGGAATGTTGATTCTGAATCGACTGCGCGCGGAAAAAGAATCAGAAGAAAACCAAAAAAACCAACGTAGATTACGAAGCATGGTTGACCTACTTCAATTTACTTCTGAAGAGACTCGATCTTACGTTGATTTTGCCATGGAAGAGGCCGTGAAACTGACAGAAAGCCAAATGGGATTTCTGTTTTTCTATTCAGAAGAAACGAATCAGTTCACGTTAAGTTCCTGGTCCACCGAGGCGATAAATGTATGTACTATCCCAAACCCGCAAATGATCTATGATCTTGATGAAACAGGCTTCTGGGGAGAACCCGTACGGCAGCGGAAAGCCATTATCGCCAACAATTTTGAAGCACCCAACCGATTTAAGAAAGGTTTTCCTGATGGCCATCCTGGGATTGTGCGGCTTCTCGAAATCCCTGTATTTATTGAGAACAAGATCGTTGCGGTAGCCGGTGTGGCAAATAAACTCACCGATTATTCCGAGGCGGATTCAACGCAGCTAAGTTTGTTGATGGAAACGGTGTTGAAATCCAGTGAAAGGCGCAAAGCGTTGGATGCGTTGCGCGTAAGCGAAGAAAACTATCGCCTGCTTTTCGACCAGGCCACAGACGGGATCTTTATCTTTTCTCCAGAGAAAGACTTGCTGGAGGTGAATGAGTACGCAGCCAACATATTGGGATACTCCCGAGATGAAATTCAGAAAAAATATAAAGAAATTCTGCAGGACGACCCTGGACGAACTGATATCGATAATTTTTCTCGTGACTTGCGAGCTGGAAAGCAGATTGCGACTGAACAAAAACTGACCACCAAAAAAGGTGATTTGATCGATGTGGAGATCGTCACCCAAGTGCTGCCTGACGGTAGAATTCAAAAGGTGTTTCGCAATATTACCGACAGGAAACGAGCGGCAGAAAAAGACATTCAAACACAAAAAGAGCTGCGTGATTTGCTCGAAATTTCAGATGAATCAAGAAGAGCTTTATTGAGCGTGATCGAAGATCAAAAGATCATTGAAGAAGCTCTCAGAAACAGTGAAAAGAGTTATCGCAACCTGTTTGAAAACATCACCCAAGGGTTTGCTTTACATCGTGTCATTCTGGATGAGGATGGAAAACCCATCGACTATGAGTTTCTGGCAGCCAACCCTGCGTACGAAAAACTAACCGGGTTAATTGCAAACGAGATCATCGGAAAACTAGTGACAGAAGTACTCCCGGATGTGGAACAATCGTGGATCACCACTTTTGGCGAAGTTGCAACCTCAGGAAAGCCAAAGCATTTTGAGGATTACACGGCTACCATTGGACGATATTATGAAGTGATCGCTTTTTGCCCTGAAATTGGTTATTTTGCGGTGGTCATTTCAGATATTTCGGATCGAAAAAAATATGAGATTGAAATTCAAAACTTCAATCAGGAACTTGAAAACCGGGTCAACCAACGAACTGAAGAACTTAAATCTGCAAACCGTGAGTTGGAATCCTTCTCCTATTCCATCTCGCATGACCTGCGCGCCCCCTTGCGTTCGATTAATGGTTTTTCACAGATCATCATGGAAGAGTACGCCAAAGACTTCACTCCCGAGCTACACCATTACTTTGATTTGATCCAAAAAAATGCGGTCATGATGGGTAATCTGGTGGATGACCTGCTCAATTTTTCCCGCCTGGGCAGGCAGTCACTCAACACCATTGAGGTAAATCCGAAAATGATCGTGACGGAAGTGCTTGAAACTATGCAGGTTGAGATCTTAAAACGGAAGATCAATGTAATTGTTCAAGACCTGCCACTCTGCAACGCAGATCCCACATTACTTCGCCAGGTCTATTCCAATCTGATCGCGAATGCCATCAAATTCACCAAGAACAAAAGTGATCCCATGGTCGAAGTAGGGTGCCTTGATCAGTATGTCAACCAAACGGACAGGAGTTTTCCAGATGGAGTGGCTTGTTATTATGTGAAAGATAACGGCGTGGGGTTCGATATGAAGTTTTATGATAAACTATTTGGTGTATTCCAACGCTTGCATCGTGCGGAGGATTACGAAGGAACAGGCGTAGGATTGGCAATCGTCGATCGGATCATCAAGAAACACGGCGGGAAGATCTGGGCTGAGTCTGTAGTAGGCGAAGGAACAACTTTTTATTTTACATTGGGAGAACCTAATAATGGAGAATGAAAAAGTCGAAATTCTGCTCGTTGAAGACAACCCCAATGATGTTGAATTAACCCTGCACGCGCTGAACAAAAACCACCTGACCAACAAGATCCACGTGGCGCGGGATGGTGAAGAAGCGCTCGCTTTCTTCTTTAAGGAACGAGATAATGACCCTTACAAGAAAGTGCCCGGCCCCAAGGTGATCCTGCTGGACTTAAAACTTCCCAAAGTGGATGGAATGGAAGTGTTAAGACGTTTGAAGAACGATCCCGACACTCGTTCGATCCCTGTGGTGGTTTTAACTTCATCCAATGAAGAGCGCGACATCCTCGAAACGTACAAGCTCGGGGTCAACAGTTATATTGTGAAACCGGTCGATTTTGTGAAATTCGTTGAAGCCATGAAAACGCTTGGAATGTACTGGCTCATGTTGAACAGGCCGTTCAACGATTAACAGATATTTCGATAAACAAACTGCCCTTCATCTTTCCCGAAGGGCAGTTTTTGTTTTAGTGGTCAGATCAAAGCACAGCCAAAAGTGCACCGGCAGCCAGGTCAAATAGACTGCCGGGGATGAAACTCAACACCACGATCAGTAAAGCACAGAAAATCGCCACAAAGGAAGTCCAAAAATTCCAGTGAAATTGCGGCTGACCTTCTGCGAAGTACATCTTCATAATGACACGCAGGTAATAAAACGCTGAAACCAGCGAGGTGAGTAGACCGATCACAGCCAGGCTGACAAAACCGCCTTCAATGGCCGTGCGGAACAGGTAGAATTTTCCCCAAAAGCCAAGCGTGAGTGGGATGCCAGTGAAGGATAGCATGAACACGGCCATGGCCGCAGCGGAGAGTGGTGAATGTTTGCCCAAACCAGCTAGGTCATTGATCTCGCAGCCATTGCCCTCCGCGTTTTCGAGGCTGATCAGAACCGCCCAGGCACCCATGGAAGCCAGTGAGTAGACCGCCAGGTAGAATAAGGCGGAAGCGATCGAGTTAGATTTCGCTGCTGCGTCACCAAAGGGCACGAATGCCATCAACAGATAACCGGCGTGCGCGATACTTGAATAAGCCAGCATGCGTTTCAGGTTGGTTTGTGCCAGCGCCACGATGTTCCCGACCAGCATGGTGAGTGCAGAAAGCACCCAGAAGACTGGGGTCAATGTGGCGGTCAGTGAAGGGAAGATCAAAGCGAAGACTCGCAGCAGCGCCGCGAAACCAGCGGCCTTGGCACCCACTGACATAAAGGCTGAGACGGGTGATGGAGACCCGTGGTAGACGTCGGGCGTCCAACTGTGAAAAGGCACCACAGCAATCTTAAAGCCAAAACCTGCCAGCATTAAACCGCTGCCGATCAACAAAAAGACCGAATTTGCGCTGCCATTCTCAACCGCCGCTATGATCCCGGTCAGGTTTGTAGTTTGGGTCGCACCGTAGGTCATGGCGATGCCAAACAACAGGAAAGCAGATGCGAATGTTCCGAGAAGGAAGTACTTCAGGGCGGCTTCTTCCGATTCAGGTTTGGGATAGGCAAAACCGGCCAGCACATAGAGCGGGATCGAAAGCAGTTCCAGCGCGAGGAAGAGGATGATCAAGTCACCCGCGCAACTCATGAGCATCATGCCGCTGACGCTGAAAAGCAGCAGAGTATAGTATTCTCCTCGCTGGCTGCCGGTGCGTTTCAAATAGTCATAAGCCAATCCGATTCCAAAGATACCGGCAATGACCAAAAGCGGGATGAGGAAACCAGCAAAACGATCCATCAAAATGAAACCGCCGAAACCCGTTGAAGGTTGGGGGGTAAAGAAGATGGAGGCTGCCGCGGAAGCCAGCAACCCGATGACCGCCAGGATGGGCGTCATGCGCGGGCTGTGCTTGTTGAACCACAGATCGGCCAGCAGCAAAAGCAAAGCCCACAAGATCAAAATCGCGATCGGAAGAATGGAAGTTAAATCGTTCAAGGTCATGAATTCACCTTCCGCTTAATGCGCCAGCAGCGCAGCAGATTGGATGAGGGCGGTCAGTTTTTCCACTGCCGGAGCCATCAACGTGAAGAACGGTTTGGGGTACAAACCGATCCAGAAAGCCATGATCAAAATGGGCGCAAGGATCAAAATCTCGCGTGTTGAGACATCTTTGAGCGCTGCGTTCTCTTGGTGTGTTACCGGCCCCAAGAACAGGTTCTGGAACATGTGGAACAAATAGACAGCAGCCAGGATCACACCCAGGGTTGCCGCCCCCGTAAACCAGGGTGAGCCGATTAATTCCGATCCGAATGCGCCTAGAAGGATGGTGAATTCACCCACGAAGCCGTTCAGACCGGGCAGGCCAACCGAAGAAAGCACGGTCACCAGCGCCAGCGCGCCCATGATCGGCATTACTTTCCATAATCCGCCAAAGTTTTCCAGCAGGCGGGTGTGACGGCGTTCATACAGCATGCCCACCAGAAGGAATAAAGCACCCGTGGAGAGGCCATGATTGACCATTTGCAGAATGGCACCTTGCAAACCCTGCAAATTCAGGGCAAAGATGCCAAGCATGACGAACCCGAGGTGGCTGATGGAGGAATAGGCCACCAAACGCTTGACGTCCTTCTGGCGGTAGGCCACCAGCGCGCCGTAGAGGATGCCTACCACTGACAATCCCGCCATCCAGGGCGCGAGTTTGATCGTCGCGTCAGGGAAGAGCGGCAGGTTGAAACGCAGAAAGCCGTACGCGCCCATTTTCAACAGCACACCGGCCAGGATTACCGATCCGGCGGTGGGCGCTTCGGTGTGCGCGTCAGGCAGCCAGGAGTGCAGCGGGAACATGGGCACTTTGATGGCAAAGGCCAGCCCGAAAGCACCAAACAGCCACAATTGGGCGGTCAGGGGGATCAACCCGGCACCCGACAGTTGAGTGACGTCAAAACTGCCGTACTGAAGGCCGATCCAGAGAATACCAGCCAGCATGAGCAGCGATCCCGCCATAGTGTACAGGAAGAACTTGATGGCTGCGTAGACACGGCGTTCACCACCCCACAACCCGATCAGGAAGTACATCGGGATGAGCGTGAATTCCCAAAAGATGTAGAACAGCACCATATCCAGCGCCAGAAAAACGCCCATCAAGCCCGTTTCGAGCAGCAGGAAGAAGATCATGAAGCCTTTGACCTTCTCGTCCACGGCTTTCCAGGTGGAAAGGATGGCCAGCGGGGTCAAAAAGGTGGTCAGCAGCACCATCAGGATGCTGATGCCGTCCAAACCGATGTGGAAACCGATTGCGCCGCCGCCCACAACCAGCCAGGGCAAATTCACTTCGAACTGCATCCCGGGTTCGGCCGCGTTGAACTGGCTGAGCATCCATAAGGAAAGGCCAAAGGTAATTAACGAAGTGACCAGAGCCGTCCAGCGTAACGCGTTCTTCCACTTGGGTTTCAGCAGCGCGAGGACGATCGCCCCCAGGAGCGGAAAGGCAGTGACCAACAGAAGAGGATTTTGGGCCAGGTTCATTTTCCGTCCTTTATTTTAAGAATATCCAGGTCAGGATGGCGGCCAGACCAAGCAGCATCAACAGGCCATACGACCGCACGTAGCCGTTCTCAAACTTGCGCAGCCCTTCAGCCAGAGCACGAGTGCCCGCGGCCAGACCACCGCCGATACGGTCGATCAATCCAAGATCCACCGGTTCAGACATGAACTGGGCAAAAGCCTTGTAAGGGTTGAGAATGAGCACGGTATAAAACTCATCCACCCACCATTTCTTTTCCATGCCAGCATAGACAGGACCGAGCGCTTTTTTGAGCGGGTCAGTGAAGGGTTTTTCTGCCTTGCGCGAGTAGATCAACCAACCCAGGCCCAGACCGGCTAACGCCAGCAGCAGTGAGATGCCAGCCACCAGCCAGATGAAATGACCGGCTTCGCCTTCTCCTAATGTGTGGGCAAGCCAGGTCTCAAGGGTGTGCAGACCAGGAAGGTTGAGCAGCCCTCCCAAGACAGACAGCGCGGCCAAAATGATCAATGGCAGGGTAACCACGAGTTTGCTTTCACTGGCGTGTTCCGCAGCTTCAGAGCGTGGGGCGCCAAAAAAGACCAGCGTCACCTGGCGGCCCATATAGAAAGCGGTGAAGAGTGCTGCCAGAGCCAAAACCACGAAGACGGCCGGCTGAGATTGCCAGGCGGACGCCAGAATTTCATCCTTGGAGAAGAAACCGGCCAAAGGAGCGATCCCCGAGAGCGCCAGAGAACCGGTCAGATAGACCCAAAAAGTGATGGGCATTTTTTTGCGCAGGCCGCCCATCTCGCGCATGTCCTGCGAATCAACCTCGCTGTGGTGTCCATGCAAGCCGCGTTCCACGCCTTGAATGATCGAGCCGGCAGCTAAAAAGAGCAGGCCTTTGAAAAAGGCGTGCGTGACCAGGTGGAACATGCC
>CAZRHZ010000031.1:3031-21448 GCA_964599995.1 uncultured Anaerolinea sp. | reverse complement strand
GGCTCCCATCTTTTTTCCCAGTTGGAATGCGCGATCCATGAAAACGCCATCCTTCATCACATCGCCCTCATCCATGGCGCTGCCGTGGACGAACTCCGGCGGTCTGGTTTGCAGGAAATTGAACATGGTTTCAAAGGTGTGGATCGCGTTGATCGCGCCGGAGGTGAATTCGTCCGTGTCGCCGTAGGTCAGAATGACCCCGACCGGTTTACCTTCCAAGAAATCGTGTTGGTTTTGCCACAACCCATACCAGCGGTCGATGAAGGTCTTCATCTGGGCGTTGTAGGTGAACCAGTAGATTGGCGAGGAGAGGATCAGTCCATTGGCTTCAAGCAGCTTGGGATAAAGGGATTGCATGTCGTCTTGCTGGGTGCAGTTCAGTTTCTTGCGGATGCAGCCGTCGCAATGGAGGCAGGAATGAATATTCATCCCCTGCAGATGGATGGTTTCGACTTCCACGTCGCCTTCACGCAGCCCTTCCGCGGCGCGCGCACCCAACAGCACGCTGTTGCCATTCCTTCTTGGGCTTCCTTCCACGATCAAAACTTTTTTTGTCATCCATTTCCTCCTTTTTTTCCTGATCACTGTTCACGAATCACTGATTCTGGATCACCAATCACCATTCACTGCTCTTACAGACTCACATATCGCTTGCGTTTATCCAGCATCCACGCCACCCAGGTCAGCACAGAAAGCAGCAAGAGCCCCTGCACGAGTACCAGCCATACAGGCGCTTCAGCATACCATCCGGGGATGGCTGGCAGCACCATCACTCCCAGCAGGAGCATATGCAGCACATACATCACCAGCGGATTCCTGCCCCACAAGACCAGCAGGCGTAAACGCAGCTTGAATTTTTCAACCAGCAGGTGGCAGGCGCTGAAGAGTAGTCCGCTCAAACCGAGCGAGAGCAGCACGTACGGTGCGGAAACGCGGTTCTTGCTGATCGGCATCCATACCGTCAGGATCAAGGCCAGCAAAACCAGCGCGGACGAAGTAAACAGCAGATTCGCAAGTCCTTTTTTTAGCGCGAAAAAGAGATCAGCCAGCACGGTGGCCAGCAGCAGCATGGCTGACCATGAGATCGAACCGTAAAGCCCGCCGTGAGGAGCAGACAGCACCGCGTCCAGCCAAACGCGCTGCAGCAGGATTTGATAAAGCACCAGCAGCAGCGATCCCGCGATCAGGCGCGTGACTGTGTTGGCGCGGATGAAGATCAGGGTGACCAGGCCCGCCATGCCAATGGCTTGCAGCACACCCCAGTTGGCGGTCTGTCCGTCGATCTCAAGCGCGATCTCTCCTGCGCTGAGCAGTGCTCCGATCCCTAAAATGGCAAAAAAACGGATGATGAAATGCTGCGTCATTTTCCACGCTCCGTCGATTGCCAGCCGCCTGCGTGCCGACGCTGCATAGGTCAGCCCTATGGCGAAAATGAACATGGGCGCCACCAGGTCGATGATCGTGAACCCCGCGTCGGGGGCGTGTTTCAGCCAGGCCGGCATCCATTCCACCCCGGCGATGAAATTGGCGATCACCATTCCGGCAATTGCCAGGCCGCGAAAAGCATCGATGGAAGAGAGGCGGTTCTCAGGCATACCCAACGACTTGAATTATGGCAGTGGAATGATCGAAAAATCGATCGACGATCCGGTGTAAGGAAGTGCGATCTCCACAGCGGTAGGCAGGTTGCCCATCAGAGTGCAGCCGCCCTCCGAGGCGATCACAGCATTGGATCCCTCGCATGTAAACGCGTTCGGCCCCACGATATAGGCCCCTTGGATATCTGTTGGCAGGTACAGGTACCATTCACCGGCTTCATTGGTTTCACTGGAGTCCGATGATTCAGACAGCTGATTCACATTCGGCGCAATGGAGATGACGATCCCGGTGGCGGGACTACCGTCTGTTAAAAATACGTGTCCGTGAACGATCTGGGCGTTATCCACCTGAAAGATCGGCAGGCTGGTGATGTCTCCTTCAATGGTGAGTCCCACGGCTTTCATCCATCCGGCGCGTTGGTCGTCAGGAACCTGAACCAGCAGCCAGTTGTTGCCAGCTTCCCGTCCCAACACGCGGATTTTGGTGCCGCTCCAGTAAATATTGACGCGCGGAAAAAGAACTCCGGGTCCCGTCCGCAAGGAAAAGGTTTCAAACGCGATCTCTCCACTTAACATCACAACCGGGGCTGGTGTGGCGGTGACGATGGTAAAGGTGGCCGTGGGTTGCGGGGATTCCAATGTGGGCAGGGAGGTCGGCGTTTCAGAGGGTGTTATAGTAGTGGGTTGGGGGGTGGGTTGGCACGCACTCAGCAAGATAACCAGAAAAAGGAGGAGTATGACTAAACGATTTCGTTTCATAAGAATCCAGGCTCCTTTCAGTGCTTGTAAATACCTTAATAAAAATCTAAAGAAAATTGGTGCTATGAAGATTATATCCATTTGCTTCGTGAATTTACATCGGGTTTATTGGCTGTCTGGAAGAAGAATATTATGATAAAAAGAGATTGAAGAATCAGTCCAGTTTACAAGCAGAGGGATTATGAAGCGAATTGCAGCCTTGATCACATTCATTCTGTTGTTATCCCATGGTTTTGCAGCAGCTCAATCGAGTTCATTAACATTGGACAGGAATGAAGTGGTATTGGATTTTCCAACTACCATTCGTTTTTCTGCAGATTTGAACTCTTCGGTTGAGATCGCCAAGGTAAAGCTACACTACGGCACCACACAAGATACCTGCGGCACGGTCAGCGGAGTGGCTTTCCCTGAGATCACGTCCGGCAAGTCGGTCACCGTGGAGTGGGAATGGGACATGCGTCAGAGTGGCGGAGAGCCGCCCGGAGCCACCCTCTGGTGGCAGTGGGAGGTTGTGGACACAACCGGGGAATCCACGTTCAGTGAGAAACAGCAGATCATCTGGATCGATGATGTGCATGACTGGCAGACCATTGACAAGGGGCAGATCCGTTTGCATCATTATTATTCCGACGCAGAAAACGGCGAAATTCTGGCGGATACCGCCGTTTCAGCTCTTGATCGTTTGAAGACAGATATCGGCATGGTTCCGCAGGGTACAATCGACCTATATATTTACGCCACCAACGACGATCTGCTTGAGGCAGTTTTCTATGAGCCGGGTTGGACAGGTGGGCTGGCGTACTCCGACTACAACATCCTGATCATCGGCGTCGATCCTTATGATATTGAGTGGGGTAAGAGCACCGTTGCTCACGAACTGACTCACATTCTTGAAGGGGACTATTCCTTCTCCTGCCTGGGGGATACCCCCACCTGGCTGAGCGAAGGATTGGCCGTGTATGGAGAAGGCGGTCCATCTCAAGATGAAGTAATTTTCTTTAACGAGAACGTCAGCCAAGAAAGTCTGCCATCCTTCACGGTGTTGTCGGGCGGCTTTTCAGAGGATCCTGATCTGGCCAACCTGTCTTACACCCAGTCTTATTACATGGTCAATTATCTGATCGAGGAATATGGCCAGGAAAAAATGCTTGAGCTCCTCGATCTGCTCAGTTCTGCGGGTGAGCTGAACGAATCGCTGCAGACTGCCTACGGTTTCGACCTCAATGCCTTTGAAGCGGAATGGCGGCAGTCATTGGGATTAACCTTTACCCCTGCCGTTGAATCTGGGGTCGATCTGGTTCCCACTCCCATCCCGACCATCATCCCCATCCAGGGAGCCCAGTCCATGCCGGCGGCCCCCCAGAATTCAGAACCAACGCTCACTCAACCTGATTCAGCAGCAGCGGAGAGCCCTACAGAAACCTCCGCTTCACCCACACCCACGCGGTTTAAGGATGGGGTGGTGAGTTGGGTCCCATGGATTTTGGCCGTAGCGCTCTTCAATGGAGTCATTCTGCTCATTGTCTTTTTGAGCATGCGCCGCAAAGGAGGACAAAAATGAAAAGCAAACGCTTGTTCTCTGAACGTATGTGCTTCCTTTTGGTTTCACTTCTGAGCATTTTTTCATTGGCTTCGTGCGGTTTGTTCTCTTCAACTGAGGAAGGACAGCCTTCCACTGCCACCGATATTAAGGTGCTCCAATCCAACTCTGATGCATATGTAAATGAAGAATTTGGCATTTCGATCACCATCCCTGATGGAATTGAAGCCACCACCGCCGAAGAGGGCTCTGATTATTTGCAGGAATATATGATGGGCGATTCGGAAGGTTTTGGCATCCTCTATCCAGTGACCATGGCATCAGGCGAGACCCTTCAACAAATCGCTCAAAGTGTTTTTGCCAGTGAATCCAGTTGGCTGGACGATATCGAGGTCTTGCAAGACGAGGAGATCGCACTCAAGCAAGGCGGCAGCGCGTGGCACACACGCTTTACCGGCTATGATATCGAGAACGAATACACGCTAGAAATCCGTCTGACCACCATTCTGCACGCCCAACGTGCGCTCGTCCTTGAAATGTATTCCCTGCCCGAGTATTTCTCCTCTTGGGAGTCCAGGTTGAAGCAAATGCAGGATTCCATCGAGCTCTTTTCGCCCATGGTGGAAGGTCTTCCCCGCGATCAGGTTCTCATCCTGGAAGGGGGTGAGTCCAGCAACCCGCGTGAGAATGACCCCGCCACCATGCACAGTTCTGGTGATTACCTGATCTTTGAAGGCCTTGTGACCTACAACGAAAAACTCGAGATCGTTCCAGCTTTGGCGGCCGGCTGGGAGGTCAGCGAGGGTGGAACGGTGTACACCTTTACCCTCCAACCCGACGCGCTTTTCCATGACGGCAAACCCGTCACGGCAGCGGACGTGGTTTATTCTTGGGAGCGTGCTGCAGATCCCGAAACGGATTCCGAGATGGCCATGACCTACCTGGGCGATATCGTGGGAGTTAAGGAAATGCACGATGGTGAAGCGGATCATATCTCTGGGTTGACCATTCTCGATGACCACACGCTTCAGGTGTCCATTGATGCGCCCAAGGCCTACTTTTTGCACAAGTTGACCTTTCCGACTGCCAATGTTTTGGATCGTGAGAACGTCGAAACTGGCGAGGAGTGGTATAAAAACCCCAACGGCACCGGGCCTTATCGCCTTACACGCTGGGATTCAATGGAGCGCAAGGTTTATGAGCGTTTCGAAGACTACTACGGCGAGCTTCCGTCCATCAAGATGGTGCTTTACACGCTCTACACGGGTGACGAATTCCGGCTTTACGAAGAGGGAGCGGTGGATATTGCGGGAGTGTCTGATTACAACGCGGACCGGGTGAACGATCCTTCCGAGCCGTTGAACAAGGAATTGGTTACCGGCATATCTTTATGCACAAGTTATGTGCAGTTTGATGTTACCCAACCGCCATTTGATGATGTCAAGGTCAGGCAAGCATTTACCATGGCGTTTGATAAGGAGAAATATCTTGAGGTGGTACTAAAAGGAACGGACATGATCGCCAAGGGGTTATATCCTCCAGCCATGCCGGGCTACAACCTGGATCTGCAAGGCTACGATTATGACCCCGAACTTGCTCGCCAGCTCATCGCGGAATCCAGTTATGGTTCGGTGGAGGCCTTCCCCGAGATCGTGTTTACTTCAAGCGGTTATGGCAGTTACTCCAATTCACTGGTGGCCGCCATGAGCCAGATGTGGCAGCAAAACCTGGGCGTGACCATCTCGGTGCAGAACCTGGACCCCGAAAAAATGCTGGACGAAGACGTGACCGAGGAATATGGGCAGTTGACCACCACCGGCTGGTGTGCAGATTATCCCGACCCCGAGAATTTTGCAGATGTGCTCTTCCATACCGGCGCGGGGATGAATGACGGCGGCTACAGCAATCCGCAATTTGACGAGCTTGTGGAACAGGCCAGGATCGAGCCAGACGTGGAGAACCGCATGGCCTTGTACCAGCAGGCTGAAGAGATACTCGTGGATGATGCTGCGGCCATCTTCCTCTTCCATTTCAGAGACAATGTGGTGGTAAAGCCTTACGTGAAAGGCTACATCCTTTCGCCGGTCAGCACCTATCCGTTGATCCGCTACCTGTCGATCGATCCAACCTACTGGGAGTAAAAAGCTTTGCGTTCAGAATGATTCATCGAGGCTCTTGGTTTTTATTCAAGAGTCTCGAATTTATTAACATTTCATATAGATTCTCATTTGCCTTCTTGACTTTAAGGAAACAAGGGAGTATAGTTCCACGCCGAACTATATTGATACCAGGATTTGATCATGAGATGTCATCACGACAATGAACCACAATTTGAAGAAATGCAGGAACGGCTGAGACAGCACCTGATGAAAAAAATGCAGAATGCTGACGTTAAAGGGCTTGAGCTTGGCTCGCTGATCCGCATTCTGGCAAATTATTATTCTGCGGTGATCCATAAGAAGAAAGTACCGGGTGAACTATCCGGTCCGCGCATGGGCATTCTTCTGCGGTTATTGGTGGAGGAGGAGGTTGGTAATCCAAACGGGATCAACCCAACCACCTTAAGCCAGTTCCAAAAAGTAAAAAAGAACACCATCAGTTCATTGCTACGCGGCCTCGAAGAAAGTGGCTATATCGAGCGGACACCAGACCCAAACGATAAACGTGGTTACTTCATCCGCATCAGTGAAGAAGGTCACAAAAAGGTGGATTCAGTCTGGCCGAAAAGGTTGAAATTGATGACGGATCTTTCCTCTGATCTGACCGACGAAGAACTGGACCAATTGATCTTCCTGCTTAAAAAATTGCAGACATCCATCCAGAATCATGCAGAGATGGAAATGCCGCTAGTTTCAGATCATCATCAAGATTGTAATTCAAGAGAATAATTCAAATGAAGAGTCTCGTTGAGAGGAGTAACGTATTATATGTTGAGATTGGTTAAGTATTTAAAGCCTTATCTATTGTTATTGATCATCGCCATTGGGCTTTTGTTTGCCCAGGCCATGGCTGATCTTGCCCTGCCGAATTATGTCTCTGACATCGTGAATGTCGGTATTCAGCAGGGTGGGGTAGAGAATGCAGTTCCGCTGGCAGTACGTGCCAGCCAGATGGACAAGCTGACCGCGTTTATGACCCCCGAAGAAAAAACGGCGGTTCTGTCTGCCTATACACTGGTAGATTCGAACTCAGCGGATTATTCGACATTGTTGGAAGCGTATCCGATTTTGTCTGAAGAACCGGTTTATGTGCGGAATTCGATCGATGCAGAACAGATCACCACGTTGAATCCGACCATCGGAAAGTCCATCCTGGTGGTTTCGATGCTGGAAGCCGCTCAAGCTGACCCAGAGAAAGCCGCCGCCATGAGCGAGGCAGGCTTCGACCTTTCAAAGATCCCGACCGGCATGGACGTGTTTTCAGTTTTGTCGATGCTGCCTGCAGACCAGTTGAACGCGATGAAGGAAGCGGTCGGAGAAAAATTCGCCTCGATGAGCGACAGCATGATTGTGCAATCGGCCGCATCGGCGATCAAAGCGGAATATGAAGCCATTGGAATGGATAACGGCAAAGTTCAAACCAGATACATCTTCCGTATCGGTGGTCTGATGCTTTTGTTGACGCTTGGTACGGTTGTTTGTACGGTTGGGGTTGGTTTCCTTTCTGCCCGCATCGCTGCCGGTGTATCACGCGATCTGCGCCGTGAGGTCTTTTCCAAAGTGGAAAGTTTTTCGAAAGCTGAATTTGAAAAGTTCTCCACAGCCTCTTTGATCACCCGTTCCACCAACGATATTACCCAGATTCAAATGCTGATCGTCATGATGATCCGCATGGTCTTTTATTCTCCCATTGTGGGTATTGGCGCGGTCATCCGGGCGGTTGAAAAGAGCCCCTCCATGACCTGGATCATCGCCCTGGCGGTGGTGATCATGCTGTCGATCATTGTTACCATTTTTACCATCTCGCTTCCCAGGTTCAAACGGATCCAGAGCTTGATCGACCGGCTCAATCTCGTAACGCGCGAGAGCCTCTCGGGCATGATGGTGATCCGCGCTTTCAATACTCAGCAATTTGAGACCCAACGTTTTGACAAGGCCAACACTGACCTGACCCAGAACTCCTTGTTTGTGAACCGCATCATGGTGGTCTTAATGCCGATCATGATGCTCTTGATGAACGGTTTATCTGTGGTCATCATCTGGGTAGGAGCTCATCAGGTGGCCAATTCAGCGCTGCAGGTGGGTGACATGATGGCTTTCATGCAGTACGCCATGACCGTTGTGTTCTCCTTCTTAATGCTTTCGATGATGTTCATCATCCTGCCGAGAGCATCTGTATCCGCTGGACGTATTGCGGACGTGCTTGAGGTGGAACCCTCCATTATCGATCCTGTGTCCCCCAAGACCTTTGACACCAAAACCAATGGGCTGGTTGAATTCCGCAATGTTTCCTTCCGCTATCCTAATGCTGAAGAGAACGTGTTGTGCAACATCAGTTTTGTCGCCAAACCAGGTGAGACTACAGCCATCATCGGTTCAACCGGATCAGGCAAGTCAACGGTGATCAATCTCATCCCGCGTTTCTTTGATGTCACCGAGGGTGCGGTTCTGGTCGATGGCGTGGATGTCCGCGAGGTCAGGCAAGGTGATCTACGGGATAAGATCGGTTTTGTACCGCAAAAAGGCATGCTTTTCTCAGGAACCATTGAGAGCAACCTTCTCTATGCGGATGAAAAAGCTAACCCCGAAACCCTGAAGAAAGCTGTTTCCATCGCTCAGGCGGAAGAGTTCATTTCAGCCAAAGAGGAGGGGATGCAAGCCGAGATCGCGCAGGGTGGCACGAACGTGTCAGGCGGTCAAAAGCAGCGTTTGGCCATCGCACGTGCCTTGGTCAAGCAGCCGCCGATCTATATCTTCGACGACTGTCTTTCAGCGTTGGATTTCAAGACCGATTCAGCTTTACGTCGGGCTTTGAAAAAGGAAACGGGTAAAAGCACCATGATCATAGTGACACAGCGCGTCTCGACTGTGAAGAACGCAGAACAGATCATTGTGATGGACGAGGGTGAGATTGTGGGCAAGGGAACCCACAAGGAATTAATGGCTACCTGTGAAACCTATCGTGAGATTGCTTCTTCACAGTTGACCAAGGAGGAGTTGGCATGATGCACAACAACAGTTCTTCCTCTCGAAGCACAAATACGCAGGTTGCGCGCCCGCCCATCGGACCTCGACCGGGTGGTCCTGGAGGTCCCATGATGCGCGGTGGAGAAAAAGCCCGCAATTTCAAAGCCACCATGGCGAAATTGTTGAAATACCTGAGTGCTTACAAAGTCGCGATCATTGTCGTGTTCATTTTTGCGATTGCTTCGACCGTGTTTTCCATACTGGGACCGAAGATCCTGGGCAAAGCCACCACCAAGCTTTTTGAAGGGGTCATGGCTCAGATCTCAGGTTCAGGTACCGGAATCGATTTTGTTTACATTGGCAACATCATTGGCATCATGATCGGCCTCTATGGTGTTTCAGCCTTGTTTGGCTACATTCAGGGTTGGATCATGACCGATGTATCCATGAAAATTACCTACCGCATGCGCAAAGAAATCTCTGAGAAAATTAACCGCATGCCGCTGCGTTATTTCGACGGCACCAATCAAGGCGAGGTGCTCTCGCGGGTCACCAACGACGTGGATACCGTCAGTCAAACCCTCAATCAGAGCTTGACCCAGAT
Source organism: uncultured Anaerolinea sp. (assembly GCA_964599995.1). Lineage (GTDB taxonomy): Bacteria > Chloroflexota > Anaerolineae > Anaerolineales > Anaerolineaceae > UBA6107. The sequence goes on along the minus strand of CAZRHZ010000031.1, from coordinate 11,821 downwards.
CGTCACTTCAGTCACGACGATCATTGGTGTGCTGGTGATGATGTTCTCGATCAGTTTCACCATGACGTTGGTCACATTGATCGTGCTGCCCCTGTCTGCCATCTTCATCGGTGTTGTGGTAAAGCAGAGTCAGAAATTTTTCAAACAGCAGCAGGATTATTTGGGTCACGTGAACGGCCACATCGAAGAGATGTTTGGCGGGCATGTGGTGATGAAAGCCTTTAATGGCGAACAAAAGAGTATCGAGAAGTTTGACGAATATAACAACACCCTCTATTCCTCAGCCTGGAAATCGCAATTCCTTTCCGGTTTGATGATGCCGATCATGAACTTCATCGGCAACCTCGGTTACGTGGGCATCGTGATCCTCGGTGGTTACCTGGCCATCCAGAAAGCCATTACCGTGGGTGACATTCAGGCCTTCATCCAGTATGTGCGCTCCTTTACACAGCCCATTGTGCAGGTGGCCAATATTTCGAACGTGCTGCAGCAAACCGCTGCGGCCGCTGAAAGGGTCTTTGAATTTCTGGCTGAATCCGAAGAATCTCTGGATGTAGAGAATCCCATCGAAGTGGACTGTGTGGAAGGAACCGTCGAATTCCGCAACGTTCATTTCGGCTACGACCCGGAGAAGATCATCATTGACAACTTCTGCGCCACCATCCAGCCCGGACAAAAAGTGGCCATCGTAGGTCCCACCGGGGCCGGCAAGACCACCATGGTCAAACTGCTCATGCGCTTTTACGATGTGAACAGCGGTGCCATTCTGGTCGACGGGACCGACATCCGCAATTACCGGCGCAAAGACCTGCGCAACCAATTCGGCATGGTCCTGCAAGACGCCTGGCTTTACAACGCTTCCATCATGGAGAATATCCGCTATGGCCAGTTGAACGCCAGCGATGAAGATGTAGTGGCCGCCGCCAAGACCGCCTACGTCGATCACTTCATCCGCACTCTGCCCGAAGGTTATAGCATGGTTCTGGATGAAGAGACCTCGAACATTTCTCAAGGCCAGAAGCAATTGCTGACCATCGCGCGTGCCATCCTTTCAAATCCGCGCATCCTAATCCTGGATGAAGCCACCAGTTCGGTAGACACCCGCACCGAGGTGCTCATTCAGAAAGCCATGGATAACCTGATGAAGAACCGCACCAGCTTCATCATCGCGCACCGCCTTTCGACCATCCGCAACGCTGATCTCATCCTGGTGATGAACAACGGCGACATCGTCGAACAAGGTACGCATGAAGAACTGCTGGAAAAGAAGGGCTTCTACGCGGATATCTACTATAGCCAGTTTGACGCGGCAGATCTGTATTAAACAAAAAGGAGGGGGCGGTGGAAAACCGCCCCCTCCTTGCTCATTTCACTTTATTTCCCAATACTTTTTTTAGATTTTGTCCAACGCGATACGCGTCAGGGATATGAAAGCTCATTTTCGTGCTCAGGGTTTTTACGGTCATCGTGTCGGGGGAATTACTTTCAAAATCACCCTGATAAACCTCGATCACCGTTAACTGATCCAGCGGAATCGCAAAATTGGCGGGGTTTTCTGCCAGACTTAAGTTGGGATCCTGACGCAGGTAATCCAGGTTGTTGTTGACCTGCAAGACAAAGATCAGGCGGGTGCTGGTCACCAACATGCGGTAAGCTTGCTTTGAGAAGACACCGGTTTTTTGGTTTACCTTATCGACTACCAACCTGACCATCTCAGGTTGCAAAGGTGGCGGGGGTGGAGCAGGGGGAATGAACGGTGGGGGTGGGATTGGGGGAGGTGTATCTGAGTTCATTTGTCCTCTGTTGAGATTCAATAATTGTCGATTTTGGGTAGGGGAATGATTATAAAATCTCTGGAAAGTCCATTTTTCAAAGGACTTTCCAGATTGATCGTCATATATATCTTGATTGCTTCATCAGGATTCGAATCCCACCGCTATTTGACTTGTGAACTAGTTCTGAAGTGAAAAATTGATCCCTGAAATCAGCCACACATCATTGATCTTGTCAAAAACCAAAACCACATCATAGGTTTCATCGCCAAGCGTGGCTTCACCGTCCAGTTGGGCTGAATCGTTGTTGATCTGGGTGTTATTAAAACTCCAATCCGAAAAATTACGCGGGGCGACAAATTCGGCCCAGGCGGTCTCATCGCCAACCTCGGTCTTGATGTTGTCTGCGAGCATGTCCCAGGATGAAGCGGCGTCGCTGTCGCGCAGCGTGGTCATGAAGTCATCGCCCAGATCGTTGATGCTTTTCATCTCACCGACCAGACCGCAGGCTGAAAGTGCCATGATCAGAACAACCGAAATAACGACTAAGATGGCAATTCGATTTTTCATTTCATCCTCCTGATAATTGATCTCAATTCATTTCTTCATTATAGTATAGTACCATCTTTGGTTCTTTTTTTTCATGTCATTCTGGTTGGATATCGATGATCTTCTCTGAGTTGGCCGTGTTCTTTTCTTTTTCCCATTGCGCGAAACGATTTAGATCAGCGCGAAGTTGATTCAAGACAAACATTAAAACAGCTGCGTCATCTACAAACCCGGCGATGGGCAACCAATCGAACATCAGGTCGATTGGAGATACAAAATAGATCACTGCTCCAACGATCAACGCGATCGAGCCCCAGGGGATGACGGTGTACTGCTTGTTAAAATAGGCTTGCAGCAGTCTGAACACGGTTTTCAGATTGCTCCACAGTTCTGCCGCCGGTCCGCTGGGTTTTTCCTTGTTTTTGGCTTTCTTGATGGCTTCGTCCAGCAAGCGTTTTGATTTTTCAGGATCCTTTAGATAATCCTCGGCGCGGGTTCTGGATTTTGAGACGGCCTCGGCAACCTTTTCAGGATCGGGTTCGTATGGTTTTCTTGTCATGACTATTTTTCCTGCATTTGCAACATGGTTTCAGAAAGATATAGAATCGGGCGAAAGGCGATCACGCCCAGGGATGCGAATCGTCCCCGTATGGGTGAAAAATACCTTTTGCTTAACTGAATCGCCAGATCGAATTGTTCATCCGGCAGCTCAAATTCGAGGGTGCAGTGTGGCACCCAATGGTCAGGCAAATAATAATGGTTAGAGCGGATGTTCTCCTTCGATAATATTTCATGAAAACGTTGGTGAACAGAAAGAAGCTGCAGGGTCGGGATCGGGAACAGGTAGACCACATTGGATGAGGTTGCAAACATGCCGATGGCTTCCAGTTGAACTTCAAACGGGTGGATCTCGGTCGCAAAGCGTGATCCGACCTGAATCAACTCTTGCGGGTCCTCATTAGCAAAGACTGCCAGGCTGATATGCGGCCGATCTTTCATACTCCCAAGCACCGGGATGACCCCCAGCCTGTAGATCGATTCGCGAAAGGCCAGGATTTCTTTCTCCATCTGCGAATCGAAATACAACTCTATGGCATACCCTTGCGGTTTGTTGTCGTTCACGATTCCTCTGGAACTTAACCTTTCTTGGGAAGCAGCAGGTATACTCCTGCTGCCATGACGAGCAGTCCGAGGATTCTCGGCCACGTGATGGGAATCGGCTCTGCGCCACCCCAGCCTTTGGCGTCCGCAATCACAGATACGATCATTTCTCCAAGGATCAGGGTGGCTAACCCTACTGCCACACCGGCTTTTTGCATGGAAAATGATACGCCCGTGATGATCACGATCCCCAGCGCGCCTGCGATGACCAGCATCACAATTGAGGTTTGCGGAAGCTGCCAGAACCCTTTTCCTTTGACGATCAATAGAATCAACAGCAAGAGTCCTGCGATCAGGCCGCCGATGGCGTTCATCATGATGCCAGTTTTAAGATCACCGATCAGGCTTCCGATCCGGCTGCTGAGGGTGGATTGTACGCCAATGGCGATACCGGTGATCAATGCGGCAGTAATCCCCAACAGGATCACGTTCGTCAAATGCATCCTCCGATTGGACTTCATTTCCGATCCATTCGATCTTCTGCGCTAATGGCTTTGAAACTCATCCATATATTCTTTAATGGTGGGCAGCGCGGTTAATCTCTCATAGAAGAAGTTATTCACCAGGTTGATCACCCGGCTGCGGGCTGCTTCTGCTTCGTTGGTCAGGATCTGCTTGCCTGCAGGATTGGCCAGCGCGTCGCGCAGTTTCAACAGGTGGGTGACGATTTCGGTTTCCTCTTCGCCTTCCAGTGCTTTTATCACTTCAATAATTAGATTATCGGTTGATTGCACCAATTGTTCACGGGTGATGCTGGTTCCGGGCATGCTGGCGTCGTCGATGGTGCGGATCAATGACCAAACCTGATAGAGCATGGTGGCAGGTTCGTCGAATAATTCGCGCAGAAAAGTGGCTTCTTCGTATCGCCCGGTCAGTCTGAAGATGTTGTACAAGCGCTTGGCAACCTTACCGTAATTGATATCCTTTGTTAGATATTTTTTTACTTCGCGTTCAAGAGCACCCACATAATCATCCAGGGCGTTGGCTGAAACGTGCTGCGCGAGTTTTGAGAAAATGGGCACCGAGGTGGCATCCAGGTAGACTTCCTGGAAATATGGGTCAAGGTAACCGTCCAGCGGGGTGATGGTTCCATCGGGGGCTTCCCAGGTGACGTCGAGCATGTTGCTGGCGTTGGCCAACTGCTTGCGTATCGGATCGGCCACCACCCAGTCCAATTTACACCAGCCGGGTTCTGCACTGACTTCGTCCCATGTGACCGATAATTTGGAACCTTCCGGTGTAAACCCTTCGATCTTTCCGGCTTTGATCTGGTCGGGTCTCCACGCGATGGCGGAACCCGCCTTGGATTTCTGGTCGCCAACCACCATATCAGCCGGGTACGAACCGAATTTCACTTCGATCAATTGAAAATTTGGACCCTGCAACGCGTTCAGCGATTTTTCCTTCATGATTCGTGCAAGAATCGCACAAGCTTCCTGTCTGGTTGGGGCGATGATATTGACGCGTTCAAAATAATCGCAGTCTCCGGGGTAGGATTGGATCTTGGACTGCGCGGAACTGCCCGAAAGCGCCAGCGCGGTCTCCACCTGACCGGGGATGTCATCGAACTCCACGATGCGGCCAATTCGTTTGAAATATTCGAGTTCCTTGTCGCTGAAATCCAGCATGGTGATCTTGTGACCAAAAACACCGCTGCGTGCGTTAAAGGTGATGTTGTCATCATCCCTCTCTGAAGCGGACATGCTGGTCAACCACTGCAGCGCCTCTTCTTCTTCGATTTCCACCCCCAGCCGTTTGGCTGATTCCATGATCCGGGTCAGATCATTTTGTTGATCACTTGATACTTTGGCCATTTACATCCTCCTGATAGGTTGACACGCAAAACACCAGTTCACTATAGTATAGTGCAAATATGAGACTACAGAATAGATATACGTTCACTCATTCAGAAAGGTTCGAATTGGGGGCTTGATGCAGCACCATCCGGAAGATCTCGGCTTGATCTTGCGCGTCTGCCAGTGCGTTATGGGTCAGATGCCGTTCATCCAGAAAATGCTTGCTCATGTGGCTCATTGAGGTTTGTCCCCATTCCACGCCGGTCTGGCCCATGAAATAGGCTTTGATATCCAATGCGCTGTGACCGAAGGGGTTGTGCCCCAGGTAGCGGTGAAAATAGTCATTAATGAACATCCAGTCAAATGGGGCGTTTAAGGCCACGAAGACGGGGCGCTGGTTTTCTCCTGTTACGCCGTTGATCCAGTTCGCAAAAGCTTCCATGGCTTTATCAGCGGGAGTGCCGTTCTTTTGTAGTTCCCCCATTGATAATCCATGAATTGCCATGGCTTCAGGCGAAGTATTTTCGCGATCTGGCTGTAATTCGGTATAAAAGGTAATCGATGGTTCATCCACCAGGCAAGCGCCAATCGATAAAAGCGCGAAGTCCGCGGGGATCGGACCGGCTGTCTCAACATCCACACAAATGAAAAGTTCTTCTGTCATGCAGGGGATTATACTCTGTCAGTATATGAATTTTCTATAAACCCGCTGTTCTTCAACTTGACCATTTCTCGCTTCATCGGGTATTCTAATAACATCAAGGCTCTAGGACAAGCGAATGAATGATAAAACCGCATCTGACGCGAATTCATTGACAGAAAAGAAGCAAAATGCCGCCTTTCTGGTCTTTTCGCTGGTCTTGATGTTCATGCTTTCCATAGCTGTTTTGTTGCCGCTCTTCCCAAACGATTTCTTCCCGTACGTTCGCATCGGGCAGGAGATCGTTCGAAATGAATCGATTCCGACAACCGAATTCATGACCTATACCCAATACGGGCAGCCAGCGGTTTATTTATACTGGCTTCCCTCGTTGATTTTCCTGGGTTTATATAATTTGGGTGGGGTGACACTCATCAGCCTCCTGGCGGCAATCTGCGTTGGTGCTTTTTACACGCTGTTGTGGTTGTGCCTGCGTGAGCTCAAGGTTGGAGCGCTGACCTCGGGGTTTGTGCTGCTTATTACTGGTTTGGTGGGAGTGAATTATTGGGCCGTCCGGCCGCAGTTGCTCACTTATCCTCTTTTTGGGCTGGCATTATGGCTCATTTTGCGCTGGCAAAAACGGAATGAATGGCAGCTCTGGCTGCTTCCGCTCGTGGCCGCGTTGTGGGCGAACCTGCACGGGTCATTCATCGTGCTCTTCTTTCTGCTTGGTCCGGCCGTGATCTTTGGCAGCGGCAACCGCAAGCGCCTTCTGTGGGTGACTCTGGCGTGTCTGGCCGCCACCTGCCTGAATCGCTACGGGATCAACGTCTGGACCAGCATGTTTTCCATGGTCAATAGTGATTCCATCCGCGAATTCAGCGTGGAATGGGCTTTCCCGGTTAATGAGGGCTGGCAGGCCAACCTCTTTTTCGCCACCCTGCTTGCCATTCCCGCCCTGACCGCCTTGACCAGGGCGAAGGTCAAACTGGTTTACTGGCTGTGGTTCATCGGTTTTGGCTGGATGGCGCTATCCGCTGTGCGTTATGGCGTGTGGTTTCTGCCGGTCGAAGCCCTGCTGCTTGGCATGATCCTGGCTCCTCTTTTCTCGCGCTATCTTGAGGGGCGCGACCGCTTTCAAAATCTGGCGTTCAACCGCGTCTTAGGCATTCTTCTTTTACTTTTCCCCATCGCCCTACTGCCTGGCCTGCGCGGATTGTGGTGGCAGCAGGCTCCGCCGGTCAATAGCGTTACCACTCCGGTGAAAGCGGTGGAGTGGTTAAAGGTGAACCCGCAGTATTCTGACAACCTGTGGAGTGACTTCACTTTTTCCACCTATCTCACCTGGGCGCTGCCCGAGCGCAAGCTTTTCATGACCAATCGCTTTGAGGATTTTCCCGTCGAGCAGTTCGCTGAGAACAAACGCATTGCCAATGCGGATTATGACTGGCAGGCTCTCCTCGACAAATACGGTGTCAACCTGCTCATGCCCAGTCTGGAATACCAGCCCGATCTGATCGCCGCGGCTTCCGCTTCACCCTTGTGGCGTGAGGTTTATAGCGATGAGCAGGCTGTGATCTATGCCAGGCTTGAGCCGATCAGCATGGAGGGTGAATGAACGCTCCCTCTGTAAAACAATCCAAGAAGAGTTTCTCCGGCTTTCTATTCTTGAGTCTCGTTCTGGCTGCCATTTTAATTGTGGTGGTGCTGATGCCTCTCGAGCCCAGCGATTACTGGACCTATCTGCGTATCGGCGAAGAGATCGTCCGCACGCGTGCCCTCCCGACCACCGAATTCATGACCTATACCAGCGGAGGCCAACCGGCGGTTTATTCCTACTGGCTGGCATCGCTTCTTTTTCTGGGTATCTACAAGACAGGCAGTTTTTGGCTCACGGCTTTAGTCTGTGGTTTATGCATCACAGGGTTTTACGCCTTGGTCTGGGGCTGTCTGCGTCAATTGAAGCTGGGTCCTCTTTCTGCCAGCCTGGTGCTGCTGGTCACGGCCTTGATGGGCAGCAACAACTGGTCCACGCGGCCGCAGGTCTTCGTTTTTTCGCTCTTTGGACTGACCCTGTTCATTCTGGTGCGCTGGCTGAACGGGAGGAACCGCCTTTTGTGGCTACTGCCTCTAGTGGCAATCTTATGGGCGAACCTGCACGGTTCATTCATTCTGTTGTTCCTTTTACTGGGCACTGCCCTGGTCTTTGGCGGGGGCAGCCGCAGGGCAATCCTTCCGGTTCTGGTGCTCTGCCTGGGCGCGACCTTGCTCAACCCTTACGGCTTTCAGCTCTGGACGAACTCGCTGGGGATGGTCGGCAGCAACCTGATCAGCCTCTACAGCGCGGAGTGGCAGCCGCCGGTCAACGAGGGCTGGCAGTTGAACCTCTTATTTGCATCCTTATTGGTCACGGCTTTTACAGCCGGGTTTACCACCGTGCGGGTCAAACCTTTTTGGTGGATCCTTTATCTGGGCTTTGGATGGATGGCGCTCTCAAGCGTGCGTTACGTGATCTGGTTCTCGGTGATCGCGGCCTTGCTGCTGGCGCAGCTGGCTGCCCCCTGGCTGACGCGCTTCATCGACCGTTTCACGCTCTTCCCGCGCCGTGGATTCAACCTTACCCTGGGGATTTTGATCCTCGTTTTCTCCTTGGCCTTCCTTCCCGGCCTTCGGCAGCAGTGGTGGCAGCAGGCTCCGGCTGACGTCACCGACACCACCCCTGTTGAGGCGGTCACGTGGCTGCGTTCGCACCCTGAACTCCCTGACCACCTGTGGGGCAATTGGGTGGCTTGTATTTACATGTCTTATTCAATCCCCGAGCGCCAGGTATGGCTCACAAATCGCATTGAGGATTTCACGGATGCCCAGTTCA
>CAZRHZ010000031.1:0-2931 GCA_964599995.1 uncultured Anaerolinea sp. | reverse complement strand
TCATCCCCGAACTGGATCGAAGTTTCCCCGGCTTGATACGACCCGCCGTAAGAGTTACACCCATCGCTGCCCCCCATGCTGTCTTTTTCAAAATTCAGGGTCACTTCAACATCCACCAAAGCGGTTTCACCGTTTAGATTGATCAATTTCCATTGGGTGCCGTCCAGGCTGGATTTAGAGCCGCAAGCGCTCAACAATAACGCGATCATCAGGATTGTAAAAAGGATTCTCTTTTTCATTTATTCCTCCAGTACTTTCTTTATCCCTTGGACGGTCACGAAACGAATTTGGTTCCTCTAGTTGGCAGATCCTACATCGGGTGCATGAATCCGGTACGCAGCCCGATCTCGATGTCTGGACGATTGTTTTTATGGGCTTGTTTAGCCGCGGTCTCGTGATCGTAAGACAGCAGCACGATCTCCGCTTTCCATCCTTGCTCGTCTTCTTCGAGAATGGCGTATCGAGAATGGGATGAGCCGGTTTCCACCACGAAGTAGCCATGTTCTTCATCTTCATCGTCATAAGCCGGCAGGCCGACGCTGCCAGGGTTGACGAAGAGCTGTGCGCCCACCTTCACCACCCGCGGGTAATGCGAATGTCCGCAAAGGATCACTGGTGCGCATTCCGGACCGATCTTGCTCTTGATCTCCTGCGGTGTCGATAACCGGATGCGCCCATGCTCGATCGTGTCCAGCAGATAGGCGTTGTTTTGACGCGGCGAGCCATGGCACAGCAAAAAGGTACCGTCCACCAAGCGCGTTTCTGGCAGGCTAGCCAGCCAGTCTAGCTCTTCGCGGTTGAGCAGCGGCTGCGCGTACTGGTCGGTGGGCCCGAGTTGATCGAAATTCCTTTCGACCAGCCAGGTGTCGTGGTTGCCGCGGATGAAGATCCAGTTCTGCTGCATCAACAGAGCCAGCGTCTCTTTTGGCCAGAGGGGACCTGAGATCAGGTCACCCAGGCAGAAGACGCGATCCACCTGGCGTTTTTGCATGTCTTCGATCACTCTTTCAATGGCGGGGATGTTGCCGTGCAGGTCTGAGAGGATTGCGGTGCGTGTCATGTTGAAAAACCTTCCGGATTCGAAAAAATGGGTCAATGCTAATAGGTGAGCATGATTGATTACGAAAAACTAGGGCTGTTGCTGGCAGGTACCCAGCGATTCGTAGCGGTAATAGGATTGATCGGGTGTTCGATACACGGTATCCGGCAAATATTTATATTGGGTGCCGAACCAGGTGTTGAAGATCCTGCGAAACACATTCACCGGTGTGACGCATGCCTGGTCGTTCAGGCTGCCTTTGGGATCGTAAACGGCGAAGAAAATGGCGTTCTTGTTCTCTTCCCTTGGGTAGCCGTGATCGCCCTGCAAGATGATGACCGTGTTTGGATTCGCCTCAATGATGGCTGATAGTTCGATTACCAGTTTACTGTTCAGGTAGCGGATCGTTTCGATATAGCTCTGGCGCACGTTTTCTTTGGCGTAATCATCCGAAGACGCGCCCTGATCAGCCAACGGGATCATCGTCCCGTCGGCGTGGAAAAGCAGCGGATAATGCGTGATGGTGCTATGCGCGTAGACGAAGCGCGGCCTGCCGTCCTCCGGCACTTCCGACAGGTTCTCGATCAGGAAGGACTGTTCCTGATATTTGTCCTGACCCACATTGCCGACATGGAAAAGCAGCACATCAAAGATGGTGGGACTGGTTTCGTAAAGCAGGTAGAGCATCGATTTCTTGATCGCCATAAATTCGAATTGGGTCAAACCCGCGACCAGAAAATTTTTGCGCACCGGTTCGATGAAGTGATCCGCGTCGCGCCACATCAGCCAGAAGTATTCGCTCGTGAAGGTAGCGATGGAATACCCGCGCTCCTTGAGCAGCTTGCGCACTTCATTGTCAATCGACTTTGCGGTGACCGCCGTGTGAGCCGGGTCGGGTGTGTCGGGGTCGGTGAAGGATTGCACGAAATCCATGTTCAGCACCGAGCTGATCGTCTGCACCGTGCCGTCGTAGTTGCTGTAACTTTTTTCCGGAATGTAGAATCCCAGATCGCGCAGCTGCTGCTCAAAGTCGGAGTTATCAAAACCAAATGAAGAAACCAGTACATCGCTGCTGGTATAGGTGTCGAGGATGATGAAATAGATGTCGGGGTCCTGCGTGTTGGCCTGTGTTGTGCTGGCGGCTTGGGCTTCTGAGGCTTGGGTTGCTTTTTGCCTGGATTGGATCGCCAGTGAAACGGAGTTAACCAGCAGGATCGCGGCGAAAGCCAGGGCGGTGAACCCGAGGAATAGCTCTATATTTGCGCTGGCCTTCTCGGATTTCTTGAAGACCATCACCAATACAGCGGTCAGCAGGATGAAGAACGTGATGAGAAAGACATAATCGCCCAGGTCCAACCCGAAAACGGGATGGCTGCTGCCAAAGGTGCTCAGGTCGCCATAATTGACTAAAAAGAGCATGGAAAGGGCGGTTACGGCGCGCGCTGTTCTGGCTTTCCGGTAGATCAGGCGGTTGAGGAAGTAGAAGACTAGGGTCAGCAGAAAGGCCACGATCAGCGTCCGCGCCGCGTTGCGGAAAGCCGTCTCGCGCGCGTTATGCAGGTACAGGCTGAAGGGGGAGGCCAGCGCCAGAATGAAAGGGTAAAGGAATAGCAGCCTGCCGGAGCGTTTCTTCATGCGTCGGGTTTGTTCTCATTTTGGGTGGGTTGTTCAGAAGAGGGGATCTGTTGTTTCTTGAGCTTTTTACGCATCTCATCGAAGGCCGTCCACAGGCACATCAGAAACAAAATGCTTCCCACGATGTAAACCGTTTTGGCGGCTTTCGGAAACGCCAGCAGGATGATCCAGCCCAGGCCGGCCACACCCAATGCGCCCAGTAGGAAGTTCATCACGAAACCCAAAATGGCCTTTGTTTTATTCATTTGCCCTCACCG
>CAZRHZ010000030.1:8783-21477 GCA_964599995.1 uncultured Anaerolinea sp. | reverse complement strand
AAAATGTCCTTGCGGGTGGAAAGCAGCCGCTGAACCTGTGAATCGCTCTTGGGCACGAACTCAATGATGACCCACTTCGCGATGGACGCTAAATAATCTGAGATCGAAGTCAGCGGCAGGTTGTTCGAAATGGCCAGGTGATGGATCAAGGCCAGTGCCAGTGCCAGGTCCACCGGTCCGCGCTCGCTGAAGGAATCGCGCTCGTGATTGGCCCACCCGATGGCCGGGCTGGGATTGGTGAGATCGATCACGATGGGCAGCAGATGCTTTTCGCTCTGCACCTTGATGGTCAGGTAATCCTTTTCAACCGCAGCCGGGTCAATGTCGCTGGCAACGGTAAAGATGCCGCGTTTCGATGCCTCACGGCTGAACAGCCCGTTGTTGGCACCCAGGTCCCACACTTTTTCAGGTTTACAAAACTCAATGAACCTGCCCACCATTTCGCCCTTCAAGCGAAGAGAGTCATCTGAGTAATTGGTGGCGCTGTAATACTCACCCCATTCCGTGCCCTTCGGCTGCCATGTCAACGGCTTAATGGTCTTGATCAATCCGTTGAGTAAGTTGATCAGCGCTTCTTTGGGCAGAAGCGGAGCGTTGTTCTGGGCGGCGGGCTTATCAGCATATTGACGCTGCAGGTTGGCATGCATGTGAATATGCATGTTCAGCCCGGATAAACCAAACCTGGTTTTGGCAGGCAACAGCCGGCTGGCCAAATCCAGCGGAATGCCGTCAATGTAATTCTTCAACATCAGGATGAAGCGGATATCCACATGCGCGGCCAGCGCCAGGGGAGCCAGAAAATGCTGGCAGAACTGGCGGTAGCCATCCCAGGCCTTCCCTTTGTGATAGATATCAAAGGAAAGCGTGTCGATGAGAATGGGTTTGCCATCCACGAATTGGATGTTATATGCGCTGGCGTCCTTGAGGATCATGCCTTTGCTCAAAGCCAGCAGGTTCATCTCAAGGGTGAGCAGCGCGGCATCTTTTAACTGCGAGAAACTCCACTCATAGGGGTAGGAAATGAAAGGCACGAGGTCGGGTTGCAAGATCTTGTATGCAAGATCCGCGTTATCCGGCTTAATGTCTACTTCCTTGTGCGCAACGATGAATCCACGGGTCACGAGCTCGTCGTATAACCCGGAGGAGATAAACTTGTCGAACCCTTTCGCGTAACTCTTGTTCACCTGCCGGTAAAGGGTTCCGTTGCGGGTAAACAGGTAACCGCTGGGATCACGAAAAGAGGAATGAACCTTTTCATCCCCCATGTTTATTTCTCCTGACTGGTTTCAGTCTCTTCCTCATCCTCGTCAGTTTGTGGCGCGGGAGGGACATATTTCTCACCTTTGAAAAAGGCTTTGATGCGTCCCCACATCATTTTGATCAAGATACCGATGCCGCCCAGCAGACCTGCGGCAAGAAGTTGCACCAACAGGGTGCTTGAACCGGGATCGAGATAGTTTAATTTGAACAGAATGATTGGCATGCTTCCTCCAGATGAATTTTGCAAGTACTGATTATACCCTCAATCCTTATAGAACAATCAGGGTCGATACGCCTCGACAAGTTGACCTTAAATTAGTCGTAAATGGGTCAGTTTTTTTGAAAGCGCGGTAGCGATCTCGCCACCTACTTTGGCATTGTTCTTGATCAGCGAAATATTGGCCGCCAGGCTCTTACCGCCGGTTTCTTTTTTAATGGCTGCCAGGATAAAAGGAGTGAACTCTTTGCCAGTGATGCCTTCCTTTTTAATTTGCTTCAAGGCAGCGTCAATGGCTTTTTGGGTTTCTTCATATGAAAGGGCTTCGGCTTCGTTCATGGGAACCCCCACCAGCAGCCCGCCTTGATGATCGTGGGTGATCTTCATGCGGAAAATCTCGGCGGCCTCTTCGGGTGAATCCGCGGACCAGTCTAGTTTGTACATGCTGCCGCGCGTATAGAAGAGCGGGAAAAATGCTGTCTTGTAACCCACCACGCACACCCGGTTGGTCTCGAGATATTCGAGGGTAGCCGGGATATCCATGAAGGCTTTGGCACCCGCGCACACCGTGATGCAAGGGTAATCTGCCAGCGCGATCAGGTCGGAGGAAATATCCATACTCTTGTAACCTTCGGGCCCCACACCGCCGATGCCACCCGTGACAAAAACCTTGATCCCAACCGCTGAGGCGATGGCCAGGCTGGCGCTGACCGTGGTCGCGGCAGAAAGCTTCTTCGCCAGAATGAATGGAATGTCGCGATCACTGGCTTTGAGAATGTTCTTGTCCGTGGCAATGAATTCGACTTCCTCTCTCGTCAATCCAACTTTCATTTTTCCATTCAGAATGGCGATGGTGGCGGGAATGGCACCCGCCTGGCGCACGATCTCTTCCACGGCCAGGGCGGTTTCGACATTTTGGGGATAAGGCATGCCATGGGCGATGATGGTGGATTCCAGCGCAACAATCGGTGCGCCAGTCTTTAATGCTGAAGCCACATCTTTTCTAATCTCGATCTCAGTCTTATTCATCTTTCTCTCCGTTTGTATTCACCTGGTACTTCACGACTTCATAATACAGCGCAGAATCGCTGCCAATTCGTCTTCCTGGTTCCGACGCATTATACTCAAAATATCTTCCGCTGTGGGAGCCTGGTCGTGAGCCCCCATGCGGGTGACAATATGCGCCGCTGCGGCGCACCCCAATTTACAGGATTGCACCAGGGATAACTCATTCAACCATCCGGTCAGAAAACCGCCGCAGAAAGCGTCGCCTGCCCCGGTGGTATCCACCACCTCGGCCACCGGTTTAAGGTTGATGAACTGTTCCACCCGTTCACTCAAGACCAGACAGCCCTCGCTGCCCAGAGTGACAATTACCGTGCCCACGCCCTTCTTTCGAAGGAGGTGAGCCGCGAGCAAAGGATCTTCCCTATTGGTCAACAAGGCGGCTTCCTCGCGGTTTGGAAAGAGGAAGTCCAGTTGGGGCAGCAGTTCGTCCAGTTCGGCGCCGGCTTTCTTCGCAAAAAGGTAGGCCGGGTCCAGTGAGACGCTCAAGCCGTGTGCTTTGGCTTCACGTAACAGCCCGTAAGCGGTACGGCGGGAGTTCGGTTCCTGAAAGCTGTATCCCGAAAGATGCAGGCCATGGTGGGTTTTCCATACCCCGGCAGGAGGCATGTCTGGTGCTGAGAGTTCATTCACCCCCCGGTATGAGTAGAATTTACGCTCGCCGCTTTGATCCACAACCGCCACGCAGGTGCCGGTGTTGCCCTTCGTCTGTCGGATGTGTTTGGTGACAACTCCAAAACGCTCGAGATCCTGTAACAGCGGTCTGGTCCATCCGTCACTGCCAAGGCTGCCCAAAAAAGTGACTGGTAACCCGAGGCTGCCCGCGATCGCTGCGCAATTGGCCGCCGAACCGCCTGGAGAAAAGGAGATGTCATTCACCTTCACGTCCCGTCCGTGCGGATCGGACGTGTCAGTTTTTAAAAGGATGTCCATTTCAACATCCCCGTAAACCAGCAATCGTTTCTTGGGCATGCAGCAGTTTTCCTTCCGCTTTAATAGTAACCGTTTTTAAGGTTTGGAACAAGAAACGATTCCTTTGGCGAATATGTATAATAGATGGGATCGTAGTCATTTATCCATCATCCTTTGTCATTGAACCTTTGGGAGAAAAATGAAACGCATATTCCTGATCCTGGTCTTATCTATTTTTGTTTTATGCACCGCATGCACCGATTCTTATGAAGACGATTATGAGTACGAAGACGAAGCCACTGAAATGGTGTTTGAAGAGACGGAGGAATCTGAAGTCGAAGAGGCGGAGGAAGCCACCGTTGAGAGTGAATCGATCGCCAAGCTTGATCTTTCCATCGGAGAAGACGCCCGCGTTTATCTTGAGGAAATCGCAGATGGCATTGGCGACCGCGACCCAGGTTCAGAAGGTGAAGCAGAAACCGCAGAGTACATTCAGAGCGCTTTCGAAGAGATGGGCTACACAGTCGAGTTAGCGGAATTTGAGATCGACGATGAAGGCGAAGCCCTAACCTCGACCAATGTGATCGCGATCAAGGAGGGCTCTTCTGACCAGGTGATCGTGGTGGGAGCCCATTATGACGATGCCTACGAAGAAGGCACCACTGGCGCGGATGACAACGCTTCAGGCGTGGCCGTGCTGCTCGAAGTCGCCCAACTGGTCTTTGACGTGGATACCCCCTACACCATCCACTTCGTGGCATTCGGCTCGGAAGAACTGGATCTGAACGGTTCCACCTATTTTGTGGAAAGTATGGATGAATCTGAACTGGAAAACATGGTCGGTATGGTCAATCTCGACAGCTTGATCGCGGGCGACAAAAGGTATGTTTACGGCACTGATGAAGACGGATGCATGCTTGACTGGATTTTGGAAGACGCGGACTCTTTGGGAATTGAAATTGAAGGAAAAACTGCTGACCAATTAACGGATGAAGATGGAAATCCATGCGAATGTGCTGATTACGATGCTTTTGAAAAGGCCAAGATCCCCTTTGCCTACTTCGAAGCTACCAACTGGGATTTGTCACCTGACGCCATGATCCAGGTCGATCCGCAATTTGGCGACGAGGGTGAGATCCGCCACACCGAGTATGACAGCGTCGAGTATATAGATGAGACCTTCCCTGGCAGGATCGACGAGCACCTGGCGGCTTTTACAACGTTACTTTACAACCTGCTAACGCAGTATGAGTAAAACTGAATCCATAGAGTAGAGAATATTTCTTTTATGTTGGGAAAATTTAGGTTTTCAAAACTCACCATGATTCCTCGCGATGGTGATCTGAAACCTATATTTATTTGTTATAAGTTAACCAACCAGAAGAACAATAAAAGATGAGTAACAGACTTAAGTTCTTTGTACGACTATCCATCCTTCATATTTGAAATTGTCTTCATTATTCGTTTATTTGCCATCCCTGCATCTTGTAATAAATGATAGGAATGAAGAATAGAATCCAATTTTTCAATTTCCTTGGGTTTGTTTACGTATCCCTCACTCTCTCGTAGAAGTTGCATTACTTCGTCAAGAGAATTCCCGTGTTGATAAAGATCGGATAAATAACCATGTTTATCTAAATTTATGAGAAAGAATTGGGGGAGAATTCGGCTTTCGTCATAAAACCGAGTTAACACTTCATCTCGATATTTCTGACTGAAAAGACTTTTCACAATTGTAATAAAGGTGCCCTCTTCACAAACGTTGTTTGGATAGTGAAGTCGAATAAAACAATCAATGATCCCAGCCATTTTTATCACTGGACTTGCATCCGATTTGTGATAACTGGCTAATCTTGATTCCAAAGAATCTTCACATATCCCCAAGGAAAAACTATTACCTAACGGGGTGTTTGGGGGTTGATCATCTTCGTCCATATTTGAACTCCCTTTGAATCAATTCTGGTCATAGCTAATTTTATCCGTTTTATTATTGATCGGGGCTGTTTCACATATAAAATTACATTAGTGTCAATAGACGGGCAATTATCCACTCTAAATTATCAAATACGGCCAGATAATTATCTTTTAATGTATGGAAAAAATGAAAAGCCTTTTCAGGCTCTCGATGCATAATACTCTTCCAGCGTATATCGCTTCGTTCATCCACCCGGGACTTGCGAGCGGTTGGTGCGAGCCCTGGCTGATTTTTCCAGGGAACCCTGAACCCATAAATAAAAACGAGCCTAGAAGGCTCGTCTGAGGTGATACCCCTGCGGGGTATATCGCTTCGCTCATCCACCATGGACTTGCGAGCGATTTGTGCGAGTGCCACGAAGGGGTAAACCCTGAACCCATATAAAAAGAGCCTTTTCAGGCTCTCGATTTGTGATCCACCAGGGACTTGAACCCTGAACCCATTGATTAAGAGTCAATTGCTCTGCCAATTGAGCTAGTGGACCGCGTACGCCCGTTATTATAATCGAAAAAGGACGCGTGTCAATAAACGCGGAATAAAAAACTCCCGCAGCGTGAACTGCGGGAGTCGTGTTAAGGACAACATCATCAAGGAACGCAATTGACCGGCACGACGACCGCGCCAAACTCCTGGTGGTTGGGATTATCGATGTACACCGAGACCGAGAGGGCGGTCGTGGCTGGCACGACCAGCGAGTATGCCGCAGTGGTTTTGGTGCCGGCACTACCAAATGAAAGGGTATAGGTGGGTGAATCTCCCAAAGAGGTTTTGAAATAATACGTCACCGACCCATCGGACGTTGAAGTGATATTGGCCGTAATTGCCATGGTCACCGGGCAGGCTCCGGTATACGTTGCGGGAGCAACGGTTGGAACCGCGGCAGTAACCGCAAAATTCTTCACCACTTTAACTTTCACCCAGAAAGAGCCGTCGGCGTTCGGTCCGATCCCAAAATTGTTCCCGGCTTCGGTTTGCAGCATCCAGTTGCCGGTGTAGGTGCCAGCGGTAGAGGGAGCGGTTAACACCACCGAGACGTTGATTGTACTCCCTGGAGCCACAGCCTTACCAATGGGTTGAGACGCCGGTCCGCCCATGGCGTCTCCATCCACAAAGACGATCTTAAAGTTGGACGACCAGGTGGCTGTTCCGGTGTTGGTGATCGACCAAGTCTTGGTAAATGTTTCACCGGCAGTGACTTGTGTGTTATCCACGTAGGTCACGTCTCCAATATTCCCGGCCTTATAGGTGGGAGCGGTAGTGTAGGTGGGACCGAGTGTGAACGAAGGGGTAATGGTGGCGGTCGGCAGGGATACGGTGGAAGTTAGGGTCGGCTGAATTGGAAGATTATCCACCGGGTTCGAGGTGGTGACCGAAACCTCGGGAGTGCTCGCCACCATCAGCTGGGTTCTCAGCACCTCAACCGTTTGGGCAATACTGGTTTGCTGGACAGACGGATCGTTGGCATTTCCCCCGGCATTAGGGAGATTGCAGGCCGCCAAAGTTACCACAAAAATCAACACGATCAGGATATAAACAATTCTATTTTTCATTTCACTCCTCACGAATCAACTCCAACCTTGGAATTAGTGAGCACAAGAGGGTTACTCAATTGTTATCGATGTGACTTTATTATACAGACAACCAGTTGCGCAGTACGTGGTGAAATCCAGCTAGAACTGCCTGATGGTCTTGCGCATCACAAAAGTGCCTATGACGGCTAGCAAGACAACGGCTGTGCTGACAATCACCATGGCGGGTTCACCAAACGCAGAAGCCACCCCACCCGCCAGCAGCGATCCCACCGTGGAGGAACCCATAAATGTCATGGTGTACACGCTCATCACCCTGCCACGAAGATGATCCGGCACATACGACTGGATCAAGGCGTTGCTGATGTTTAGAATTGACATCAGGCTCCAGCCGAGTACCACCATGAGCAGGAGGGTGCCGGGGATCCAGCGCGTGACGCCAAAAGCGATCAAAGCAGCAGGCAAAATGTACCAACCGATCAACCACACCTTGTTTCGAATCTGCTTGGACCCGATATACGCGATCAACAGGGCACCGATGACAGAGCCAATGCCTCGCGCAGAAAGCATCAGACCGTTGGTGCGCACGTCTCCGCCCAGGATCTTGACCGACCAGGCCGGTGCGAGGGTCATCAGGCTAAAACCGAAAATCGAGAGAGTGCCAACATAAACCAGTAAAAGTTTGATGCGCGGTTCGCCCGCCACAAACCTCACCCCCTCTGTGAGTTTTTTGAAGTTTGCACCGTTTAAAGCGGCCTTCACGGTTGGTGCCATTTTCATCAACGCCAGCGAGATGATCACGGCCAAGAAACTGATGCCATTAAGGGTAAAACACCAGGCGGGACCGATCCAGGCGTATACCAACCCGGCGATGGCGGGGCCTACCATCACACCCAGGTTAAAAATCGTGCTGTTCAAGGCAATGGCGTTCGCCATTTCTTCATGGTCGACCATTTCAGCCACAAAAGCCTGTCGGGCGGGAGCGTCCACCGAATTGGTGGTGCCCAATAGGAAGGTGAGGATGACGATGTGCCAAGGTTTTACCCACCCGGTGAATGTCAGGCCAGCCAGGATGAACGCAAGAACCATCATGGAAGTTTGTGTGATGATGATCAGTTTTCTTCTGGGAATGCGGTCAGCGATCACGCCCCCGAACAAACTGAATAGCAGCATCGGCAAGCCATTGGCGAACGCCACGATGCCAAGGTAAGCTGAGGAGTGGGTCAATTCATAGACCAGGTATCCCTGGGCGGTGGTCTGCATCCAGGTGCCGATTACCGAAACCATTTGTCCAACGGTCCACAATCGAAAATTTGGATGACGTAGCGCGGCAAATAACTTTGAGAGATTGATCTTCATCATAGGAACAATATCCCTTTTATACCACAGGTTGCATAACCCTTCAGCGCAGCGATATATTTGACAAATCTGGTATTCTTGACCATTCAGGTGCGAGATGTTATGATTTTTTTCGAGGTAAAAATGACCATCCATCAAAATCAACCTTCCGAACCTTCCTCGGAAGAAGAAATCCGGGAACAGGAAGCTGAAACCGAAAACCTGGAAAAGACAGCTATCCCGCTGCATAAAATCTGGAACAAAGTTCTTCATTTTGGTCTTGGAGAATCAGTGCTGCGCATCAGTACAGCCATCGCTTCGATCGTCTTGATCGCGCTGGTAGTGTGGGTAATGAGCAAATTCTTCCTCAAAGCAGAAAAGAACACCCCCACAACCATCACGCCTGCCGAAGAAGCTTCCGGCACTTCCATCGCGCCAGCCAGTAACGATGTGGATTTCATCATGGCCAGCAGCCTCAGCGTATTCAGGCTGGCACAACTGCACACCATCATCCCCGCCAAACCGCGCTCTGAAGTGATCGAATACATCATTCAGCAGGGAGATACCCTTTTCGATCTCGCCACACGGTTCGGTTTGAAACCTGAATCCCTATTGTGGAGCAACCGGCATATTCTGGGTGACGATCCCCATAATATCTACCCTGGTGTCTCGATCCTGATCCCGCCATACGACGGCGCTATTTACCAGTGGCACACTGGTGACGGCCTGAATGGCGTGTCAAGTTATTACCATGTCTCCCCTGACGCCATCGTGGATTATACCGGCAACAAATTGAACCGCGAAACTTTGGGGGAATATTCGCTGCCGAATATCGCAGAAGGCACCCTGCTGTTCATCCCCAACGGGTATGCTGACTTTGTCGACTGGCTGGAGATCCAATACACGCGCGATCAACCCGCCACATCCATGGTGGGCGGCAGCACCTGTGGAACGATTACTTTCGGCGCGATTGGCAACAACACTTACGTCTGGCCGGTGGACACCCCCTGGCTGTCTGGCTATGATTACTCCCCATCCACCAACCATCGCGGCATCGACCTGGGTGGTGTGATCGGCACACCCATTTATGCTGTGGACGCTGGTGTGGTGGTTTACTCAGATTGGAATGTAAATGGTTATGGAAACCTGATCGTGATCGACCATGGCACCGGATTCCAATCCATCTACGCCCACTTGGATTCATTCCTAAAATATTGTGGTGATAACGTGGCGCAAGGCGAACAGATCGGCACCATGGGCACCACTGGTAACTCATCAGGCCCGCACTTGCACTTTGAGATCCGCAGCCTCGAGTACGGCCCGGTCAACCCCTGGGATTTGCTGCCATAATCACTCACTCTCAAAAAACAGCCTGACGGCTGTTTTTGTTTTAAGCATCTGCCCCCTGTATAATAGGAAAAGGTCTCGAGGTAAATATGAACGCAATCAATCCCGTTCGTCCTTCTCCCATCGCGGGTTCCTGGTATCCGGGTGACTCCAAGACACTCTCCAGAGAAATTGAGTCTTATCTCAACACCGCCGTGCTGCCAGAGGTTAAAGGCCGCCTGGTGGGGTTGATCGCCCCACATGCCGGGTATTATTACTCAGGTTCGACTGCAGGTTACGCCTACCGAACGTTACAAGGTCAGCATTTCGACTTATGCGTGGTGGTCTCTCCGCTTCACGATTACCTGCCGTTCCCTCTCCTGACCAGCGCGCACAGCGCTTATGCCACACCCCTTGGAAAGATCGAAGTGGCTCGAGACCTGTTGGAGGATTTTAACCTTCGGCTCACGAAAAACTCACTCTCCACGCCTCAGGCGATCTCCAACGATCGCGAACACTCACTGGAAATCCAGCTCCCCTTCCTGCAAACGGCCCTTTCCGGCTCCTTTAAACTGCTGCCGCTCATGGTACGTTCCTCGGATGAAAAATACCTGCAGCAAACAGGCAAAATCCTGGCAGACACGCTCAACGGCAGAAATGCCTTGCTGGTGGCGAGCACCGACCTTTCTCACTTTTATGATGAATCGACCGCCAACGCCCTCGACAGTGTGATGCTGCGTCGGATGATGGATTTCTCACCAGCGGGTGTGCTGCGCGCAGAAGAAAAACGCGAAGGTTTTGCCTGTGGAGCGGGCGCAGTTGCCCTGGTGCTGTGGGCCGCCCAGACGCTGGGTGCGAACCACGTTTCCCTCTTGAATCACAGCACCTCTGCTCAAGCATCCGGCGATACCTCCAGCGTGGTGGGTTACGGCGCGCTGGCAATCACCCAACAAGAGGTGATTTGAACGCATCCCAATTCGCACGGGTGGCAGTCAATATCCCGCAGCTTTCGGGGCTGTTTGATTATGCCATTCCCGATGGCTGGCAAGCACAGATCAAGGCTGGTTTGCTGGTAACAATCCCCTTTGGCAGACAGATCACGCAGGGGATCGTGGTTGAGCTGATCAACGAACCCGGCGTGCCAAACCCAAAAGCCATTGCCTCGATCGTGGACGAGGAACCCGTGGTCAATCTCGACCAGATCAGGCTGGCACAGTGGATGGCGAGTGAGAACTTGACCAACCTTTCTGCCTGCCTTGAACTGATGCTGCCCCCCGGGCTATCGCAGCACGCGGATACTCTGGTGCATTTGATCGAACCCAACCCCCAGACTGAACTCACCCCCACACAAATGCGCATCGTCAGCCTGCTAAAGAAACGCGGCGACCTGCGTGGAAAACAACTCGACCATGCCCTGACGCGTGTCGACTGGCGCAAGAGCCTGCCGGGTTTGGTCAAAAACGGGATCGTTGCCAGCACACAGATCCTGCAGCCGCCCTCTACCAAAATCAAGACCGGCCGCGCCGCGCAATTTATCTCCTCACCTCTCACAGAGGAAGACAAAAAGAAAGTTGGAAAAGCCGGTAGCTCCAGCCTGGAGAGGCGCTTGAAAGTGATCGAATTCCTCAAAACCGAGGGCAACAAGGTCAGCGCGACCTTCATTTACGCTGAAACGGGGGCCAATGCCGCCGATCTGAGCCTGCTGGCGCAACTCGGCTTCATTCAGATCAGCGAAGTTGAAATTCAACGTGACCCGCTGGCCAGGATCAATCCGATCCACGCTGAAATCCCGAGATTAACCCCTGAACAAAATAAGGTATTGGACTGCCTGAAGAACCAGGCTAATGAAGCGATCCCAAAACTGCCCAATCTGCTGCACGGTGTGACCAGTTCGGGCAAAACGGAAGTTTACCTGCAAGCCGTGGATGAAATTCTGCGCTTGGGCAGACAGGCCATCATCCTGGTGCCCGAGATCTCACTCACCCCACAGACCGTGAATCGCTTTATGGCGCGCTTTCCGGGCCGGGTGGGATTGATCCATTCCAGGCTCTCTACAGGAGAGCGTTATGACACCTGGCGCAGGATCAGATCGGGGGAACTCGCGGTGGTGGTCGGCGCGCGCAGCGCCTTTTTCGCTCCCCTGGATCACCTGGGGTTGATCGTGATCGACGAATGCCACGACGGATCTTACCACCAGGAAGACCTCGAACCCCGCTATCACACGGTTTCAACCGCTCTGGAATACGCGCGGCTGACCGACAGCCTGTTCATCATGGGGTCCGCCACCCCTGAAGTGGAACAACTCCACCTGTTCAAACAAAAGAAATGGAATCTCTTTAGCCTGCCCAACCGCGTTTTGGCTCATCAGGGAGTGTACCCTGAGGTCACAGGAGAACTGCCCACCTCGCTCCCCCTCCCAAAAGTGGAGATTGTAGACATGCGCGCTGAACTGGTGGCAGGCAACCGTTCCGCTCTGAGCCGCTCCCTGCAGGCCGCCATTAGCCAGGTTTTAGCCGAAAAAACCCAGGCCATCCTGTTCTTGAACCGCCGCGGGAGTTCTTCTTACGTGTTCTGCCGCGACTGTGGGCAATCTTTGAAATGCAACCGTTGCGATACACCCCTGACCTGGCATGAAAACCAGGCGCTTCTAAGCTGTCATCACTGCAACAACCACCGCCAAATGCCTGAGAAGTGTCCGCAATGTGGGAGTAAACGCATCAAACAATTCGGATTGGGAACTGAAAGCCTTGAAAAGCTGGTTGCTGAAGCCTTTCCGCAGGCCAGGCTGCTGCGCTGGGACGCGGACACCTCCAAAGAAAAGGGTGCGCACGACCTGATCATGGAGCACTTCGTGCAGCAGCGCGCAGACATCTTGATCGGCACGCAGATGCTGGCCAAGGGTCTCGACCTGCCAAAGGTAACGCTGGTGGGCGCCATCCTGGCCGACGTGAGCCTGAACCTGCCCGATTTCAGGTCGCCGGAACGCACCTTTCAGCTTCTCACACAGGTGGCGGGTAGGGCTGGCCGCAGCGCGCTGGGCGGCAGGGTCATTTTTCAGACCTTCCAGCCGGA
>CAZRHZ010000030.1:3234-8683 GCA_964599995.1 uncultured Anaerolinea sp. | reverse complement strand
ACACTTGCCCCGCAAGGCACAGAGATGGAATTCAAGTGGGCATAAACTGTAACATAACCATTGTTGTGATCGATGGCCACCAGGTTGCCATACCCGCTGTCGTTCCAGCCAGCGTAAATTACACTGCCAGAATCGGAGGCGTAGACCGGGGTGCCAACCCCGGCTGCGATATCCACACCCAGATGAAAACCTTCGACAAAATCAAATCCCGAGAGATAATGATTGCCCACCGGCCACTGGAAGTTTAAGTTACCTACCGGACCATTCTCAGGAGCCGCACATCCAGCAGAACCGCCAATGGTTTTTGTCGCACCAGACCCCGAGGTAAAATCAACCGGCTGAATCCATGTAACGATCCGGTAGCCATTGGGGATCAAGATATTGGTTTGAGGGGGAATGGTTGGATCTGTAACATCAATCCCGTTGCCAGGCCAGTAAATAATATCCTCTTCGTTGGCATAATACTTATAGGCCACTTTCTCAAGCGTATCGCCATCTTTCCATTCATAATAAAGACCGTCGATCGGGGGAATGGTTAAATTCCATCCCGGCACAAGCGTAGCAGTGGGATCATCGTAAAAATAATCGTAGTTTGCTAAAAGCAGTGTTTGGGGAGTAATATCAAATTCCTTGGCAATGCCAAAGATCGAATCGCCTTCTTCCACCGTGTATTTAACAGGGAAATGTCGAACACCCTCTGGCACCGTTGTATCAAGTTGGGTGGTGCGGAAAAGAGTACCCACCGGCAAAACAGCCGCCAGGTTCGGCAGGGGTACGTTTACTTCAGTGTTCGCGTTCGGGTCAACTTGTGTGGTGCTTTCTTTCTTAAACGGGTTGATCTGCAGCAACAGCAAGACCAACGCGGCCACCAGCAAAAGTGTCACCCCCCATGACAGCACCGTGCTCCAGATCGCGGGAAGGGTGGAAGTCTTTTCGACTTTTACCTCCGGTGTCTGTTGGGTTTGTTCTTCCTTGCTCACTTAATCCTCCGCAATGTTCTCCAGAAATTCCAGATTGTTCTTGGATTTTACCATCCTTTGGAGGATTGCTTCGGTGGCCACTGCGGGATCCATGCCTGCGCCACCCGGAGGCGGCGTGATCATCTGCAGGTACATGCGGCGCATCAGCCAGACGCGAGAGAGGATATCCGGGCCGAGTAGCAGGTCTTCGCGACGGGTGGACGAACGTTCAATATCGATGGCCGGGAAGATGCGGCGTTCCTGCAGGCGGCGCGAGAGGTGAAGTTCCATGTTGCCGGTGCCTTTGAACTCTTCGTAAACGACATCATCCAGACGAGAACCGGTATCCACCAGGGCTGTCGCGATGATGGTGAGAGAGCCGCCCTCTTCGATATTACGGGCTGCACCAAAGAATTTCTTCGGGGGATACAAGGCGGATGGATCCATACCACCGGACAGGGTTCTGCCGGAGGGGTTGACCACCAGGTTATAGGCGCGCGCCAGGCGGGTCAGGGAGTCCATCAGAATGACCACGTCGCGGCCGATCTCGACCAGCCGTTTGGCGCGTTCCAGGGTGATCTCAGCGGTTCGCACATGCGAGCTGACCGGTTCGTCAAAGGTGGAGGCTACCACTTCTGCATCTACCGAGCGGTCCATGTCGGTCACTTCTTCAGGGCGCTCGCCGATCAGGGCGATGATGAGATGGATCTCGGGATTATTGGCCGTGATGGAATTAGCCAGTTGTTTCAGGATGGTGGTCTTGCCGGCTTTGGGCGGTGAGACGATCATACCACGCTGGCCACGTCCGATGGGTGCGATCAAGTTGATCAAACGGGATGAAAGGATGGTGCGGTCGGTTTCGAGGTCAAAACGCTTGTCAGGGAAGATCGGGGTGAGACTTTCAAAGGTCTTGCGGGTCTGCGCCTCATCGGGGCTGATAGCATTGATCGTTTCCACCTTCAGCAGACCATAATGGCGTTCAGCGTCTCGAGGAGGCCTGACCACGCCGATTACGAAATCTCCCATGCGCAACTCGTAGCGGCGCAGTTGTGCCTGAGACACATACACATCATCCGGTCCGATCGAGTAGTTGTTGCGCAAGAAACCCACTCCCTCGGGGGTGATCTCAAGCACGCCACCGCGTACTTCAACTCCCTCCGCGGCAGCTTCTGCCCTACGAATTTGGATGATGAGGTTTTCTTTTTTCAGTCGGTTGGCGTTGGGGACTTTTAATTCAGTTGCGATCTGCCGCAGCGTAGCCAGCGGCGCGTTTTCCATCTCAATCATTTTCATTTATTTTTCACCCATGAATTTATAGAATTATGCTGATTTACCTGTGCATACAGGCAAATTTGACTTGCTTTATGGTTTTTAATAAGGGATTTTTGTGGCCACCTGTACCCCGCCTTGACACAGGTTAAGCCATGCAACCTTTACTCAATACGACTAACAGGATAAATTAAGTATAACATGGAAAAAATGCGATTGCAAGCACACACTCCTGGTTCTTAATGTCAAGTTTGTAAGTAAATCTTTGAAAAAACGCTGTCTCAGCTTAAATATTCCCTTAAGTGCCGGCTGCGGGTTGGATGGCGCAGTTTACGCAGCGCTTTGGCTTCGATCTGGCGAATGCGTTCGCGGGTAACGTTGAAATAGCGGCTGACCTCTTCAAGAGTGTGATCTTTGCCGTCGATCAAACCAAAACGCAGTTCCAGCACCTGTCGCTCGCGTTCAGAAAGGGCGGCCAGGGCATTTTGCACCTGTTCGCGCAGCATCTCACGCGCAGCGGCGTCCATCGGTTCGAGAGCTTCGTCGTCTTCGATGAAATCACCCAACTGGCTGCTTTCCTCATCCCCTACTGGCCGTTCGAGCGAAATGGGTTCTTCAGCTGATTGCAAGATGCGCTGCACCTTGATCGTAGCCCACGTCCAGCGTTTTTGTAATTCGCTGTCGATGGGTTGGTTGGTTTGTTTGGCGCGTTTAATGGCCGCCGCATCATCGGTGGTCATCAGATCACTCTCAAGAGCCAGTTCTTCCTGGGTCGGTTCACGCCCCAGCACCTGCACCAGTGAGCGCTGAATACGTAAAATGCGAGTGATGGCCTCGAACAAATGAACCGGAATGCGGATAGTGCGCGCGTGCTCGGCAATGTATCGACTGATGGACTGCCTGATCCACCAGGTGGCGTAAGTGCTGAACTTGAAGCCGCGCGTGGAATCGAACTTGGAAACCGCACGCAGCAAGCCAAGGTTGCCTTCCTGGATCAGGTCGAGGAAGGAGATACCGCGGCCAAGGTAACGTTTTGCAATGCTGACCACCAGCCTGAGGTTGGCGCGGATGAGGGTTTGGTTGGCCTCTTCAGAACGGTGCTTGATGCCTTCCATTTCAGCCATTAAGCGGTCTTCTTCAGGCAGTTGTTTCTTAAACCAGGCGAGATTCGGAAGCTCGTCGTTTTCGGCCAGTTTTTTCAACAGCGCTTCAGACATCGAGTCGGGCAGCAGATACATGCCCAGGAACAAGGTGTAGGCATGCCTGACCAGTTCTTCCCAGATCGCGTCTTTGCCCCAGCGTCCGTTATCCAGGTAAGTCCGCAAATAAGATGGGTCATCCGCCTGCCAGGTGCGCCGCAGCAACTGCGATTCGGCTAACGTCAGGGCCAGATCGGGGCATTCCGTTTGTCCAATGCGCACCACGTCTTCCTGAAGACGCGTCCACGAGGTTAACAGGTCTTCGATGATGCCGATAAACAAGGCTGTAAAATGTCCTTGCGCGCCAATTTCAGGTTTGACGTGGTTTGAGAGGGTTTCCACCCTCACCAGGGCTTCAATGCGCGCAGCCAGCCGGAACTCAGAGTCAGCGTCGAGTAAATGGATCTGCCCGATTTCTTTTAAATACAACCTGACCGGATCTTCAGAGAGCTCCAGCGCGATACTGGGATCTTCAAGGATTTCAAGCGGATCTTCAGCAGCGATCTCGTTCCACTCCTCGCGTGCTTGAACCAGTGAACTTTCATCCGGTTCCTGCTTTGCCAGCAGGTCATCCTCCAAAGACTCAGTGCCAAGCGGGATCTTGATCGACCCGCCTTTCTTGGTGCTCTTTTTGGAAGACCCTGTCTTTCCCGTCGCTTTCGCTTTGGAGGGGGTTCCTTCTTGGGCTTCTTTGGCTTTTTTAGTTGTACTGGACGTTTTTTTTGTCGGCGTTTGGGACATGGGTTAACTATACCATAATGTAAAAACTCAATTGGTTGTCAATGGCCGGGCGACGGCCCTTTCCAGTTTTCCTCTGGCAATTGTATATTGCAATGTTAAAGAATGCAAATCATTTTTATTTGCCTCACTGGTTTCTTCGTCGGCTTCGATAAATCTAAATTGGTTGAGAGAATTATTAATGCGGATCAAACGCAGGTTGATCAAAGTGCGAAACAGGTCTTCAAAAAGCTTTTCGTCGTTGGTTGACGCGATTGAGATCGGGTTCGAAAGTTGAGTGAAGCGGTCTGCCAGCGCATCAGGAAGGTTTTCACGCACGAACACGACTGGATCCATTTCATCCTGGCCAAGACCCTTGAAGAGCCAATCCGCGATGATCTGATGTTCCGAACTATCCAGGTCTTTCACCTCGAATTTGGGCAAGTCGCGCTGTTTCAAGGTGCGCTCAAGGTCATAGAACCAGTGGGGATGGATCAGCAGTAAGGTAAGAAAATGTGCTTCGAGGTTGTAGATGCGCTTGTCGATGCCCTGGGCTTCATCCTTCGGAACGCGCTGCTGCACCGGGTTTTCGATCCTCTGGGTTCTGCGCTGCGGTTTTTCGCGCACCCGCTGGCTGCCCAACAGGGAACGCTCATCCACCTTGAGCAAGCGCGCCAGTTGCTGGCGGTAGGCATCACGCTCGACCGGGTTGGGCACATCTTCAATGAGCGGCAGCACCTGAGCGGCCACGGCGGATTTCACCTTGGCGTCTTCAAGGTTCTGGTTCTTCGCCAGGGTTTCCATCACGTGCACCACGATCGGCCTGGCAGCCGACAGAATGGAGCGCCACTCTTCGGGGTCGCGCAGAACCACCTCATCGGGGTCCATGCCCTCGGGGATGGTGGTAACACGCACGTCAGCCTGCAAGCGAGCTTCGTGGCGCAGCAGCCCATGCGCGTCAAAGGCCAGTTCGGTCTCGTGATCGAGCGCTTGGCGGGCCAATTCAAGGCCGCGCAGGGTGGCTTTTTCACCCGCGGCGTCCGCGTCCAGTGCCAGGACGATGCGCCGCGTAAATTTCTTCAAAAGTCGCAATTGGTCTTCGTTTAATGCCGTGCCCATGGGTGAGACCGTGTTGGTGAAACCCGCCTGGTGCAACAGGATCACATCCAGGTAACCTTCCACGATCACCACCTGGTCTTCGGTGCGGATCGGCTTGCGTGCGAAGTTCAGACCGTAAAGCAGGTGACTCTTGTCGAAGAGTACCGTCTGGGGCGAATTGAGAAATTTCGGGATGTCATTGGGGTC
>CAZRHZ010000030.1:0-3134 GCA_964599995.1 uncultured Anaerolinea sp. | reverse complement strand
TAACTGCGGCCTGAACGACGCAGCTTCACCGTCTCAGAGACGATGTCTACAATATCCAGACGTGCCTTGATTTCATCGACAGCAGTCATAAGGTGATTTTAATTTTAGCCTACAATCCAAAAAGGTTAAGCCCGTCAAAGAGCCGAATTAGAAACCTTCAAGGCACGAGAAATCAGCGATGCCTTTGGCCAGCGCGGAGATGCGCTGCAGCAATCCCAGGCGGTTGGCGCGCACCTTCTCGTCCTCGGCCATCACCAGCACTTCGTCGAAGAATTTGTTGACGGCCGGGATCATGGGGATGAACTCACCGATCAGATCATTCACCGAACCCGCTTTGCGCTGTACCTTCTCCACCCGCTCGATCTCCTTGAGTAAAGCCCCTTCGGAGGGTTCCACGAATTTCGAGGGATCAACGGTATAAGTGGTCTTTTGATCGCGGGTGATGCGCACGCAGCGGGCATAAGCCGGCAGGATGGTGTTCCATTCCGTCTTGCCCACCCAGGCGTTCAGTTCACGCACCGCGCGCACGGCACCAGCCGGATTGGATTGCTGTTCGGCCAGCACGGCTTCCACCACATCGTAGCGGTAGCCCTGGTCGGTCAGGCTGTTCTTGAGACGCCCGACGATGAATTCGAGGCTGGCTTTCAGGCTGTCTTCCGTGGCGGGGATGGGCAGATATTTGCCCGCCAGCGCCAGGCCCTGCTTGAGATCAAGATCAAGGTCAAAACCCGCCAAAAGCTGCACCAGCCCGAGGGCGGTTCTCCGCTGCGCGAAGGGATCTTTGGTGCCGGTGGGTGCCAGACCCGCGGCGAACAATCCCGCCAGGCTGTCCAGGCGGTCGGCCAGGCTGACCACCAACCCGATGCGGTTGGAGGGTAAGGCATCACCGGTGGAACGCGGTAAATAATGTTCATAAATGGCTTGCGCCACGACGTCGCTCTCACCGGAGTGTTTGGCGTAATAGCGTCCCATCACCCCCTGCAAGGAGGTCATCTCGACCACCATGTGGGTTACCAGGTCGGCCTTGCACAACTCTGCCGCGCGCAGGGCTTCTTTTTGCTCCGCAGCACTCAAACCAAGTTGGGGTCCGAGGGTTTCGACCATGCTGCGGATGCGTTTGGACTTGTCGAGCATGGAGCCCAGTTTCTGCTGGAAAGTGAGCGTGCCGAGTTTTTCGAGCATGTCAGGCAGCTTGTGTTTGAGATCTTCATTGATGAAGAAGTTGGCATCTGCAAAACGGGCGCGAATGACCTGTTCGTTGCCATCAGTGACCACGTCTTTACCCTGGCTGTCGCCGTTGCGTAGGATCACAAAATTTGGCAGCAGCTTGCCATCCGCGGCTTTGATCGGGAAGTAGCGTTGATGCTTCTTCATTACCGAGATGAGCACTTCAGGAGGCAGGCGCAGGTGCTCGGCCTCAAAGGAACCGAGCAGCGCGGTTGGCGCTTCGACCAACTGGTTGACCTCGTCCAGCAGAGCTTCGTCGATCTCCTCCAGCCCGCCCACGGATCGGATGAGCGCCAGCACCTGTGAACGGACGGCTTCTTTTCTCTCTTCAGGGTTCAAAAGAATGCCCTGTTTTTTTAATTGGGCGAAATAATCGCTGGCATCGCGCAGAGGCAACACCTGAGGCTCCATGAAGCGCAAGCCGTGCGTGGCGGCCTCGGCCGTGAGCCCGGCGTACTCGAAGGGCACGGCTGCGTTCCCCAGCATGGCGGTCAGCCAGCGGATGGGGCGCGAGAAAGCCACGTTGGTGAAGTTCCAGCGCATGGATTTATCAAATTTGATGCCAGCCACCAGGGCGGGCAGCGCCTCAAGCAAGACGTCATAAGTGGAAAGCGAGGCTTCTTTGACCAGTGCTACCATGTAGCGGCCGCCGTCGATCTCGCGGGCTTCAAGGTCTTTCACGCTCACGCCTTTACTCTGGGCGAAACCTTCGAGGGCACGCGTGGGCTGTCCGGCTGGATCAAAAGCGCGTGCTTCAGGTGGGCCCTTGACCACACTGGTGCGTGCTTCCTGCTGGCTGGCAAGACCCTCCACGCTCACCACCAGGCGGCGCGGGGTGCCCAGAATGCTGATCTCGCCGTGGCTGAGGCGCAGTTCATTCAACAGGGCGGGAACGCGTTCTTTAAGCTGGTCTAGCGCGGCCTGCAAATCGCTGGCCGGCAATTCTTCGGTGCCGATCTCGAGCAGGAAGGGCACTGGTCCCGTTGGCAAAACGGGTTTCTCAAACTTCTTGGCCGGTTTTTCAACCGCGGCCTGGTTCTTTGGCAGCCAGGGGAATTCCATTTGGCGGCGCTGCTCCACGTAAGCCTCAGCGTTGCGGTGGGTCATCTCGCGCATGCGCCCAAACAGCGCCTGGCGTTCGGTGACGCCCACGGCGCCGCGCGTATCGAGCACGTTAAAGGTATGTGAACATTTGAGAATGTAGTCGTGGGCGGGCAGCACCAGGCCGTTCTTGATGGCCTCCTCGGCTTCCGCTTCGTAAAGATCGTAGAGCTGGCGCATGCGCTTGACATCCGCGATCTCGAAATAGTATTTGCTGTGCTCCACCTCGCCCTGATAGTTGACGTCCCCGTAGGTGTGTTCTTTGTTCCAGCGCATGTTGCGCGCGTGCGGGATGCGCTGCAGCGGCATGGCAATGCGCTCCAGGCCGTAGGTGATCTCGACGGCCACCGGGTCAAGCACGATGCCGCCCGCCTGCTGGAAGTAGGTGAACTGGGTGATCTCCTGGCCGTCCAGCCAGACTTCCCAACCAAGGCCCCAGGCTCCGATGGCGGGCTGTGCCCAGTTGTCTTCCACGAAGCGGATGTCGTGCTCGCGCTGGTTGAAACCGAGCGCTTCGAGTGACTTCAGGTAGAGTTCCTGCGGGTTGCCGGGATCCGGTTTGAGGATGACCTGGAACTGGTAATGCTGCTGAAAGCGGTTGGGGTTGTCGCCGTAGCGGCCGTCGTCCGGCCGGATGGAGGGTTCCACGTAAGCCACGTTCCAGGGTTCAGGTCCCAAGACGCGCAAAAAGGTGCCCGGGTTCATCGTGCCGGCGCCGATCTGGCTGTAATAAGGCTGCCAGATCAGGCAGCCCTGCTCCGCCCAGAATTTTTGCAGGGTCATGATCATGGATTGGAAATCAAGGG
>CAZRHZ010000029.1:14489-21893 GCA_964599995.1 uncultured Anaerolinea sp. | reverse complement strand
AACAACCCACAAGTTTTTACAAAGACTCTCACAGCCATAGAAAGCATCGAGTACTGACATGGGAATCGATTTTTCGCGGGTTAAGGGGCTGTGCTTTGACGTGGACGGCACCATTAGCGACACGGACGACGCCTGGGTTGAGCGCCTGACCAAACGGCTCAGGCCGCTGCGCTTTCTGTTCAAAAAAGGCGATCCTCAGCCTTTTGCGCGCTGGCTGGCCATGAGCACAGAATCCCCGTTGAACTATTGCTACTACCTATTCGACCGCTTCAGCCTGGACGACAATGTCGCGCAGGCCTATGACTGGATCTCAAAGAAGCGCAAAAAACAGCCTGCACCTTTCAAACTGATGAGGGGGACCAAAGAACTGCTTGAGTTTTCAGGTCAGAAATACCCGCTGACGGTGGTCACGGCGCGTGATGAGCATTCAACGCTGCGTTTTCTCGAGCAATTCGAGTTGGGACCGTTCTTCAAGGCGGTGGTGGCCAGCCAGACCTGTGAATATACCAAACCATTTCCCCATCCGGTGAGATACGCGGCTCAAAGCATGGCGGTTGCGCCCGAGCACTGCATCATGATTGGTGATACCACCGTGGATATCCTGGCGGGCAAGGCCGCCGGGGCGCAAACCATCGGTGTGCTGTGCGGCTTTGGCACCGAGAAGGAACTGCGCAAAGCCGGCGCGGATGTGGTGCTGAACGACCTTGAAGAGTTGTTGGAACTCTTGAAGTCTGCCCAGATCTGATTTCCCCCAAAAGCATTATTAATTGATGCTGAAATCCACTTCGTTGGTGCGGGTGGAATTGCCCGCTTTATCCTCCGCGACCAGCTGCAGGGTGTGTTTACCCGGATCGGCTTCCATCAGGTAGACAAAGGGTTCTTCGTTTTGCGTTGCGACCAGATTGCCATCCAGCCACCACTCGACCGTTTGGATGCCTGAACTGTCTTGCACGTTCGCCTGCAGGGTGATCGTCTCGCCTGTCGGCTGGATCTCCTGCCCCGCGGCGGGATAGGAGATCTGCACCTGCGGAAGGGTGTTATCCACGGTCACCTGGATGGTGGAGGTGCGCACCGACTGGTCCGTGCCGATTACGTTCAGACGAATGGCGTAGAGGCCATCCAATCTGGCCGTATCCCACACCGCAAGCTGGCCGTTCTCCACCGCTGTGCTGCCGGTGGAACCCACCTGCAGCCAGGTGGCGGGGTTGATGCCCTCGCCGATCTGAACCGTGTAGGATGCAAAAGAAGCTCCCTTGGCCGTGCCTTCGATGGCCACGCTGCCGCTGACCGGAGAGAATAGGGCTGGTGATGTAATGGTCACCTGGGGGTCGCTTTGGATAACAGGGATGGCGTCATAGCCGGATGGTGCGACCGCCAGGCCGGCCGCAATGGCCCACGCGCGGGCTTCTTCGGGAACGTTAATGAAAAGCTGCTCGTCGATCAGGGTGGGATCGGTGAAGACCGTGGCGCGCTGCCCGGTTTCGCGGTTGACCTTGATCATTTCATAAAGGGTATCTACCCGGGTGGGTTCGTTTCCTACTAAAAAGACCTCTTGCATGGTGGAGGGGCAATCCGCGGAAGGCAGCATGCCCGATGGGACACACACCCTCAGACTGGTCACGCCGGTTGGCATTGTCCAATTGGCGGTGGGCAGGTCAGCCAGCGCTTCTTTCATCACGGCGTGCCACACCCCCGCCGCCATGAGCGGATCGAGGTCCAGCACGGTTGATTCACCATCCGCGTTACCGAGCCAGACCAGCACCAGACGCTCGGGGTTGTAGCCGACCGTCCAGACCTGTTGATTGGAAGCCAGCACGCCCATCTTGACGGCCACGCTCTGGCCAATCTCCAGCGGATTCGGATAACCAAGGCTTGGCCAGCGGGCGCTCTCGTCGCTTAACACGTGGTTGATCAGGTAACTTAGTGGCTGGCTCAAAATGGGAGTGGTCTCGGGCGTGCTGCGATCCAGCAGCACGCGGTTGGTGACCGACCTGACCGAAAGGATGAAATTCGGGTTGATCTCGCCTGTATCGATGTCCGCTGCGCCGCTTTGGGTGCCGGAGTTGGCCAGCGTGCCATAGGCCGCGGCCACTTCGAGCAGGTTGGTCGAGCCGTCGGAGAAGAGCACTTCTGCGGAATCCGCCTCGTCGGCCAAGGAATTCATGCCAAGCGCAGAAGCCAGCCGCCAGGCGTTGAGCGCTCCCACCTGGTTGGTTACACCGGCCATCGAGACCAGGTAGTCGTTTGCCACGGCAGCCCGGATGTTGGTCGCGCCGTGCCATTGCCCGTCGGGGTTCTGGGCTGAGAAGTTCAAGCTCGCGCTAGCCGAGGGCACGTCCCACTGCAGCGACGCGGGCGACAAGCCGCGCGCGAAAGCTGCCAGCGCCGTAAAAGGCGTCAGCAGCGACCCCGCTTCGTAGTTGGATTGCGGTTCGACCGTGCTGAAATAGGTGAGTGGATCCACGTAAGCCAGCACTGCGCCGCTGCGTGGGTCCAGCACGATGCCGGATCCGGCCAGGTTTTGATAATCCGCTTGCGCGAAGACCTGGGTGGGTAGCAGCAGGGCGGTCGGGCAGTCCTGCGAGCCGAGATCGCCTTCCACGTAATTCAGGCGGTTCAACTGGGCCGCCAGGGTGCAGGTGAATTGGGTTTGAAGTTCCATATCGAGTGTGCTTTGTATCACCAATCCGCCACGCGCGAGGCGATTTTGCGGGAACGAGTTTTCAAGCGACTGGAGTAAACGGTGTGTGAAAAGGGGAGCCAGTGAATCCGGTTCACCTATTGATGTTCTTAAGGGTAAAGTTTGCCGGATGGCGCTCGAGAATTCATCCGTGGTGATGACCAGGCCTTCGGTCATCTCGGCCAAAAACTGGCGCTGCATCTCGAGCACAGCATTAGGAGCGTCCAGCGGATTCAGGGCGGGGGCGTCGATCAGCACCGCCAAAAGCGCGGATTCCGCCAGGGTCAGGTCCTGGGCGGATTTCTCGAAGTAGAGTTGGGAAGCGCTCTCCGCGCCGTAGGCCAGATGGCCGAAATAAACGCTGTTCAGGTACCACTCCAGCACCTGGGTGCGGCCGAAGCGCGCGACCACCTGGGCGGCCAGAATGCGCATGCGGATGGCGCGTGTGGCGCTCATGGGTTCATCCCACATGAGTAGGTCGCTCACCAGGCGCTCCGCGATGGTAAGGGGTTCGGGGTCGCGCCAGTGCTGCAGGTCGTAACCGGGATTCTCCCAGAAGGTGGGGTCAAGCCTGGCAACCACCGCGCGGATCAACTGCGGGTTGAAGTGGCCTTCCTGCGCGGGGTTAACGACCAGGAAGCGCCTTTCAATGCCGGGGTTCTCGAGCGTGGTGAGCACAATCTGGCTGTCACGATCCATCACGCGCGTGGGCTGCAGCAGTTCGCCATCGAGGGGGTTGAGCAACACGGGCAGTTCATCCAGGGAGGGCAAGTCGGCCGCCACCCTGGCGTAGTAGAGACCGCCCGCGGCCAAAGCCCCCGCCAACAGGATCAGCACCACCGCTAGCAGGCCGATGCCCAGCGGGCGCGCGAACTTTTGGGCACGCTTGTGTTGGGCGGCGCGTTTTTGTTGGCGGTGCTTGATCAGCAGGGTTAGTTCGGCTTTACGTGGAGGCACGGGGTCGTCTCATCAATGGAACTTGCTAGAGTGTAAATAAGCAGAATTAAGGATATGAACACCTATCCAATCGAAGTATATCAACAATGGAAGAAAAAGTGATATTTAATGTAGTATGAAGGCTTGCTAACCAAAACCTCGATGATCAAAAACTGTTATATAGGTTCCGAAAAACATCCAAGGATTTCATACAGTTCGAATGTAAACCATACCCTGAAAAACAAGCTGTAAAGAACTTTAAGTCAATCAAATCGCTATGAGCATAACGTTCAATATCAGCATGATTAAGGATTGGCGTTAATTTACTACTCCGAGGATTGTGATTTGCCAGAATAAAGATGACTTCGGGGGGTTCATGTGGATCAAGAGTCACCCTTGCCTCACTCGTTCCTTTATTAAACTTAAGCAAACCTAATTGATCTAATTGATCAAATTGACTTTCGATCATTTCCACAACCCGGAAATATTTTACTTTGTCTGCTACAAGTTTCTCCAGATCTTGAAGGTGTTTGAGAATCCCCGATTTTCCTTCTATAGATCCATCCCCATATTTCATCTCAAATAATGCGACTTTACATTTACTCCCCTTCTTTCTCTGTGATACCAACCATTTGAATCCAATTAAGTCAAATCTTCCAAAGGTCTCCGACACTTCGATATCAGAAATAAAGTATTCGGTATTTTTGGAAATACTGGAGTAGTTATTTTCTCTCGCAATAAGTTGTTGGAATTCCCTTTCTGATTTTCCTGCACAAGAGAAATATTCATCCATTACCAATTTTTGTAATGGCAGAGAGTCAACCCATTTCAGACAATCCTCTCGACTAATTATTTTTTGTGGTGTATCCAAATGAACGTCAGGTGATTTAATATAATTTGTGTCAAAAAAAGTTGAGTAGTAACCTTTTTTCTCCTCCATAATTTTCAGAATATTTCCTCCCCTATAGTAAATATTGACGTAATTCTCCCGAATTGCCAACATGAGGGTGTGATCTTTCTTTAGTCGGTCAAGTAGCGGTGACAGAACACCATCTTTTTGGATAAAATCATTCATGAATTTTTCAGATATTTTTCTCATCTAGACCTCCCACCACTCATTATCTTTATGAATTTCTACATTTGAAAACAATTTTGGATAGCATTCAGGAAAGAAAGTGTGAATTGGGACAACTTTCTTGGGGTTTATGGCATTGGAGAAATCTCTCAAGTTGTCAAGGCTGGCGTGACCGGATGTGTGAATCCTGATCTTTGGAATATTATTGCGTTTTAACCATAGCCGCAATTCTCGAAATGATTCACCTTCCCAATATCCTTCCCATTGTGAATATATGTAAGTTGCACCTTCTAAACAATGGCTTTTTTCGAGATCAGGACAATGAAGTGGTCTGAAGAGCATTACCGATTCATTTTTCCTCTTTTCCAGATCTTCTAAAAATATGCGATTTGAAGAATGATGTTTTAGAAGTTCAAACCATCCTTTTTGTTTTATCTTAACACGTTGTGATTGGGGAATATACAAGCAAACATCTGCCCAATTCGATTGAGGTATCTTAAGATTGCCAGTTGCTTCGAGAATTACCGCAGTATATAGATCAATGATTAATTTCTTCTCACTTCGTTTACATGCTCTCAAGATTGACACAATGCGGTCAATATTTTGCGAAGATGCATGTACCAAGACCAATCCATTGGTTGAATGGAAGGCAGTCGTTAACTGTTCTTCTAAATCCGTTTCAGATGGGAAATTTTGGCCAATATCTAACCTTCCAAGACTTGATCCTTCCAGAAATAGCACATCAATATTCTTCGGTGGATCCTGTATCATGTGGTCAAAAAGGGCACTTTTTCGTCCATGAGCTCTCAGATCACCGCTATAGAAAACCCTTTTTCCATCACTCTCTATCATCAATATATAGGAATCATATGCTGAATGGTCGATAAGAAATGGTGTGATATAGAAATTTCCAATCTGAAAAGTCTCCCCGGATCGATAATCCCAACCTTTCGCAGGCGTTGTCCATTTCCCTGGCAAAAACGGTGATGCAGCTTCAATGATTTTTCGAGCCGCAGGCCCCATTCCAACAGGGATGGTTTGAGAAATGTGAGCAAGCAAGCCAAAATGATCCAGATGTGCATGTGATATTAAAACTCCCAATAATGATGAGTCTTTTCCATCCAATCCATTAACGTTTGGTAAATATTCAGGCGAGTTTTCTTCGGCATCCAAAGGTAACCCCAGATCGACCAACAATCGTTGACCAAGGCTTTCAAGTTCAACACAATTACCGCCTATTTGATTACTTCCTCGATGAATGCAGACTCTCATTTTTCCTTTTCCCACTTTTTGTTAATTTAGTTATACATTATCTACTCCTTTTTAACTAAATATCTATTGTAGATTCACGGGCTTTAACCCCACCTGTTTCTCGGGTATAATCCGAAACATGAGAAACATTCACTCTGTCGGGCTGCTGCTCCTCTCTGTGATACTTTTGGCGGGCTGCCAGACGACCGCACCCACCGTCACCTCCACGCCCTCCTCGCTCTTCGAGGGGCAGGAGCTGACGCCCTTCCTCACCAACACTCTGACGCCCTCCGTGACGCCCACCTCGTTGGACGAACCGACCTCCACGCCCTCACCCACCTTAACCGCCACTCCCTTCACTTACGTGGTGAAGTCGGATGATACCATGTTCGAAATTGCCGCCAATTTCGGTATTACCACGGATGAGCTCAAGGCAGCCAACCCCTCCGTCAACCCATACCTGCTGGGTGCAGGCATGACGCTCATCATCCCCGGCCACAGCGCTGAGGGACCTACCCAGACCCTGCCATCCGCCACACCCTACCCGCTGACTGCGGGCGAACCAAGCTGCACGCCCTCGTTGAGCGGCGGGCTGTACTGTTTCGCGCAAGTTACCAACGGGCAGGAGATGATGGTGGAAGATGTCAGCGCGGTGTTCCACCTATCCGCTCCCGGCAGTGGAGAAGTGACCAGCCAGGAAGCGCTGGTGCCCCTCAGTCGCATCGCCAGCGGCGGCAGCCTGCCCCTGTTCGCTTATTTCCCTCCGCCAGTGGCGCAGAACGCTGTCGCCAGCCTGGAAATGCTGACCACCAGCAGCGTGAATCAGACGGGCACCCCCACCTCCCTCCAGGCAGCCACCATCAGCGTGCCGGAGCCTTCCATCTCCATTTCAGCCAACGGGCTTTCGGTGATGGTCACCGGCCAGGCCATTCTGGACGCCTCCGCGGGCACAGCCGGTAAGATCATGGTCGCTGCCGTGGCTTACGATGAAGCGGGTCAGATCGTCGGCATCCGGCGCTTTGAATCCACCAGCGCGGTCAACCCCGGCGAATCCGCCTCGTTCTCGCTCAATATTTACAGCATTGGGGGGAGCATTACAAAGGTGGAACTTTTCGGAGAGGCCAACCCCTGATCAGGGATTGCTCCAGATCAGATAATTCCCCGTTTGACAAATTTCATTGACTTTTAGGCAGACCTGCCAGGTCACTATCGTACCGTTGGAGACCTTTTTAAGCGCGGGCAACACCAGCGACGCGTTCCCGCTGGCGTCAGTGGTTGGGAAGGATTGGCTTTCACTCGATCCATCCGGCAGACCGATGCGCAACTCTGCTTCGATGTCCTGCAGCGGCTGGCCATTGGCCGCGTCCAGCACGCGGATGTCGATGCGTTGTTCATCTGCGGCCGCCAGCGGATTGCGCAGCACGCTGACCTCCAGGGTCAGGTTCCCATCGCCGCTGACCGC
>CAZRHZ010000029.1:0-14389 GCA_964599995.1 uncultured Anaerolinea sp. | reverse complement strand
AGGTTACCATCGGCGGCCACGTAGGGCGCGGAAAGCGCTTCGCCAAACGCGTCCTTGTCGGAGAGGTCGAGATCGTCCATCAGCGAACGGGTGGTGATGGAAGCGGGCAGGTCAGACAGGGCGGCTTCAAAAGCTGCCTCGTAACGGCATCCTTTGATGCAGGCTGCAGCGCCGTAGGCCAGCAGCCGCACAGTGCCGGGCGGGTCGCTAAAATTCCGATAGAAGCCGACGTTCTCAAAGAACTGTTCAATGCGCCCGCGAGCGTAGTTAAAGCGCACAGAAGAGATGGGGTTGCCCGCGTATGTGCTGCCTGAGAACTGATCGTAAAAGGGAACGAACTCCTGATAGATCGCATAGCCGTTCACGATCGTACTGCTGCCCGATTCTGCTGCTGTGGGTTCCTCGCGCAGGTCGAGTTCATTCCCCAGAGGAGCGAGTGTAAAACGGTTGATACCGTTGTAAACAGGATTGAAACAGATCAAGGCGCTGACAGTGTACTGACAAAGCAGCGAAGAACGTTCGAACTTTTTTGAGATGGGGGGCCCAAAAACGGGTTCTCCCCCCAGTGTTTCATAAAAACCGATTAATTCCGCGTTTACTTCGTAGGTGCGTCCGGTTCCAGTCGCGGGACTAGAACCTCCTGCTCCGCCACAGCTCGTCAGCATGACAACGAAGGCTAGAACAAGACAAAGTTGAACGAACGGGCAACCAGGTTTTAGATGCACCATGTGCTTCATTTTGGCCACTTTATTTGGAATACTAACATTAGCCTTAATTATAAATGAATTGGCACACTGTAGCTCGACTAACCCCTCTTGTTTTGAAGTAATAATCGTGGATGGATCAGCCAGCTCTTTTTTCTTTGCTGATGATTTTTCCACCGACCATGACCGTTTCGGAATCTCCGGCGGTCTCGAAGAAATGTTCAAGTACCAAGGCGGCAGCGCCTTTGGCAACCGACCCTTGTCCCAATTGACATAACCTGATGGTTGTTTTGGCGAGGGATTGTTGCAAGGCGTAATGCGAAACGACCTCTTCAATTTGGGCAAGATAACGCCCTCCGAACAGTAAACCGGACCAACCCCCTAACAGCAGCAATTCAGGATTGACCGCGTTGAGGAGATTGGCAATACTCACTCCCAAATAATGGATGGCTTCGTTGATCGTCTGCACGGCTTCAGGTTTTCCCTCGTCTGCAGCGTTCATCAGGTATTTGATCACAGCAATTTGATCATCACGTGGCGGTTGTTGGTCATCTTTGATCAACGAATTGTACCGATCGATGATCCCATTTGCGCCAATATATACTTCCATGCAGCCGTGGCTGCCACAACGGCACAAGGGACCCTCGCTGTTGAGGGTGGTGTGTCCAAACTCACCGGCATTATTGGCTGACCCTCGAAAAAGAGTTCGATCTGTGATGATGCCGCTGCCCACACCGGTACCCACCAATAGAACCACCACATGGTTAACACCGCGGCCAGCCCCGAAAACCGCTTCACCCATGGCCATGGCCTTTGCACCATTATCAAGATACATCGGGATGGATAAGCGCTCTCGCAGCGCGCTGGTAATAGACACATTATGCCAGCCCCAGTTTGGGGTGAAGATTGATACGCCTTTGATGGGGTCAACCAGCCCGGGGAATCCAATGCCCACCCCGATGATATTCTTTTCGGTCAGTCCTGCCTTTTTGATCACCCCTTCGATTCCCTCGATCATACCGTTAACGATCTGCTTGGGTTTGATCTTTGGCTCAGATAGTGGGTAGAATCCCTTCTGGCAGGAGTTAAACAAAATATCAAACAACTCCACCTGAATGAATGTTTCACCCACTTCAACGCCGATAAAATAGCCATATTCCGGATTGAACGTGATCAACATGCTGGGGCGCCCGCCCTCAGAGCGTTTAATGCCCGTTTCAAGCAGGATTTCTTTTTCCAGCAGGTCATTGGTAATATTGGTTACCGTTGCCGGGCTCACCCCAATTTGATGGCTGACATCTAAACGCGATATTGGTCCGTCGAAATAATACTTGCGCAGGATTTCAGCGCGGTTCGTGCGGCGCAAGTCTTGATGGGTCGGTTTATGATATTTCATCCGTTTTCCAGAACAAACGATTTAGATGGGTTAGGCACCCGATTGTTTCATGGATAATTATATACTGCAGATTCTTCTATGACACCTCAAAACATGCTTCAAGTCCTTCTGATGAGTTGGGGCCAATCCAAACCTTGAACAACCCCGGTTCGATGATCGAGTGCAGCTCTTGATCCAGGAAGGTCAATTGATTGACTGGCAAGCGGAATATTACTCTCCGACTCTCACCTGGCAGAAGAGTGACTTTTTGAAAATCCTTTAATTCTTTTACCGGACGTGTTACCGAACCCACGAGATCGCGCGTATAAAGCTGTACAATCTCAGCCCCTTCCATATTCCCTTTGTTTTTAATGATAGCTGATATAACGAGGGTTTCTTCAGGGCTAACTATTTTCGGGGTAATTTCAATGTCAGAATAATCAAACGTTGTGTAACTTAAACCGAACCCAAACGGGTAAAGAGGGGTGTTGCTTTCATCCAGATAAGAAGATTTGTGAGCCTGATTGAATTGTAAAGTACCGCTTGATTCGATGGGTCTGCCGGTGCTTTTATGAGCATAGTAGACGGGTATCTGCCCTTCAGAGCGGGGGAAGGAGGTGGTGGTCTTGGCGGAGGGGTTCACGCGGCCCAACAATATGTCGCAAAGCCCCTGGCTTGCACGAGTACCTCCATGCCAGGCCATGATCAGGGCGCTTGCCTTTTTTTCCAATTGCGTCAAGACCAGTGGTCGACCGGCAAAAACGATCGCAATGATTGGTTTACCTGTCAAGGCAATCGCATTGACCAGATCCTGTTGACTGCCAGGTAGTCCAAGAAAGGCGCGTGAATGGGCTTCTCCGCTCATGGTATCAGATTCACCAACCGCCAAAATGACGAGATCAGCCTGGGTGGCAATGTCAACCACTTTTGTAAAATCAGTTTCAGCCCCTGAGATCTGGCATCCTTTTTCTATCAGCAATTTAGTATCGTGGGGCAGGTTGATTTGCAAGGTATCGGCCAGGGTGGCAACGCCATTGGGGTCCCCGTCAAAACTCCAGCACCCTAACAGGCTTTGCTGTTCATCAATCATTGGGCCGATCAATGCGATGGTTTTACCTGAAGTTCTTAGCGGCAGAAGCGATTCGTCGTTCTTGAGCAAAATGGTGCTGTTGGCGACCGCTTTTTCTGCTAATAGCAAGGTGTCTGGCTGGAACAAAGTTGATTCGATGTTATTTTCATCAATGTAGGGGGCGGTAAACAATCCCAGATCATACTTCAATCTCAAGATGCGGAGGACAGCTTCATCGATCATTGCTTCAGACACTTGACCTTCTTGCACCAGGTCTGCCAGATGAAAATGATAGGCGTCTCCCATCATGTCGATATCGACTCCGGCGAGAATGCTGCGCAGAGCTGCCTCTTTGTGATCCCGAGCAAAACCGTGCAATACCAGTTCGCCAATGGAGTCATAATCACTGAAAACGACCCCCTCATATCCCCATTCTTTGCGCAGGATTTGTCGCAGCAGGAATGTGTTGGCAGTGGCTGGAACACCGTTAAAATCATTGAACGAGGTCATAATCGATTTTACGCCTGCGTCGATGGCTGCTTGATACGGAGGAAGATATTCTTCTCTCAAGCGCCGCTCTGACATGTCTGTGGTGTTGTAATCTTTACCAGATTCAGCGGCCCCATAGGCAGCAAAATGCTTCACGCAAGCGGCGGCAGAGCGACCTTTTTTGTCTTGAAAAGTTTGAAAACCGCGTGTCCAGGCTTGCCCAATTGAGGAAGTTAAGTGAGGGTCTTCTCCGGCGCCTTCTGCGATCCTTCCCCAGCGCGGATCGCGGCTGATATCCACCATGGGTGAAAAGTTGACGGTTGTTCCAGTGGCCAGAGCTTCTGAGATGGTAGCCTGGGCGACTTCTTCGATCAAAGATGTGTCCCAACTGCTTGCCAATGCCAAGGGAATTGGAAAGATGGAACGATAGCCATGAATGATATCGTTTCCCACCAGCACGGGGATCCCCAACCTGGATTCTTCGACTGCGATGCGTTGATATTCGTTGATCACGTCGGGTTCGCGAATACTGAGCAGCGAACCGATCTGTCCGTTTCTCATTAATCCTTTGACATCTTGTTTCCACGACAGGTCTA
The DNA here is from genome assembly GCA_964599995.1 of uncultured Anaerolinea sp. Classification (GTDB taxonomy): domain Bacteria; phylum Chloroflexota; class Anaerolineae; order Anaerolineales; family Anaerolineaceae; genus UBA6107. Next base: position 10,156 of record CAZRHZ010000029.1, on the reverse strand, counting down.
CCTGGATCATTTGACCGATCTTTTCCTGAAGGGTCATTTTATTTAGAAGTGAAGTGCAAAACGCTTCTCGATCGTGATTCGTGGAGGAGTGATCGGCGTTGTGTGGGTCTTGTTTTTCCATCGTAGAAAGTGCCTTTCATTTCGCGATAATTTGTTAAAAATTCCTAGTTGACAAACGTTATTTTTAGATATAAAATAAGTCATGAAATAACTAATATAAATATAGCACGTTCTGTTCTGATGTCAATAATGAAACTCAATAAATGAAACAAAGCTGGCTCGTCGAATCGCCAAGAAACACAATTTGATCCAAAAGAAAACATAAGGTCCGTTTTACATTCAGAAGGTAAAATCATCAAGAAGGAGAGAATCAATGAAAAGAAACATGTTCGTCCTGGTTGTGCTCGTGCTGGTTGCGAGTATGTTATTGGCTAGTTGTGCAAAGGCCGCACCTGTCGCGACTGATGAAGTAGCTCCCACTACCGCCAACACCGAAGTGGTTGCGACTGAAGCCGTTGCAGCTGAACCCGTTACCATTCGGGTGATGACCTTCTTTGCCCACGATAATCCTGAGGTGGAAGAAGCTGTTGTAGCCGCGTTTGAAGCCGCTCATCCTGAGATTGATGTCCAGCTTGAACAAACCAGCTACGATGATATCTACACCCAATACACAGCCGATGTTGCTGCCGGTACACCTGCGGATGTAATCTCAATGAATTTCGAAAACCTGAGAAAGTATGCAGGTCTTGAAGCTCTCGAGCCATTAAATGATTACGTGGCGAATGAGACTTACGATACCAGCATCTACTATGCCAACACCCTCGATATGCACACTGTAGATGGCGTTCTGTTTGGTTTGCCCGCTACATTCTCTGACAACGTTTTGTATTTCAACAAGAATTTGTTCGACGATGCAGGAATTGCTTACCCCGACAGCACCTGGGATTGGGCCAAGCTGGTGGAAGTTGGCCAGCAATTTGTCAAAGATACCGATGGCGATGGAATTACTGATCAATATGGTTATGGTCCGGCATGGTGGCCGATGTACCTGTTCCTGTTTGACACCAATGTTCTTAGCGCTGATGGCACACAATGTGCGCTTACCACTCCTGAAGGACTTCAGGCCATGCAGGCATACGTTGACCTTTCCACCAAAGATGGCATTACCGCCAACGCAGAAGCTCAAGCTTCACAGGGTGATTATGACCGCTTCATCTCTGGCAAGCTGGCCATGTACGATGCAGGTCCGTGGGCTGTTGCTCCTTTCAACGCGAACATCACCACCTTCACGTGGGATGTTGCCGAAAATCCCGCTGGCACTGTAAAGGGCACTTTCCTCTATAGCAATGCCTACGCCATATCTTCCGCATCCGCCAACAAAGCGGCTGCATGGGAGTTCATCAAATTTGCAACAGGTGTTGAAGGGTCAACCATCCGCCAAGAAGGCAAATTTGAGATCTCTGCTGTTCAATCTGTGGCCGAATCCATCTTCGTTTCCTCGATGAAGGGTACTTCTCCTGAGCATCCTGAAGTCTTCATGGACTCGACTGCTTTCGGTCAGAGACTATCTGAACATCCCCGTTTCCAGGAAATGATGGATGCCATCCAACCCGAGCTCGATCAGGCTCTCGCTGGAACCAAGACAGTTGAACAGGCCATGACCGATGCCTGTATCGCAATCGATGCAATGATCGCCGAATAACTCGCGATTCTTATCCGGTTCTGATCACTAACAATCAGGGTGAGAACCTGCTGGTATAGGTTTCTCACCCTTTTTGTTGGATAATAAAAAAGAACGGTAGTTTACAAATGCAGGAGTGTGTCATGGTTGCAGCCACCCGCCATAAAAGTAAAGTCAACTGGCGAGAAGCCATCTGGGGATATCTTCTCGTTGCCCCGGGTTTTTTGTTTGTTCTGGTTTTTGTGATCATTCCCGTGGTCAGCGGATTTGGCATCAGTTTCACCGATTGGAATTTGATCAATGCGCCAAAATTTGTAGGTATCAGCAACTATGAAAAGGTCTTCACAGATCCAGTGGCTGTAAAGACTCTCTTCAACACTTTATATTTTACGTTTGTTAGCGTGCCTTTATCGTTAGCTCTATCTTTGGTTTTGGCGGTCATTTTGAATCAAAAGATACGCGGGTTGACTTTCTTTCGCACGGCTTACTATATTCCAGTAATATCCTCCACGGTTGCCATCGCCCTGGTCTTTCTGTGGATCTTCGACTCCAACTATGGGATTCTGAACCAATTCCTGGGGTTGTTTGGCATCTCTTCGATCAAGTGGCTGACAGATACACGGTATGCGATGCTTGCGGTGATCATTGTGACTGTATGGCGCAGTCTGGGATTCAATATGATCATCTATCTGGCTGCCTTGCAGGATGTGCCAAAAGATTTACATGATGCAGCAGCGATCGATGGCGCGGGTGAGGTACAAAAATTCTTTGGGATCATCATTCCACTGATCTCTCCGGCGATCTTCTTTACCATGATCACAGCCATGATCAGTTCGTTCCAGAGTTTTGATCTTGTTTACAACATGACCAAGGGCGGTCCTGCACGAGCTACCTATTTGATCGGTTATTACATTTGGGAACAGGCTTTTAAGTATCTTCACATGGGTTATGGTGCAGCGATTGCGTTTGTCCTTTTCTTCGCAATCCTCATTTTGACCCTTATCCAGTGGGTGCTGCGCCGCCGCTGGGTGTATGGAGAGGAGTAGACGATGAACTCGAATCTGACCACCAGAAAAAGCGTGTTTCATCTCTCCGTAAAAGGATTGCTTTATTTGGTTTTATCCATTGGCGCAATTTCCATGCTAATTCCTTTCTTGTGGAGCGTAGTTACTTCGTTTAAAGCTCCCAACGAAGTTTTTTCAACACCTGCCTTTTCCATTTCATGGCCGCTGAATTTCAGTGCGTACATCGAAATGATCGAACGTTTGCCATTCATGACCTACGCTTGGAACACGATCAAAGTTGCCAGCATCATCACGCTCGGACAATTGATCACTTGTTCGCTGGCCGGTTATGCCTTTGCCAAGATCAAATTTCCCGGGCGTGATTTCATCTTTTTCCTCTTCCTGGTTACCATGATGGTTCCGTCTGCGGTGACCATGATCCCGAATTTTGTGACCATGAGCAAGTTAAAACTCATCGATTCTTTATCGGGATTGATCTTGCCGTTTATTGGGTCAGCCTATGGCACTTTTTTGATGCGGCAGTTCTTCTTGGGTTTCCCATCTGAATTGGAAGATGCGGCCAAATTGGACGGCTGCAATCCGTTCACCTTTTTTTGGCATATTCTGTTGCCCAATTCCAAGCCGATCATCACGACGTTGGGTTTGATGACCTTCCAGTGGGCCTGGAATGAATTCCAATGGGCGCTGATCATGACCCGCACAGACGTACACCGCACCTTGCAGGTGGGGCTTTCAGCTCTTCAAAACGAGCATTATGTAAATTGGACCCTTTTGATGTCTGCCTCAGTGTTGACGAATCTACCGATCATCATTCTCTTTATCATTGCTCAGAAACAATTCATTCAAAGCATTAAGATGACCGGATTGAAAGGCTGATCTATGGAATTCTTGAAAGTTATTGAAGGAAGGATTTGCGATCTACAAGGCCGACCCATTCATCTGCATGGCGTGAATATCGGCGGATGGATGAACATGGAGCATTTTATTAATGGGTATTCCGGTTCAGAATCTGCTTTGAAATCTTTAATGGCGCATGAGCTCGGTACTGATAAAGCAGCCTTCTTCTTTGAACGCATGTTGGATTATTTCTTTACTGAAGACGATGTCCGTTTTTTACATGAATCCGGAGCAAATGTTATCAGGTTGCCGCTAAATTACCGCCATTTTGAACGGGATGATGCACCGAACCAATACATCGAAAAAGGATTTCAAAGGCTCGGCCAGGTGCTTGACTGGTGTGAAAAATGGGGCGTCTATGTGATCCTTGACCTGCATTCGGTACAGGGCTGGCAGAATTGCGATTGGCATTGCGATAACAGTAGCCGCATCACCCAATTTTGGGGCCAAAAGGTTTTTCAAGATCGCTTTTATGAACTCTGGAAGGAAATTGCTTTCCGTTATCGTGATCGTGCTGTTGTGGCCGCCTACAATTTGATCAATGAACCCTTGTCCAATGCCCCCTTTGGGCGTTTCTTGCGCGACGATCAATATGAAGCAGATTGGGATAACTTAAACCGTATTTACCATGAAGCTGTTGAAGCCATTCGTGCAGTGGATCGCAAACATATTCTCATGCTCGAAGGGGATTATTACTCAGTTCTATTCGAAAAAATGTCCCCACCTGATGACTCCAACGTGCTTTATAGCAGTCACAATTATATTGGGGTAAGCACATCCCAATTGGACACGTACCCGGTTGAAGTGGATGGGGTCTTCTGGAATCAAGACCGTATCAAGGAGCAATTCGCGGCGACTGAAGCTTATCATTTTTGCCAAAAACACCAGGCGCCCTTGTTGGTGGGTGAATTTGGGTTTAATAATTCACATGCCTCGGGTAAAGCGGGCGGCCAAATTCTGGCCTTTGCCGATCAGATGCGGACGTACAATGAATGCGGCGTGCATTGGACCTTCTGGACTTACAAGGATGTGGGTTCGATGGGTTGGATCCAATTAGACCCGGGATCTGAATATATGCGTGCCATAAAACCCATGTTGGATGCAAAGCGAATGCTCGGTACCGATTTCGGTTGGTTGGCTGGTTTTTCAGGCGAAATCGAGAAACATATCGATGGGTTAAGTAAGGCTATTGGTTCCTATGTGCCTGAGGTCGATGCGGCCACCAATAAGCGCTACTTTGCACAGGCTGCAATGAGCACCTACACAGCGGATCAACTGCAATGGGTATTTGTCGAACCATTTATTGGGAAGACCGAAAAACAATTGGATTTGATCCTTCAATCTTTCGAAATGAAAACATGTATTCACAACTCTGCTCTCGACCAGATCCTTGGTTTGTCTTTCAAGAGCGCCTCTGAAAAGACAGGGTAGAGCCACTATCTGACTCAATCAGCAGCAAAACAGAGTGACCCCAAAAATGGTAGAATCAAGGCGTTGCACAAAATTTCTGGAGGTCAAGCATGACTGATGCAGTGATTGTGGATGCTGTACGTACACCCATTGGAGCGCTGGGAGGTTCGCTGGCCCGTGTACGACCGGATGATCTTGCAGCGCTGGTGATAAAGAAGATCGTGGAACGCAGCAATTTGAACCCCGCGTTGATCGACGATGTCTACCTCGGGTGTGCCAATCAGGCCGGCGAGGATAACCGCAATGTGGCGCGCATGTCTGCCCTGCTCGCTGGGTTGCCGGTCAGCGTGCCAGGCTTGACCTTCAACCGCTTGTGCGCCTCAGGCTTGAGCGCGATCAACGCGGCCTGCAACTCCATCCGCGCCGGTTCGGGTGAGGTGTTCATCGCGGGCGGTGTGGAGAGCATGTCGCGCGCCCCTTATTCTCTGCCAAAAGCCGAGAATGGATTCGCATTTGGCAATCTGACCGCCTACGACACGGCACTGGGTTGGCGCTATCCCAACCCGCGTATGGTGGAAATGCACGGCACCGACGCCATGGGCGAGACCGCCGAGAACATCGCGGAACGTACCGGCATCACACGTGAAGAACAAGACCAGTTCGCGGTCGAAAGCCACCGACGCGCCATCGCGGCCATGGATTCTGGCCGTTTCGCAGAAGAGATTATTCCGGTGCCCGTACCGCAGAAAAAGGGCGAACCGGTCATGGTTGAGCAGGATGAACGTCCGCGCCGCGACACTAATATGGAGACGCTGGCCAAACTGCGACCTTCGTTCAGGGTGAACGGCAGTGTCACCGCGGGCAACTCCTCCGGCATGAACGACGGGGCTTCTGCCCTGTTGATCATGGAGGCGGAGAAAGCCAAAGCCCTGGGCTTGAAACCATTGGTCCGTGTGGTGGCTTCGGCATCCGCGGGAGTCGAACCGCGCGTGATGGGGCTGGGTCCCGTCCCCGCCGTGCAAAAAGCGCTCAAACGCGCCCACCTGGTGATTGAGGACCTGCAGTTGGTGGAATTGAACGAGGCTTTCGCGGTGCAGTCTTTGGCCGTGATGCGCGACCTGCACCTGAACCAGGAAATTGTCAACGTCAATGGCGGCGCCATCGCGCTCGGCCATCCGCTGGGATGCTCCGGTGCGCGCATCCTCACCACCCTGGTGCACGAAATGCAGAGGCGCGCTCCCTCAGCGAAGCGTTCGTTCTATGGTCTCGCGACCCTGTGCGTGGGAGTGGGGCAGGGTGAAGCCACCATCGTTGAATGGATCGGGGATTAAAAAAAAGTTGCAGGAAGGTTGAAAAACGAAGCATGTTTTTATGGAGCAGTGGTTAATGGCTGCTCCATTTTCGTTTTCGGGCAAGGATCCGATTCCTTTTTACAGGAATCGGATCCTTGAACTAAAGTGGATCCTTGCATGGACTCTCACCTCATTAAATGGGTTTTTATTTATGAGGGATTTTTCCCTGCATTTTTTATCGTGCCTAATAGCGCTTCAGGGTATTTATCAGCTACTTCCAGCAGAATTTTTGCTGTGCCGGTTGGTTTTCTTCGGCCTTGTTCCCAGTTTTGCAGGGTATTCACGCTGATCCCCAGCATTGTTGCAAATTCGATTTGCGAGAAACCGTATTTGTGACGAATGGCTTTGACGTCAAAGGGAGTGATATGGAAGGAACGTGAAGGCTTTTGTTCACCTCTCATAATAGCCATACCTTCTCTAACGCTTTCTACCAATTCATCGAACATCTCATTTTTCATTTTCTGCTTTACCTTTACCTTTTTCTTCGTCAACAATGTGTCCCAAAATCTTAATCTGATCGGTGGATAAATCTTCCTGTTCACTTTTTGGATAAATGAACAGCAGTAGTATTTTCCCTTGAAGATTGAACCAGTAATAGATGATTCTACAACCACCTCTCTTTCCTTTGTGTTCCAAACCCCAACGAAGTTTTCTGATTCCCCCTGTACCTGGGATTATCCTGCCCAAGCCTGGATTTTTACACAAAGCAATTTGAAGATCGCAATATTCATCATCAGATAGATATTCATATACATGTTTGGTGAAAAATGAAGTTTCTTCAATATCCACAAAATCATAATACGCCAATGGCGTATAAATGTCAAGCCAACCCATGAAAAAATCATTCTCGAAACTTCCTGAAATAATCTTTCGACAAGCATGACAATCATTAGGAAAGATGTATCTGCCATGCAGGAAGAGTGACACTACACACCCCTTTCAAATCGGATGATAATGGTAATGATTAGAGGTGTGAACGTATCCTTTGATCAACCACCCGGCAACGGGATTCTTTTTCAGGAGGAATGAATGCCCCTTAAAGGTCGGATCGTTGTCGACGAGAAATACTGCAAAGGCTGTGAATTGTGCGTTTCGTCCTGTCCGCAGCAGGTGCTGGCTCTCGCGAATGATCGTATTACTGCCAAAGGGTACCACCCCGCCATCATGATCACGGAAAACTGCACAGGCTGCGGAATTTGCTCCGTCATGTGCCCTGAAGCCGCGATCACCGTTTATCGTGAAAAAACCGGCACCGACCGGAATCCCGCTTAGGAGGAACCGCATGACCAAAGAACTCATGAAAGGCAACGAAGCCGTTGCTGAAGCTGCAGTTCGCGCGGGTGTGGTAGCCTATTTCGGCTACCCGATCACTCCCCAGACGGAACTGCTTGAATATATGTCTCATCGCATGCCCGAATTGGGCAGAGCGTTTGTACAGGCTGAAAGCGAATTGGCCGCCATCAATATGGTCTACGGCGCGGCCTGCACCGGTCACCGGGTGATGAGCTCCTCCTCCAGCCCTGGTGTAAGCCTGATGTTGGAAGGCATTTCTTACATCGCCGCCACTGAACTGCCCATCGTGATGGTGGATGTGATGCGCGGCGGTCCTGGCCTGGGCAACATTGCCCCCTCACAGGCCGACTACACCCAAATGGTGCACGGCGGCGGTCACGGCGATTATCGCAGCATCGTGCTGGCACCCGCCAGCGTGCAGGAATCAGTGGATTTGACCGTGCTCGCTTTTGATCTGGCTGAAAAATATCAATCCGTGGTGGTGGTGTTGACGGATGGCTCCATCGGACAGATGATGGAACCCTGCGAACTGCCCCCTATGCAGAAGTTGAAGACCAGTTTTCCAAGCTGGTCGGTGGGAGGCTGTGAAGGAAGAGACCGCCGCATCCTTACCTCCATTAACCTCGATCCTCCCGCCCACATGGAGATGAACTTCCGCTTATTGAAACGCTGGCAGCAGGTTGAGGCCAACGAAGTACGCTTCAAGGAATATTTCATGGACGACGCGGAATACGTGGTGACCGGTTTCGGTTCCTGCGGACGCATCGCCCTCAGCGCTGTGCGCAGCGCCCGGGCAGAAGGCATTAAAGTTGGCTTGATCCGCCCGATCACGGTCAACCCGTTCCCCAAACAGGTCTACGCCAACTTGATCGATAAGGTGAAGGGCATGCTGGTGGTTGAAATGAACGCCGGCCAAATGCTGGAAGATGTCATGGGGGCTTCCCAGTTTAGAATACCGACCGAATTCCTGGGACGCCCGGGTGGTGTGGTTCCCTTCCCCGATGAAGTGTTGGATGAAATTCACCGTATGGTGAAGAACCCGCCCGCCAAAGACGGACATCCGCGCGATCGCTGGCTGAAACGCGAACTGGCAAATCGATAGAGGAGTGAAGCATGACGCTTAATAATTTGGAATCTGAAACCCTGGTCTATCAACGACCTGAAGCCTTGACCACCACCTCCACCCATTACTGCCCGGGCTGTACGCACGGCGTGGCCACCCGCCTGATCGCGGAAGTCATCGACGAGATGGGCATTCGCGGCAAGACCATCGGTGTGGCTTCGGTGGGCTGTTCAGTGTTTGAGTACAACTACGTGAACACTGATTTTGTGCAGGGCCCGCATGGGCGTGTGCCCGCCATGGCCACCGGCATCAAACGTGTGCTGCCCGAACAGGTGGTTTTCACTTATCAGGGCGATGGCGATCTGGCGTCCATTGGCATGGCCGAAATCGTGCACGCTGCCACGCGCGGAGAGAACATTACCGTTTTCTTCTTAAACAACACCAACTACGGCATGACCGGCGGTCAAATGGCCCCCACCACCTTGCCTGGACAAAAAACCACCTCGTCTGCCACTGGTCGGGATGTCGAGACGCAGGGTTATCCCATCCGGGTCTCCGAAATGCTCAGCACCCTGGATGGCACCTCGTACATCGTCAGGCGCTCGCTGAGCGACGCCAAGAACATCCGTCTGGCCAAAAAAGCCATCCGCATGGCTTTTGAGACCCAGGTACGCGGACTTGGCTTCTCGATGGTCGAAATGTTGTCGATCTGCCCGACCAACTGGGGCATGACCCCTCTCAATTCCATCAAATGGCTGAATGAGAAGATGATCCCCTATTATCCGTTGGGCGATTACAAGATCCATCCGGCGCTGACCGAGATCAAACTCTAAAGGGAGAGTCTAATGCAAACCGAGATTATCATTGCGGGTTTTGGCGGTCAAGGCGTGCTCTTTGGAGGCCAACTTTTAGCTTATGCGGGCATGGATCAGGGCAAGAACGTCACCTGGATCCCCTCTTATGGTCCTGAAATGCGCGGTGGAACTGCCAATTGCACCACCATCGTTTCTGATGAAGAGATCGGCTCTCCGCTGGTGTTGAATCCCAGCGCGGTGATCGCCATGAATCGGCCTTCGCTCGACAAATATGAAGACATGGTTGCTCCCGGCGGCTTGCTGGTGATCAACTCCTCCATGGTGGATCGAAAAGCCACCCGCACCGACATCCGCGTGGTTTATGTGGATGCAGCCGCCATCGCTGAAAAGATCGGCGACCAGCGCATGACCAACATGGTGTTGTTGGGTGCTTTTTTGGCCAATGTGCCCATCCTGCCCATCAGCGCGGTGGAAACTGCACTCAAGGCTCATCTGCCTGAGCGCCATCAAAAGCTGCTACCCAAGAATTATGAAGCGTTGAGAGAAGGCGCCAAGCACATCGTTAAATAGCATCACATCCTAGGCAAGGGACCCTCGAACAATCGTCCGAACAATCGTCC